>JANMJI010000031.1:0-8536 GCA_031371275.1 Betaproteobacteria bacterium
TGGCGGCCCCGCTGGCCACCTTCGACCGCCGCCTGGCCAAGGCGGCTCACAAACACCTGGGCCAATGACCCAGCACCTTGCTGAGACCTTCTGCGTGACCACCACCCCGATCAGCTTCGAGTTCTTCCCCCCCAACACCCCCGTCGGCAGCGAGAAGTTGAAGACCGTGGTGCAAGACCTGGCCGCCGTGCAGCCCGAATTCTTCAGTGTCACCTACGGCGCCGGTGGCAGCACGCGCGAAAAGACGCTGGCCACAGTACAAGACATTGCAGCGTTAGGCTTCGAGGCCGCGCCGCACCTGTCGTGCGTGGGCAGCACGGCCGACAGCATCAGCGACATCCTGGCCACCTACCGCGCGCAAGGCATTCGCCGCCTGGTGGCTTTGCGCGGTGACCTGCCCAGCGGCACGGCCACGGCGGGTGAGTTTCGCTACGCCCGCGACCTGATCGAATTCATCCGCAAGACCCAAGGCGACGACTGGTTCATCGAAGCCGCGGCCTACCCTGAGTACCATCCACAACAGCGTTATGCCAAGCGCGACCTGGAGCACTTTGCGGCGAAGATGAAGGCCGGTGCGAACTCGGCCATCACGCAGTTTTTCTTCAACCCCGACGCCTATTTTCACTTCGTCGATGAAGCTCGCCTGCTGGGTGTCACCGCACCCATCGTGGCCGGCATCATGCCCATCCACAACTACGCCCGCATTGCGCAGTTTGCGCAGCGTGATGGCATCGAGATTCCGCGCTGGGTGGCCTTGAAGATGGAAGGCTATATGGACGACGCGGCCTCGGTGCGGGCCTTCGGCATCGACGTGGTGACACGGCTGTGCGAGCGGCTGATTGCCGGCGGCGCGCCGGGCATCCACTTCTACACGCTGAACCAGTCGGCGCTGTCGCTGGAAATCTGCAAGCGCCTGCGCCTGACTTGACAGACCAAGCTACCCCCACGGAACCGGCCTTGCCGGGCCGCAGGGGGACATTCCCCTCGGGGGGCAGACGGGCTAGCGAGCTTGGGGGTCAACAGTCGGCCAGGCCAAGCCTTCTTCCGTCAGCACCGCGTCCAGCGGCACATCGTGCGCCTCGGCCTGCAACCACGGCACGTAGCCGTTGGCATAGGCCAGGCCCACGGTGAAGGGCCTTGGTGACAGCGTGGCCAGCGTGCGGTCGTAGAAACCACCGCCGTAACCCAGGCGAATGCCCTTGTCGCCAAAGCCCACGCAGGGCACCAGCAACAGTGTGGGGTGGAAGGCCGGTGTGTCCTTGGGCTTGGGAATGCCGTAGGCGTCTTCTTCCATCTCGCAGCCCGGGAACCACATGTGAAAAGCCAGCTGCTTGGTGGTCTTGTCTATCACCGGCAAACCTATGCAGCGCTCTTCATCGGCTTCCGTCCAGCGGAACAAGGCCGGCAGGGCGTCGAACTCGCCCTTGATGGGCCAGTAGGCGCCAATGGCGGTGTCGTCACGCGCCATCAGCCACACGCGCAGCACCTCTTGCAGGTGCATGGCGCGCTGGTGACGGTCTATCAGGCTCTGGCGTTCGGCTTGCAACTGACGGCGCAGCGTTTTTTTGTCGCGCGAAGGTTCCAGGGGGGGCATGGCGAAGCTCATGCCGCGTATTGTCGCGCCATGCCCTCCATTTCCAGGCCACCGCCTTTTGTCGAGCACTGTGTCGAACTGCTGGCGCCTCTGGGCGCGGTGCGCGTGCGACGCATGTTTGGCGGCTGGGGCTTGTATGTGGACGAACTGTTCATCGCGCTGATCGCGGCTGAGCGGCTGTACCTGAAGACCGACGCCAGCAGCCGTGAAGCCTTTGCCGCCGCGGGCTGCACGCCTTTTGTCTACAGCAGTGACGGCGAATCGGTGAGCCTGGGTTACTGGTCAGCACCCGACGACGCGCTGGAATCACCCGCGCAGATGGCACCCTGGGCGCGGCGGGCGCTGCAGGCTGCGGTGGCAGCGCGGGCGGCCAAGCTCAGCAAGCCGCGGCGCGCGGCGTCGCAGACGACCGCGGACGTTGCCGAAACGCGCAAAACCGCACCGAAAACCGGGCCCAGAGTCGCGCCGAAAAAGACAGCACGCCCAGGCCGCGGCTGACCGCCGCCGGCGCCGCCACCAGCAGGCTCAAACGCGCCTGTGGCCAGGCTTGCAGCACCCATTCGCTGCCGGCCGGCAACGCCAGGTGGTCATCGGCGCCCAGCCAGATGTCCGCGGCGGCAGCGTGGCCCCGGCCGGTGCCTTGGCGTGCCGTCACCCACAGGCAGCCGGCGTCCACGCGCAGCCAGCGCGGCACCGCGTCGGCGGCCAGCGTGGTGGCCTGGTGGCCTTGCAGTGCGCAGACCCAGGGCGTGCCGTCCTGATGCAGATTCAACATGGCGCGGGTGTTCATCAAAGGCTCTCCAGTCGGATTTCGATGCAGGCAAATGATGGGGTTTACCCGCCTCTTCGTCCAATCACCTCTGGGGCCTGGATTGATAATGCGGCGTCATGAATGTACCCCGCCACCGCCCGCTGGCCGTGGGCCCGCTGCGGGCCTTTGAAGCGGTGGCGCGCCTGCTCAGTTTTCGCGCCGCGGCCGAAGAATTGCACCTCACGCAACCCGCGGTCAGCCGGCAGATACGCGGGCTGGAGGACGAATTGGGCGCCACGCTCTTTTTGCGCGGCACACGGCATGTGGAACTGACCGGCCCGGGCGCGCTGCTGCTGCGCAACGTGGCGCCGCTGTTGGCGCAGATGGACGGCACGGTGCGCCACATCCGCAACGCCCAGCGCCGCCAGCCGGTGGGCGTGACCACTTTTGCGTCGTTCGCTTCGCTGTGGCTGCTGCCGCGCCTGCAGGAATTTCAGAACGCGTACCCGGCGTCTGACATCCGCATCTCGGCCGCCGACCAGTTGGCCGACTTCGACGACCCCGAGATCGACCTGGCCTTGCGCTACTGCCACCCCGACCAGGCACCGCCCGGTTCCACCGAACTCTTCGGCGAGGTGCTGACCCCCGTGGCCAGCCCGGCCTTGCTGGACCGCCTGCCGCTGCGCACTGCTGCCGACCTGGCCCAGCACACGCTGCTGGAAGAAGACGACGCGCGGCCCAGTGCCGAGTACCTGAGCTGGCGCCACTGGCTGCGCCTGCACGCGCCGCCCAAGCTGGAACCGCGAGGCTGGGTTTACTTGAATTTCACCTACCAGCAGATACAGGCCGCGCTGGCCGGGCAGGGTGTGGCCTTGGCGCGGGTGGCGCTGGTGCGTGAATCCATCGCCCGCGGCGAACTGGTCGAACCCTTTGGCGCGGCGGGGCGTGTGACATCGCCCTTTTCCTACTGGCTGGTGCGCTGGCCGGCGCGGCGCGCACGGCCGGTGCTGGCGGCTTTCGAAGACTGGCTGCTGGCCCAGGCTGCGCTGACACGGCAAGCGCTGACCCAACAAGACGCCGCCCCACCGGGCCCGCCACCCCATGAAGCACACGCTGTGGCACAACGCAGCCTGCGCTAACCTCAGCGCCATGCCCAACCCCCTTCGCCACATCTGGCCGCATGGCCCGCTGGCTGATCTGCGCGGCGTGCTGCTGGCCCTGCTGGGCAGCCTGATGCTGGCCCTGCCCGCCGCCGCCGCAGCGGCCCAGATCGGCGACGACGCGGTGCTGCAAGCCCGCGATGCGCTGCGCAAGAAAGACAAGGCCGCGTTGGCCAACGCGCGCATGGCCGTCAACAACAGCCGCCACCCGCTGGCGATGTGGGTCGAGTACTGGGAACTGCAAAACCGCCTGGCCCAAGCCCAACAGCCCGAACTGGACGGCTTTGCCGCACGCTGGGCAGGCACCTATGTCGAAGACCGCCTGCGCAACGACTGGCTGCTGGAGCTGGGCCGGCGCCGCGACTGGACCAACTTCCGCGCTGAATACCCGCGCTTTCGCATGAACGACGACCGCGAGGTCAGCTGTTATGCGCTGCTGGTGCAGCACCTTGACGGCACCGGGGACGCGACCAGCGCGCCCCAGCTGCGCACCACCGCGCGCACCGCCTGGTTGGCCCAGCGCGACCTCGACGACGGCTGCGCGTTGATGGCCCGCACGCTGTTCGAGGCCAAGGTGCTGACAGCAGACGACGCCTGGCAGGCCGCCCGTCTGGCAGTGGAAAGCAACCGCCCGCGGGCGGCCAAAGCGGCAGTCGCACTCATCAACCCGGCCCTGAGCGATGCCGCTGCCGAACTGCTGGACAACCCCGTGCGTACCCTGCAACGCCGCGGCTTGGGCAGCGGCGCGCAAGGGCATGAATTGCTGCTGCTGGCACTAATGCGCATGGCCGCCAACGACCCCGACTACGCCGCCGGCCAGTTGCAGGCCGTGGCTTCCGGCAGTACCGCGCAGCGCCTGTCGATGGCGTTGCAAGCCACGGCCTGGGCCCATGTCGCCAAGCAAGCTGCACTGAAGCAACAGCCCGCAGCCGCAGAGCACGCCCGCCACGCCTGGCAGCTGTGGGACAGCGCCAGCAAACCCGGCATGCAGCCGCCGTGGAGCGAAGACCTGCTGGCCTGGCATGTGCGCGCCGCGCTGCGCCAGCCAGCGGCCGACGCACAACGTTGGGCGCTGGTGCAACGCGCCATCGAAGCCATGCCCGCGGCCGAGCAGCACGACGCCACCTGGGTCTACTGGAAGGCGCGCGCCACCCAGGCCCGCGCGGGCGCCGGCGCCGAGGGTGATGGCGCCCGTGCCGCGGCACGCACCGCGCTGGAATCGATAGCGCCGCAGCAGGGCTTCTACGGCAAGCTGGCCACCGAAGACCTGGGCCAGCGCGCCGGCCTGCCCGCCACACCGCTGCCGTTGGCCGCCGCCGAACGCGACGCCGCGCGCAAGCTGCCGGGGCTGGCGCGCGCGTTGCAGTTGATAGACCTGGGCCTGCGCAGCGAAGGCGTGCGCGAATGGAATTTCACGCTGCGCGGCATGGCCGACCGCGAACTGCTGGCCGCCGCGCAATGGGCCTGCGAGCGTGAGGTGTGGGACCGCTGCATCAACACCAGCGAACGCACGCGTGCCGAAATCGACATCCAGCAACGCTTCCCGCTGCCTTATCGCGAGCAGGTGCTGGCCAAGGCCCAGGCCGTGGGGCTGGACCCTGCTGTGCTGTACGGGCTGATACGCCAGGAATCGCGCTTCATTGCCGATGCACGCTCGGGTGTCGGTGCGGCCGGCCTGATGCAATTGATGCCCGCCACCGCGCGCTGGACGGCCAAGAAAATCGGCGTCGACTACCGGGCCGAGACGGTCACCGACCCGCAAGTCAACCTGCAATTGGGCGCGGCCTATTTGAAGCGCGTGCTTGACGATTTCGGGGGTTCGCTGGCGATGGCCGCCGCGGCCTACAACGCCGGCCCCGGCCGGCCGCGCCGCTGGCGCGAAGGCGGTGCGGTGATGGAAGCCGCCGCCTGGGCCGAGAGCATCCCGTTCAACGAAACGCGCGACTATGTCAAGAAGGTCTTGTCCAACAGCGTCGACTACGCTGCGCTTTTGCGCCAGGAAATGCGCCAAGACATGCGCCAGGACATGCGCCAAGACATGGGCTAGCCCGCGCCGACACTGAAAGCCCGGCTGGGCCCGCCGATAGGCCCGCTGGCACCCGGCGCTGCCAGCCCCGACCGCGAATTGCCCTGACGAACTGCCTGGTCGAATTGTCCTGACCAATGACCGTCAATGAAGCCGCTTGAAGTGATGTTGACCCCATGCCGATGAACCGAATTCTTGTCTTGGGCGGTACCGGCTTTGTCGGCCGCGCCGTGTGTGAACGTCTGGCCGAGCGCAGCGCCAGCGGCGCCACCATCGTGCCCACGCGCCGTGCTCAACACGCCAACCGCGTGCGCGCGCTGCCCACCGTGCAGGTGGTGCAGGCCGACGTGCACAACGAAGCCACGCTGGCCCACCTGCTGGCCGGCTGTGACGCGGTGGTCAACCTGGTGGCCATCCTGCACGGCAGCGCGGCGGCGTTTGACCATGTGCATGTGGCGTTGCCGCGCCGGTTGGCCGCCGCTTGCAAAACCGCCGGCGTGTCGCGGCTGGTGCACGTCAGCGCCCTGGGTGTCGGGCCGCAGGCGCCGTCGAACTACTTGCGCAGCAAGACCGCGGGTGAAGCGGTGCTGGTGGAAGCAAGCCAAGGGCCCGTAGGCCTGGCGCTGACGCTGCTGCGGCCCTCGGTCATCTTCGGTGCCGAAGACCAGTTCCTCAACGTGTTTGCCCGCCTGCAAGCACTGGCGCCGGTGATGCCGCTGGCTGGCGGCAGTGCACGCTTCCAGCCGGTGTGGGTGGAAGACGTGGCCACGGCCATTGTCAATGCACTCAACATGCCCGTTAGCGTCGGCCAAACCTATGAAGCCGTGGGGCCTGGCACCTACACCTTGTCAGACCTGGTGCGCCTGGCCGGGCGCTGGTCGAGCCACGAACGGCCGCAAATTCCCTTGCCGATGGCGTTGGGCCGGCTGCAGGCGCTGGCCATGGAATGCCTGCCCGGCCAGCCGCTGATGTCGCGCGACAACCTCGATTCCATGCGCGTGCCCAACGTCGCCAGCGGCATGCTGCCGGGCCTGGCCGCGCTGGGCATCAGCCCCACCGCGATGGAAGCCGTGGCGCCGGCCTACCTGGGCGCGCAATATGGCCGCGCACGGCTGGAACGCTGGCGCGCGGGCGCGCGGCGCGAGTAGGCACGGGCCGGGCGGGCTGCGGTGATGCCTGCCGCGCATCGGCGCGATGCGAAACGCGCATCCCACAACAGCGCGCCGGCCTCTAGGATGCAGGCTTTCATGCACGCTGTCGCGCCACGGAGCCTCTGATGCAACTGCTGATCGGTAACAAGAACTACTCGTCATGGTCGATGCGGCCCTGGGTGCTGATGCGCCAACTGGGCCTGCACTTCGAAGAAGTGAAGCTGCGCTTCGATTTCAACGACCACTCGCCCTTTCGCCGCGCGGTGGCGCGCTTCAGCCCGGCCGGGCGCGTGCCGGTGCTGGTCGACGACGATTTTTCGGTGTGGGACAGCCTGGCCATTGCCGAGTACCTGCACGACAAATTCCCCGGCCACGGCGTCTGGCCCGAAGACATTCGGCAACGTGCCCGCGCGCGCTGCCTGGCGGCTGAAATGCATGCAGGCTTCAGCGCGCTGCGCAGCCACTGCCCGATGAACATCGAAGCGCATCTGCCCGAAGTGGGCGCCAAACTCTGGGCCGAACAGGCTGCCGTGCGCAATGACGCGCTGCGCATCGAAGTCATGTGGGCCGAAGCCTTGGCCATCAGCGGCGGGCCCTTTTTGTTCGGCGAGTTCGGCGCCGCCGACGCGATGTTCGCGCCCGTGTGCATGCGCCTGCGCACCTATGCGCTGCCGACGCCGGCCACCACCCGCGGCTACATCGAACGCATCAGCGCCGCGCCGGGCGTGGCGGCGTGGATCAAAGATGCGCTGGCAGAGCAGGACTACCTTGATTTTGAGGAGCCTTACCGCAAGCACCGCTAGTGCAGTGTTCGACGCTATGCAGCACTTAATAAAACCGATGGATTTGTCGTCCTGGCGCAAACCGCAGCAATGCCTCGGGGCGTTGCGAGGATTTGCAACGAAGCCAGGGCGGCAAAGACGCGGTTTTATGTGCTGCATGGCGTCGAACACTGCACTGGCCTCGGGCAGCGCAGCCCGCCACAGCCGGCCACACCGGGGTTGTGGCCCGGCTATCCTTGGCGCGATGCGTCTTGCGTTTTTCAACAGCCTGCTGCGCCGCGCGCTGCCGCCCGCCGCGGCGATGCTGCTTTGCGCCTGCATGACCGTACCGATCATCGACCACAGCCGCCCCGGCCCCTGCCCGATGCTGACACGCGAGCTGACGCTGACCGTGGTGGAAATGCGCGACGCCTACAAATGCGGGCAGGTCAACGACTGCCTGGCCGTGCTGGCCCTGGGCAGCGCGTTGTTCGTGGCCAGCACGGTGGTCTCGGGCAGCGTGGTCATCGTCGGCAACACGCTGCACTGGATGGAACGCAACGGCCGCTGCACGAACCGGGTGTTCACGCCGCCAGAAGCCACGGCGGCCGCGCTGTGAACGTGCTGTGAACGCACGTTTTTACATCGTTGGTGGCGCCGTGCGCGACGCCTTGCTGGGCCTGCCGCCCAGCGACCGCGACTGGGTCGCCGTCGGCACCACGCCCGATGCCTTGTTGGCGCTGGGCTATCGCGCGGTCGGCAAGGATTTTCCGGTCTTCATCCACCCTGACACCGGCGAAGAAGTAGCACTGGCGCGCACCGAACGCAAGACCGCGCCGGGCTACCGCGGCTTTGCCATCGACGCCGCGCCCGAGGTGACGCTGGAAGAAGATCTGCTGCGCCGCGACCTGACCATCAACGCCATTGCGCAGGCCGAAGACGGCACGCTGATCGACCCCCACGGCGGCCAGCGCGACATCGCCGCGCGCGTGCTGCGCCATGTCTCGGCGGCGTTTGTTGAAGACCCCGTGCGGCTGCTGCGCGTGGCGCGGCTGGCGGCGCGTTTCCCAGCCTTCACGCTGGCGCCTGAAAC
>JANMJI010000348.1:0-3712 GCA_031371275.1 Betaproteobacteria bacterium
ATGGGCCACCGCCACTTGGAATACACGGTGCAATGCAACCTGGGCCTGGTGCTGGAAGCCCGCGGCGAGCTTGCTGCTGCGTGCGAAAAATACGCCACGGCGGTGGCCGGCGCGCGCGCGCTGGGTGCAGCACGCAGCGAATCGCAGTTCAGGTGCTGCCTGGGCCTGGCCTTGGCGCGCACCGGCCAGTTTGTGTCAGCCAGCGAATGCCTGCAGCGCGCGCTGAGCTTGAGCCACCAGTCGGGTGACAGGCTCAATGAAAGCCTGGCCTTGTGCGCCCTGGCCGAAGTGGAGCATGCGCGGGGTGAACGCGACAGCGCACACACGCATTGGCTTGCAGCAGGCAAGGTGGCCAGCACCAGCCAGCTGGAATCGTTTCCCGAACTGGCGCGCAGGCTGGCCACGGTGGGCGCGCTGCTGGCGTAGCGCGTAGGCGCGGCCTGGCGCGGCAGCACGGCCGTCTTCAAACCCAACAACATCAAACATCTTTGTGCTTGCCGAACCCATCAAGCGTGGGAACACGAATTCAACCGTTGTTCATGATGATGGGATCCTTGAGCAGGCAGTTGATTTCCTGGCCTTCCTCCTTCCTGTACTTCACGTAAATCTCGTAGGCCGAGATTTTGTCGACGCGCTTCTGGCCGGTCGTCGAAGATGGCGGCAGGTTCCACACAATCTCTTTGATGTCGCCTATGGGGTCTATGGTCAGTGCTGGCTGCCAGATGTCAGTGTTGCCCGATGCGCTGTAGTCGGCCACATCCAGCACCCTGATGCCCTTGTAGGGGCCACTGTCGGCCGGCCTGAAGGTGGCCGTGTATCTGGTGTCGGGTGACGTCAGCACCCAGCGTATCGCGGTCGCACCGCGCTCGAGCAAGACGACTGGGGACACTTCGGTCTGGCAGGCATCGGGGGTGGCGCCCAGGGCCGGCGGAATAAACGTCACGTTGATAACGCAGACGGTGACGTCGTACAGAGAACAACGTTCGATTTTGTCGCCCCACTTGCCGCCGCCACCCAAGAGCCGCGCCGCATTGCCAGGCGCATACTTTTCAGGCTCAACCCAGACTGGCGCCGCCGCACAAGCACTCAAAAACAGCACCAGCGCACTGCCCAGAACCCCTGTGTGAAGAACATTCGCATGCATCGATATTCCCCTTGCGTTTGAAGTCAGGTCGGTTGGATGAACCGCGGTCAATCGCCGTTGTTCATGATGATCGGGTCGTAGCGCGGGCATGGCGTGAACGGCCCCGTCTTCGGATCCGTCAGCAGGCGGTACTCTGCATACACGTCGTAGCCCGAAGCCTTGGGAATCTTCATCGCAGATTCATCGACGATGCCCCAGTTGACGCTGTTCGGCGCAGAAGCGCCGGGCCTCCAGATCGCGGGCACTGCGACCACCGGGCCCGACCCCGCCGCCGAAGCCAGCGCCGCATAGTCCACCACGTCGTAGATGCGGATGCCAAAACCGGCCCCTTCGCCTTTCACAAAATCTCGGCCTTCCCGAAAACGGAATTCCGCGGCGCTGGCCCCCGTGCTTGCGCCGGAAGCCGGCTGAAGGGTCCAGGTGACACGCTGCACGTTCTTCACCAATGCCACCTTGGGCTGATGGAACTTGCAGCCGCTGCCCATCAGTTCGGCTTCAACGGCAATCGTGCAAGGCGCGCCAGGAGCGCAGCCGTAGACCTGAATGATTTCGCCCGGATTCAGGCCGATGCCGAAAGTCCGCAGGGACACGCCGGGCTCGAAGACACCATAGCCGGGCGCGGGTGTCTTGACGGTGTAGTAGGTGGCCGTCGCGCCGACCAACATGCCTGCGACAACCAAGAACCATTTGCTGTCCATCACGCACCTCGCCTTTTATGTAGGAGCTGTAAACCATTCTGTGTCATCAACCCGCAACTTGTCGATGAACGGGCCGCGATTGCATCCACAAGACAGCGCAAATCGAGGGCGCAACGACAGCGCGCAACGCTTGCGAGCGTCTGGCGTCAAGCTGGCATGCGCCCCACTAACGTCCCACCAGCGCCAGCGCAGGCCAGCGCTGCAGCCGGTCATAAAACGCCGCCCGTGACATGCCCAGGGCGCGGGCTGCCGCGACGCGGTTGCCGCCGCTGGCCACCAGTGCAGCAGCGATGGCGCAGCGTTCAAGCGCTGCCACTTGAACGGGCAGCGGCTGTACCGGGGTGGGCGTGTCGGCGGGCACAAGGGTTGCGGAAACTGCGCCACGCGTTGCCGGCAAAGACCGCGGCGTCCTCAGCTGCGGCAGCACGCCCGCAAAGTGCGCTGCCGCCAGTTGCAAGTCGTCGGTCATCAAACTCGCCTGCTCCAGCGTATTGCGCAGTTCACGCACATTGCCCGGCCAGGCATGCTGCATCAGCAATGCCAGCGCGTCGGGGCTCAGCGCCTTGTGCGGCAAACCGCTGCGCCGCGCAATGTCCTCGCTCAATGACTCGACCAAGGCTTCCAGATCGGGCAACCGTTCGCGCAACGGCGGCAAGCGCAGCGGCAGCACGTTCAGCCGATAAAACAAGTCGGCGCGAAAGCTGCCGTCGGCCACCATCGCATGCAAATCGCGGCTGGTGGCCGCGATGATGCGCACGTCCACGCGCTGCACGGTGTTGCTGCCCAGCGGCTCTATCTCTTGTTCCTGCAAAGCGCGCAGCAGCTTGCTTTGCAGGGCCAGCGGCATGTCGCCAATCTCGTCCAGAAACAGCGTGCCGCCGTCGGCCAGTTTGAACTTGCCATCGCGGCCTTTGCGGTCGGCGCCGGTGTAGGCGCCGGGGGCGACGCCGAAGAATTCGGCTTCCAGCAAGGTGTCTGGCACGGCGGCGATGTTGAGGCCGACAAAGGCCCGCGCGGCACGGCGGCTGGCGGCGTGTATGCCGTGGGCCAGCAGCTCTTTGCCAGTACCGGTTTCGCCCAGCAGCAGCACGGTGCTTTCGGTGGCGGCCACGCGCCGGGCCTGGCGTTTCAGCTCCATCGCCACCGGGCTGGTGCCTATGAAACTGGCCACGCTGTACTTGGGGCGGCGGGCTTCGGCTATTTGCCGCCGCGCTGCGTTCAGCTCAGCTTGCAGGCTGCTGAACTTGGCCACCAGCGGCTGCATCGTGGTCTCCGGATGGTCCAGCAGCACAAAGCCCACGGCGCCGATGACATCGCCTTCTTCGCTGCGCAGCGGCAGGCGGCTGACCAGGAAGGTGCCGGCGTGGTTGGTCAACAAATCCACCAGGATGGGCTGGCCGCTGTCTATGACCTGGCCCATCAGCGTGTTGGGCACCACGTCTTCCACCGGGCGCCCGACGAAGTCGCTTTCGGCGTGGCCCAGGGCGGGCAGAAAGCGGCGGTAGCCGTCGTCTATCCACACGATGCGGTGTTCGCGGTCAACCACCATGGTGCCCATGGCGGTGCTGGCGAAGACGTCGAACATGCTTTGCGCGGCCAGCTTCAGCACGCGGCTGGCGTCCAGTGGCAAGGGGGAGCGGGGGGCGACGGGCATGGGCGATGGGCAATGGGCAACGGGCAGGGGGCACGGGGCGATAAGCAGCGGGCAACAAGCAGGGGCAGCAGGCAGGTGGCGCGCGCAATGTAGCTTGCGCCGGCCCCGTACTCCGAGAAAAAAAGGTCTTGTGATTCCATAATTACAGCGTTATTCTGTGCGCATGGTCGATCCAATTCCCCTGCGCGGCACTTCGCTGCACGACGGCGTGGCCGC
>JANMJI010000071.1:0-2189 GCA_031371275.1 Betaproteobacteria bacterium
GCACCAGCAGCGGCATGATGCCTTCGCTGGGCTCGTCCAGCAGGATCATGCGCGGCTTGGCCATCATGGCGCGGGCGATGGCCAGCATCTGCTGTTCACCGCCGGAAAGGCTGGTGCCTTCTTGCTCCATGCGCTCGGCCAGGCGCGGGAATGTCAGCGCGATTTCTTCGATGCGCGCGCCCTCGGTGTGGCGTTGCTTGCCGGCAATCAAGCCCAGGCGCAGGTTCTCGCGCACCGTCACGCCGGGCACGATGCGGCGGTCTTCGGGCACATAGGCCAGGCCCTGGTGCCAGCGTGTGTGCGCCGGCTGGGCCAGCACTTCCTGGCCATCGAGCCGCACGCTGCCGGCGCGCTTGGCCAGCAGCCCCATGATGGCCTTCAGCGTGCTGGTCTTGCCGGCGCCGTTGCGGCCCATCAGCGTCACGATCTCGCCCGCCTTGACCTCGAAGTTCAGCCCTTGCACGACATGGCTGCGGTCATACCAGACGTCCAGGCCTTTGACGGTGAGCATGCTCAGCCCTGCCCCAGATAGACACGCCGCACATCGGCATTGGCCTTGATTTCTGCTGGCGTGCCTTCGGCCAGAAATTCGCCGTGGTGCAGCACCAGCAGCCGTTCGCAAATGCCCATCACCAGCTTCATCTTGTGTTCAACCAGGATGACGGATCGCTCGGCCGCCAGCGCGACGATCAAGTCCATCATGACCTTGGTTTCTTCAGGTGACATGCCGGCCGTGGGTTCGTCCATCAGCAGCAGTTCGGGGTCACTGGCCAGCGCCATGGCCACTTCCAGCGCACGCTGCTGGCCGTGCGCCAGATCGGCCGCCGGGCGCCTGGCGTGCGGGGCCAGGCCGACACGTTCGAGCAGCGCGCTGGCGCGCTCGGCCACATCCACCATCGCCGCGCGGGGTTTGAAGAGTTGGTAGCGGGCGTGGCGCATCTGCACCGCCACACGCACGTTCTCATGCGCGCTCAATTGCTTGAATACATTCGTGATCTGGAAGCTCTTGGCAATGCCGATGCGCGCAAATTCGTGTTGCGCCAGGCCGGTGATGTCCTGGCCCTTGAACTTCAGCCGGCCAGCGCTGGGCGCAAAGGCGCCGCTGACGACGTTGAAGAAGGTGCTCTTGCCGGCGCCGTTGGGGCCGATGACGGCGCTCAGCTTTCGCACCTCGAAGCGCGCTGTGATCTTGTTCAGCGCGACGAAATTGCCGAAGCGTTTGCTGATGCCTTCAACTTCGAGGATGGGCGCCACACCACTCATTTTGAACGCTCGACTCGCTGCATCAGGCTGCCCCACACACCGGCCGGGAAGAACAGCACGAAGACCATGAACACCGTGCCGACCACGGCCATCCAGTGCGGCGTGATGGTGGTGGCCACGTCTTCCAGTGTCAGGAACAGACCGGCGCCGACGAAGGGCCCGAAGAAAGTGCCCATGCCGCCCAGCAAACACATCATCACGGCCTGGCCCGACAGCAGATAGTGCAGGCTGTCGATGGGCACCACGCTCAGGTGCAGTGCACGCAAAGCACCGGCCAGCCCGCACAAAGCGGCGCTGATGACGAACACCAGCAGCTTGGTGCGCGCCACGTCATAACCGCAGGCCGCGGCGCGTTGTTCGTTTTCACGCACGGCTTCTATCACCGCGCCAAACGGCGAGGCCAGCAGCCGCGACACCAACCACAGCGCCACCGCGACGAAGGCCAGGATGACGTAGTACTTGGTCATCGGGTTCAGGAAATCGAACCTGATCCCGCCCACTTCCAGCGCTGGCACCTGAATGCCGCGCAGGCCGTTTTCACCGCCCGTCCAGCGTTCGGCCTTGTAGAAAACGTAGTAGACGATTTGCGCCAGCGCCAGCGTCACCATGCTGAAGTAAATGCCGCGTGTGCGGATGGCCAGAAAGCCGATGACGACGCCGGCCAGCGCCGCCGACGCCACGCCCAGCAACACCGCCACACCCCACGGCAGGCCCATGTGCACCATGCCGATGCCGGTGAGGTAGCTGCCCACGCCCAGGAAAGCCGCGTGGCCGAAACTGAGCAAACCCGTGTAGCCGAACAGCAGGTTGAAGCCCACCGCAAAGAGCCCGAAGATGAGGATGTTGATGGCCAGTGCCTGATAAGGCATCAGCAGCGGGAAGACGAGCAGGAACGCGATCACCGCGGCCACGCGGTGGCGGCGAAT
>JANMJI010000226.1:0-3468 GCA_031371275.1 Betaproteobacteria bacterium
CTGGCGCTGCCGGTGTTTGCCGCGCTGCGCGTGGTGCAGGTGCAGGCCGGTGCCGCGTACAGCACCGAGCTGGCCGATGGTGAACAGGGCTTTGCCTGGCTCATCAGCGGCCGGGGCCGGCTGGGTACCGAAGCGATGACCGACGTGGTGGCCGAAGTGTTGTCCGAAGGTGAGGTCTGGGTGCTGAACGCAGGCACCGCGCTGCACGCCACCACACCGCTGCAGCTGGCCGTCTTCAGCGGCCGGCCGCTGCGTGAAGCTGTGGTCCAGCACGGCCCTTTTGTGATGAACAGCGAGGCCGAGATCGTCTCGGCGATGCAGCGTTTCCAGGCCGGTGACATGGGGCGGCTGTTGCCGACGCCCAAAGCCGCCGCCCTCTGATCTTTTGCAGGAGTTGTCTATGCAAGCCGCAGCCACCGCCCACAGCCCCAACCCGAGCAGCCCCGCACCGGCGCCGGTGGTTGTGAGCCACCCCGCAGCGGCCGCCGCCGCCAACGCACCGCGCAGCGGCCCACCGTGGCGGCTGCTGGGCGTGGGCGCTGTGGTGCTGATCGCAGCCGCGGCTTTCGGCGCGCGGCTGTGGTGGCTGAACGCCAACTTTGCCGACACCGACAACGCCACCGTCAGCGGCCACGTCCACCCGGTGGCCACGCGCGTGGCCGGCGTGGTGGTGGAAATGAACATGCAGGACAACCAGAAAGTCAGCGCCGGCACGCTGCTGCTGCGGCTGGACAGCAGCGACGCACAGGTGCAGATCGAGCGCATCAAGGCGCAATTGCTGGCCGCCGACGCCAGCATCGCCGGCAGCGTGGCGCAAATCGCCCAGGCCCGCGCCCAGGCCGCAGCCACGCTGGCGCAGGTGGCGCAATCGCAGGCCACACTGGCCCGCACCGAGCAGGACGCGGCGCGCAACCAGCGCCTGTTTGGCGCAGAGCTGCGCGCCGTCAGCCGGCAAGAGGTGGACGCCAGCACCGCCGCGCGCGACGTGGCCACGGCCGAACTCGCCGCCCGCCGCGCCGCCGCCAGCGCCGCCGAGCAAACCATCACCAGCGCGCAGGCCGCGCGCGAAGCCGCCATCGCGCAAAAAGCCGCACTGGCCGCGCAGCTGAAAGACGCGCAATTGCAGCTCGGCTACACCACGCTGGCAGCGCCCAGCGCAGGCCGCATCGGCAAGCGCACGGTGGAATTGGGCCAGCGTGTGCAGCCCGGCCAGCAACTGGCCGCGGTGGTGCAAGGCGAGGTCTGGGTCACCGCCAACTTCAAGGAAACACAGCTGGCCAGGATGAAAGCCGGCCAGCGGGCCAGCGTGCACCTGGATGCTTTTCCGGGGCGCGAATTCACCGCTCATGTTGAAAGTTTTGCACCCGCATCGGGCGCCACCTTTGCACTGCTGGCGCCCGACAACGCCACCGGCAATTTCACCAAGATCGTGCAGCGCGTACCCGTGAAACTGTTGTTCGACGCGAAGGACCTGGCGGGCATTGCAGACCGTGTGGTGCCGGGCTTGTCGGCCACGGTCAGCGTCGACCTGCGCACCTGAAGCACCAGCGTTTGCGAGCATGACCGCCCCTAGCCTCACCGCGCCGCCAGCGGCCCTGCCGGTACCCGTTTCTGTGCCGCCCGACACCGTGCCCTTGCGCACCTGGGTGGCGGTGATGGCCGGCTTGCTGGGTGCCTTCATGGCCGTGCTGGACATCCAGATCACCAACGCTTCTTTGCGCGACATCCTGGGCACGCTGTCGGCCACGCAAGAGGAAGGCAGCTGGATCAGCAGCGCGTATCTGGTGGCTGAAATCATCGTCATCCCACTCGCCGGTTTCATGGCCGGCGTGTTTTCCACGCGGCGCTACATGCTCGTCAACGTCGTGCTTTTCCTCAGTTTCAGCACGCTGTGCGGCGTCGCCTGGAACCTGGAAAGCATGATCGTCTTCCGCGGCCTGCAAGGCTTCACCGGCGGCGTGCTGATACCGATGGCGATGACGCTGGTGACACGCCGTTTGCCGCTGGCCAAGCGCCCCATCGGCCTGGCGCTGTTCGGCATGACAGCCACGCTGGCACCGACGCTGGGCCCGACGGTGGGCGGCTACCTGACCAGCCTGTACGGCTGGCCTTCGATCTTCTACATCAACTGGGTGCCCGGCCTTTTGATGCTGGCCGGCCTGGCCTGGGGCCTGGACCGTGAACCGATGAACCTGCGCCTGCTGCGCAACGCCGACTGGCCCGGCATTGCGGTGATGGCTATCGGCCTGGGTTCACTGACAGCGATGCTCGAAGAAGGCAACGCCAAGGACTGGTTCGACAGCAACTTCATACGCACCACGGCAACGCTGGCGGTGGCCGGCATTGGCGCCTGGATCTGGCGCGGCATGACGCGGCGCGACAGCTTCATCGACCTGCATGTGTTTGCGCGGCCCAGCTTCATGATCGCCGCCGTCGTGGCCTTCACCACCGGCCTGGGGCTGTACGGTTCGGCCTTCATGCTGCCGCTGTTCCTGAGCCAGATTGCCGGCTACACGCCGATGCAGATCGGCATGGTCATCATGTGGGTGGGGCTGCCGCAGTTGTTCGTGATGCCGATTGCGGCCAATCTTTCCACCAAGGTGGACAACCGCATTCTGCTGACGGTGGGGCTGGTCATGTTTGCCACCTCGTGCTTCATGAACGTGCACATGAGCGCCGACACCGCCGGCCCCGAACTGTGGGCCGCCAACGTGGTGCGCGCTTTGGGCCAGCCGCTCATCATGGTCACCATCAGCAACTTTGCCACGCAAGGCGTGCCGATGGCGCAACTGGGTTCCAGCAGCGGCATGTTCAACATGATGCGCAACCTGGGTGGCTCGGTCGGCATTGCCACGCTGGCCACGCTGCTGACCAACCGCGAGCACTTTCACTCGGCGCGCATCGGTGAAGCGGTGAGCCTGTACGACACCGCCACGCAAGGCCGGCTGGACACGCTGGCGCAGAACTTCATCGCCCGCGGCGCCGACAGCAGCGCGGCGCAAGACATGGCGATGCGGGCGCTGGACAACGTGGTGCGCCGCGAGAGTTTTGTGATGGCCTACAACGACGCCTTCATGGTGCTGGGCGTGTCGCTGCTGCTGTGCCTGGTGTTTGTGTGGCTGGGCAAGCGCGTGATCGGCGGCGCCGGGCCGGGTGGGCATTGATATGCGGAGAACGACGATGAAGAAAACCTCGCTGGGCCTGGCTGCGCTGACACCTGTTCTGCCGGTCTTGCTGTTCTTGCTGACCGGCTGCACCACCGTCGGCCCCGACTTCAAGGCGCCTGCGAACAACGCGCCCGCAGCCTTCAAAGCCGCCAGCGGCCCTGCCGCGCCGGCGCTGGGCCGCGACTGGTGGACGCTGTTCAACGACCCCCAACTCAACGCGCTGGAAAACCGCGCGCTGGCCGACAGCCCCACGCTGGCCGCCGCCGCCGCGCGCACCGACCGCGCCCGTGCGCTGCTGGCC
>JANMJI010000232.1:0-6023 GCA_031371275.1 Betaproteobacteria bacterium
TTCATAGAAGTACGGGAAGTGAATGGTTTGCGACGGCACGTCGAAGACCCGGATGCCGACATCGGCGCGCTCGAAGATCGTGCGTATCTTGTCGCCCACGGCGTCGTAGATGCCCTGCATGTCCAGTTCTGCCGCCAGCGCCTGTTGCACAGCGTTGACTACCGCCAGCTCGGCCGCGCGCTGCCGCTCGGCCTCGAAGCTCTTGGCGTTGAGCAGGGCCACGGCCATGCTGCTGGCGATGGTCTGCACCAGCCGCACCTGGCTGGCACCGAAGGCGTGGTCGCGTTCGTGGTTCTCCAGGTGCAGCGAGCCCAGCATCCGTTCGCCGGCCAACATAGGTACGACGATCAGGCTGCGCGCACGGTCGGTGCCGGGGCTGACGGGGATGCCCAGGGCCAACTGCTCGGCCACCGAGGCGATCACCACACCCTCGTGATCTTCACGGTAAAAGCGGTACTGCACCGTCCCCGGCTCAGGCACATGGCTGCGGATCGCCAGGCGCACGCCATGCTCATAGCCGTACAGCTGGTGCACCACGCCCGAGCCTTCATCCCACCAGCGGATACTCATGTCGCCGGTGGCAAACACCTCGCGCAGCTTGTCGCCCACCGCGTCGACGATGGCCTGGAAGTCCAGCGCCGCGCCCACCGCCTGCTGGATGCTGTTGATGACCGCCAGTTCGGCATTGCGCGCTTCAGTTTCCTTCAGAAGCCGCTGTGTCTCGTCGAACAGCCGCGCGTTTTCCAGCGCCACGCCCATTGCCGAGGCCACGGTTTCCAGCAGCCGCACTTCGGCGGGGCCGAAGGCGTGGTCGCGCTCGTGGTCTTCCAGCGTGATGGCGCCCAGCACGCGGTCGCCGCCGACGATCTGGGCGCTGACGCGTGACTTCGACGCGTCCGTGCCGGCGATTTGCACGATGCCGGATGCCGCCTGTGCGGCGGCCGTGTGGTAGACGGTGGGTGCCCGCCGGGTGAGGTGACTTTCCAGCAATGCATCGGGCGCGATGTCGAGCCGCACACCATGTTCGTACTCGTACATGAAGCGCCGAACGCGGGCCTGGCGGTCGTACCAACGGATGCCGATGTCCTGCACGCCCAGCACATCGCGCAGCCGGCCGCCGACGAGATCGATGATGGCGCGGAAGTCCAGCGATGCCGCCATGCCCTGCTGGATGCTGTTGATCACCGCCAGCTCGGACGAACGGGCTTCGGTCTCTTTCAGCAGGCGCTGGGTTTCATCGAAGAGGCGTGCGTTTTCCAGCGCTACGCTCAGGCTTGCGGCCAACGTCGCCAGCAGGCGCACGTCGGCTTCGCCGAACGCGTTCTGCTTTTGCATGTCCAGCAGCTGGATGAGCCCGATGACCCGGTCGCTGGCCAGCAAGGGGACGAACACACCCGACTGCTCGGGCAGTGTGCCTGGGATGGTGTAGCTGCCGTATGTCGTCCAGTCCTCAGGCCCGTGCATCAGCACCGGCTGCCGTGTGCGCAGCACATGGGCGGAAATGCCGACGTTCAGCGGTGTTGATGCCACGGCAAGCCGTTGCCCATTTTCGTAGAAGTACGGGAAGTGGACGCGAGCCTCGGCCGCGTCGAAGAGGCGAACTCCGACGTCGGCCTGCGGGAACTCTTCGCGCAGCTTGTCGCCCACCAGATCGACGATGGCCTGAAAGCCCAGGCCAGACACCATGCCTTGCTGAATGTCCGCCAGCATGTCCAGCTGGGCGGCTTGCGCTGCAAGTTGCGCCTGCAGGTCGGCAGCTGTGGGGCTTGGGGTCATCTCGTTCTTGTGGGGGCGAGAAACGGTTGCTTGTGGGTCGGGTGGCGGGCCACCAGCGCCGCCGGAGTCTATCGGGCAACGACAGCCGACGCGGGGGCTGGCATACCATGGCCTGTGTCCATGAACGACCACCCATCCGACCCGAAACTGCTGTTGGCGCAGGTGCAGCAGATCGCCCGCCGCGCAGGGACCGTGATCCTGCATGTCTACGGTTCCGACTTCGCCGTGCGCGGCAAGGCCGATGCGTCGCCCGTGACCGAAGCCGACGAAGCCGCTGAGCGTTTGATCGTGCCGGCATTGCAAGCCCTGAGCCCGCATCCCGTCGTGGCCGAAGAAGCCGCGGCACGCGGCGAAACGCCAGCGGTGGGTGCGACCTTCTGGCTGGTCGACCCGCTGGACGGCACGCGCGAGTTCGTCGCGCGCAACGGTGAGTTCACGGTGAATATCGCGTTGATCGAAGACGGACAGCCCGTGCTGGGCGTGGTCTATCTTCCGCTGCCCGATGTGTTGTACGCGGGCCTTGAAGGGCAGGGCGCGTGGTGCGAAGCCGCTGGTGTGCGACGGCGCATCCAGTGCCGCCCGACACCGGCCGACGGCGCCACTGTGGCTTGCAGCCGAGCGCATGGCGACGGCGCGCTGCTGGAAGGCTGGCTGAGGGGTGAGCGCGTGGCGGGCCGCAAGACCGCAGGCTCTTCGCTGAAGTTCGGCCTATTGGCCGAGGGCCGCGCCGACCTGTACCCGCGCTTTGGCCGCACCATGGAATGGGACACCGCCGCCGGCCACGCCGTGCTGGCCGCGGCCGGTGGCAGCGTGTGCGACCTGGCCGGCCAGGCCTTGCGCTATGGCAAGCCGGGCTTCGAGAACCCGCATTTCATCGCCCGCGGCAGACCTGGCTCGGGGCCCGCCCGGACGGGGTAATTCCGCGCCTGTGGGCCGCGGGGCGGCTTCTAGAATGAAACGTTGCCCGAACAAGGATTTTCCGCATGCCCACTGCCCGCCGCGCCCAGTCGCCTGCTTCCGAAGAAGGCGCTAGCACCGGCACGCCGCTGCGCACGCTGAAGAAGTATCCCAACCGGCGTTTGTACGACACGCAGACCAGCAGCTACATCACGCTGACCGATGTCAAGCGCATGGTGTTGACGGGTGAAGACTTTGAGGTGCGCGACGCCAAGACCAGCGAAGACCTGACGCGCAGCATCCTGCTGCAAATCATCCTGGAAGAAGAGTCGGGCGGCGTGCCGATGTTCAGCACCCAGACGCTGGCGCAGATCATCCGTTTTTATGGCCATTCGATGCAGGGCGTGATGGGCACCATGATCGAGAAAAACCTGCAAGCGTTTACCGAGCTGCAGTCGCAATTCGTCAACCAAAGCAAGGGCCTGTACGACCCCAAGCACCTGAGCCCCGAGGTCTGGACGCAGTTCATGACCGGCCAGGCGCCGGCGCTGCAAAACATCATGGGCAGCTACCTGGAACAAAGCCGCGCGGTGTTCGAGAAGATGCAGCAGGCGGGTGCCATTTTTCCGGGCATGCCGGGCTTTGCACCGCCGAAGAAATAGCCCTGAATCCTGCTGAATGGGGCGGCGGCGCGCGATGCACGAAAATCGCGCCATGACCGACACCCCGATCGCCGAAAAAATCCCCACCGTGGGCTTTGTGTCCCTGGGCTGCCCGAAGGCACTCACCGACTCTGAATTGATCCTCACGCAACTGCGCGCCGAGGGCTATCAAACCAGCAAGACCTACGCCGGCGCCGACCTGGTCATCGTCAACACCTGCGGCTTCATCGACGATGCCGTCAAGGAAAGTCTGGACGCGATCGGCGAGGCCTTGGCGGCCAATGGCAAGGTCATCGTCACCGGCTGCCTGGGCGCCAAAGGTGGGAAGGACAGCGGCGCCGACGGCGGCAACTTCGTGCGCCAGATGCACCCCAGCGTGCTGGCCGTGACAGGCCCGCACGCCACGCAGGAAGTGATGGACGCCGTGCACCTGCATGTGCCCAAGCCGCACGACCCCTTCGTCGATCTGGTGCCACCGCCCGGTCACCCGGCGCGGGCCGAGTTTCGTGGCGTGGCCGGCATCAAACTCACGCCGCGCCATTACGCCTACCTGAAGATCAGCGAGGGCTGCAACCACCGCTGCACCTTTTGCATCATCCCCAGCATGCGCGGCGACCTGGTGTCGCGGCCGATCGGTGATGTGCTGGGCGATGCCCGCGCCTTGTTCGAATCGGGCGTGAAAGAGCTGTTGATCGTCAGCCAGGACACCAGTGCTTATGGCGTCGATGTGAAGTACCGCACCGGCTTCTTCGACGGCCAGCCGGTGAAGACGCGGCTGCTTGAGCTTTGCACGCGGCTGGCCGACCTGGCCGAGCCGTTTGGTGCCTGGGTGCGCCTGCATTACGTCTACCCCTACCCGAGCGTGGACGAGGTGCTGCCGCTGATGGCGCAAGGCCGCGTGCTGCCGTATCTGGACGTGCCTTTTCAGCATGCCCACCCCGATGTGCTGAAGCGCATGAAGCGCCCGGCCAGTGGTGAGAAGAACCTGGAACGGCTGGCGCGTTGGCGCGAACTGTGCCCGCAGATCGTGGTGCGTTCGACCTTCATTGCCGGCTTCCCGGGCGAGACCGAAGCCGAGTTCGAGACGCTGCTTGATTTCGTCCGCGAAGCCGAGATAGACCGTGCCGGCTGCTTCGCGTATTCACCCGTGAAAGGCGCAGCGGCGAATGAGATACCCGGCATGCTGCCTTCTGAGGTGCGTGAAGAGCGCCGGGCGCGTTTCATGGCCGTCGCCGAAGCGGTGTCGATCGCCAAGCTGGCCCGCCGCGTCGGCGCCACCATGCAGGTGCTGGTCGACCACGCACCCGCGCTGGGCCGCAAGGGCGGTGTCGGCCGCAGCTATGCCGACGCGCCAGAGATCGACGGTGTGGTGCGCTTGCTGCCACCCGAGAAGGCCAGCAAGACGCTGAAGGTGGGCGAATTCACACGCGCCCGCATCGTGCAGGCCGATGGCCACGACCTGGTCGCCCAGCCGATTTGACATTGCTGTTCTACATTGCAGAGATGCCGCATGACCCACCGCGATCTGGCCACCGAACTCATACACCACCCCTACCAGCCGCCGGCCGGTTTTGAGGCGCCGCAGCCCGGCGTGCACAAGGCCAGCACCGTTATTTTCAAGAACGTGGCCGCCCTGCGCGCGCGTGACTGGCGCCACAAGGCCGGCTACACCTACGGCCTGCACGGCACGCCCACCACCTTCACTTTGGAAGAGCGCATTGCCGCGCTGGAAGGTGGCACCCATTGCGCATTGGTGCCCAGCGGCCTGGCCGCGCTGGCGCTCGTCAACGCGGCTTTGTTGTCGCACGGCGACGAGGTGCTGCTGCCCGACAACGTCTACGGGCCCAGCCTGGTGTTGGCGCGCAATGAGTTGGCGCGCTGGGGCATCACGCACCGCCTGTATGACCCGATGGACGCGGCTGCGCTGGCCGTGATGATCGGGCCTAACACCAAAATGGTGTGGATAGAAGCACCGGGGTCGGTGACGATGGAATTCCCCGACCTGCCTGGGTTGCTGGCCGCCTGCCGCACGCGCGGCGTGACGACGGCGCTGGACAACACCTGGGGCGCCGGCATCGCTTTTCGCGCCTTCGATCTGGGCTTCGATGTCGTGATGCAGGCGCTGACCAAGTACCCCAGTGGCGGCGGTGACGTGCTGATGGGTTCGGTCGTCACGCGCGACGATGCCTTGGCCGAACGCATCAAGTTCACGCACATGCGGCTGGGCTTTGGCATTGCCGGCAACGATGCCGAATTGGTGCTGCGTTCACTGCCCTCACTGCCGCTGCGCTACGCCGCGCAAGACCAGGCCGGCCGTGCGCTGGCGCTGTGGCTGGCGCAGCGGCCCGAGGTGGCGCAGGTGCTGCACCCGGCCTTGGAAGGTGCACCCGGCCACGCCCATTGGCGCGCCAGTTGCACGGCTGCGGCCGGCCTGTTTTCTGTCGTGCTGAATGAGCGTTATGCAGCGGCGCAGGTCGACGCGTTTGTGGATGCATTGCGGCTGTTTCGCATCGGCTATTCGTGGGCCGGGCCGATCAGCCTGGTGGTGCCTTACGACCTGGCCGCGCTGCGCGACAGCGCGGCACTGGCGCAGCGGCCCTACCTGCGCGGCCACCTGGTGCGGTTTTCGATCGGTCTGGAAGCGCTGGCCGATCTTCAGGCCGACCTGGCGCAGGCGCTGCAAAGTGC
>JANMJI010000254.1:0-15766 GCA_031371275.1 Betaproteobacteria bacterium
CGCGGCGGCGCGCAGCGGCTTCGCCCGGGTGCTAGCGACTTAAGTGAACGGCAGCATGAACGACCCGCTTCAGGGCTTCGGCCCGGCGCTGCTCGAAGGCCTGTGGTCGACGCTGGCGGTGGCGGCGCTGTCGCTGGCGATGGCCTGCGTCTTCGGGCTGGCTGGTGCCGTGGCCAAACTTTCGGCCTCGCGTTTGGCACGCGGCCTGGCCGAGGTCTACACCACGCTCATCCGCGGCCTGCCCGAACTGGTGCTGATGCTCTTCGTCTTCTACGGCGGGCAGATCCTGCTCAACGCGCTGGCTGAAGCGCAAGGCTGGGGCAGCGTCGATGTGCCGCCTTTCGCGGCCGGCGTGCTGACCATTGGCTTCATCTACGGCGCCTTCCTCACCGAGACCTTTCGCGGCGCCATCCTCGCCATCCCCAAAGGCCAGGCCGAAGCCGCGCAGGCCTTCGGTATGAGCACAGCCCAGGTGTGGCGGCGCATCGTGCTGCCGCAGATGGTGCGCCACGCCATCACCGGCTTCGCCAACAACTGGCTGGTGCTGGTCAAGGCCACGGCGCTGGTGTCGATCATCGGCCTGGACGACATGGTGCATCGCGCCAACATGGCGGCCTCGGCCACGCGCCAGCCCTTCACCTTCTTCGCCGCCGTCGCGCTGCTTTACCTGGCCATCACCACCGTCTCGATCCTGGCGCTGGCGCAGCTGGAAAAGCGCTTCTCACTGGGCGTGAAAGAGGTGCACTTCTGATGCTCGACTGGGATGTCATCAAAGACGCCGTGCCCGAATTCGCCGGTGGCCTGGGCGTGTGCCTGACGCTGCTTACGCTCAGCGTTAGCGCCGGCTTTCTCCTTTCGCTGCCCCTGGCGATCGCGCGCGTCTCCGGCCGCGCCTGGCTGGCACGACCGGTGTGGCTCTTCACCTATGTCGTGCGCGGCACGCCGCTGCTGGTGCAGATGTTCCTTGTCTACTACGGCCTGGCGCAGTTCGAGGCCGTGCGCGACAGCGCGGCCTGGGTGCTGCTGAAGGAGGCGTGGTTCTGCGCCTGGCTGGCCTTCGCCCTCAACAACACCGCCTACACCACCGAGATCTTCGCCGGCGCCTTGCGCGCCACGCCTTCGGGCGAAGTCGAGGCGGCGCGGGCCTACGGCTTGTCGGGCCTCAAGCTCTACCGCCGTGTGCTGCTGCCCAGCGCCTTGCGCCGCGCGCTGCCGCAGTACAGCAACGAGGTCATCGGCATGATGCACGCCACGTCCATAGCCAGCACCGTGACGCTGGTCGACGTCACCCGCGTCGCGCGCGACATCTACGCCAACCACCTGCTGCCGGTCGAGGCCTTCGGCATGGCGGCCATGATCTACTTCACGCTGACGTTTTCGATGGTGGCCGGGTTCAAGGCGCTGGAGCGGCGCTACTTGCGCCACTTGAGCAGCGAGCGCACCGCGGCACCGCTGCCGCGCGCGGCTTGAACAAGGCGCCATGCAAACCCTGCACATCGACCTGATGCCCGGCACGCCGGGCGCGCGCAGCACGCTCACGCTGCTGCGCTTCGGCGCGGCCACGGGCGGGCCCAAGGCCACGATCCAGGCGGCCCTGCACGCCGATGAGGTGCCGGCGATCCTGGTGGCGCAGCAACTGCGCGCGCGCCTGGCCGAGCTCGAAGCCGAAGGTGCGATGCTCGGCTGCGTGCAGCTGGTGCCCTACGCCAACCCGCTAGGACTGGCGCAACACCTGCTCGGCCAGCACCAGGGCCGCTTCGATCTGGCCGACGGCATCAACTTCAACCGCATGCACGCCGAGCTCGGGCAAACGGTGGCCGGCGTGGTGGCTGGGCAGTTGGGTGCCGATGCCGCGGCCAACGTTCGCACCATCCGCGCCGCACTGCGCGAAGCGGCGGCGGCGCTCGTGGCCGAGCACCCGGCGCAGGACCTGAAGCACAAGCTGCTGCAGATCGCCATCGACAGCGACATCGTGCTCGACATGCATTGCGACGCACAGGCGGCGATGCACCTCTACGCGCTGGGCGGGCAGGAGGCGATGGCCGCAGAACTCGGCGCACTTCTTGGCGCGCGCGCAGTGCTGATGGCGTCCGAGTCGGGCGATTCACCGTTCGACGAAGCCTGCAGCCGGCCCTGGGCCGTGCTGCAGCAAAGCTTCCCCGACCACCCGCTGCCGCTGGCCTGCTTCAGCCCGACGATCGAGTTGCGCGGGCACGCCGATACGCACCACGCCATGGCGGCCGACGACGCCGGCGCCATCATCGAATTCCTGCGCCGCCACGGCCTGGTGGCCGGCACGCCGTTGCCCCTGCCTGCGCCGCGCTGCCAACCCACGCCGCTGGCCGGGTCGGAATCCATCGTCGCGCCGCACGCCGGCGTGGTGGTGTTCAAGCGCGAGCCCGGTGAGTCGGTCGACGCCGGCAGCGTGATTGCCGATCTGGTCGATGCCGACACCGGCGCCATCACGTCGCTGGCCTGCCAATCGAGCGGTGTGCTGTACGCGCGCATCCATACGCGCTGGGCCACGCCTGGCATGCGCCTGGCCAAGGTCGCCGGCAGCACCTTGCTCCGCTCCGGTAAGTTGTTATCACCATGAATCAAGACGCCCCGCTGGTCGCCGAAGGCATCACCAAGCGCTTCGGCGCGAACGAGGTGCTCAAGGGCGTGAGCATGCGCGCAAACCAGGGCGACGTGATCGCCATGATCGGCAGCAGCGGCTCGGGCAAGAGCACCTTCCTGCGCTGCCTGAACCTGCTCGAGCAACCCGACCGCGGCCGCATCGTGGTCGGCGGCGAAGAGCTCAAGCTCGTGCCCGGGGCGAACGGTGCGCTCAAGGCCGCGGATGCCGGGCAGCTGCAACGCCTGCGCGCCCGCGTGGCCATGGTGTTCCAGCACTTCAACCTGTGGGCGCACATGACGGCGCTGGAAAACGTCATCGAGGCCCCGGTGCATGTGCTCGGCCTGACGCACGCCGCGGCGATCGAGCGCGCCGAGGCTTACCTCGAACGCGTCGGTGTCAGCCACCGCAAACACGCCTACCCGGCACACCTCTCGGGCGGCGAGCAGCAGCGTGTGGCGATTGCGCGCGCGCTGGCGATGGAGCCGATGGTGATGCTCTTCGACGAGCCCACCTCGGCGCTGGACCCCGAACTCGTGGGGCGACGTGCTGCGCGTCATGCGCAGCGTGGCCTCCGAGGGCCGCACCATGATCGTCGTCACGCACGAGATGAGTTTTGCGCGCGAAGTCGCCAGCCACCTCGTCTTCCTGCACCAGGGCCAGCTCGAAGAAGAAGGCCCGCCACGCGAGGTGCTGGCGCGGCCGCGCAGCGAGCGGCTGCAGGCCTTTCTGGCTAACACGCTGAAGTAGCGGGCCGCGCACCGGCCAGAAGGTGCTGACGCTGCAAGGTTCGATGCCGAAGGCGTCAGGCTTCAGCCAGAGGCTGTGCGCCGACATCGACCTACATCACTCGCTCGGCGCTGGCCGACGAACGGGTGCAATGCAACGCCGCTGGGCCCGTCGTGCTCAAGCTCAAGACGCCCTGGCGCGACGGCACCCCGCACCTGGTGATGTCGCCAACATGGCTTTACCGCAGATGCCGCTTGGTCTCGACCATTCACTGTGCGCTGCAGCAACGGGCTCGCTGGCACCGCGCTGCCGCCAACTGGGCACTACTGACGCTCGCGCGCGGCGTCCAGCTGCTGCAACGCCGCGCGTTCGGCCTGGCGCGCCTGCCATTCGGCCCTTTGCGCACGGTCCAGTTGCCAGACCAGCCGGGCCGTCACCGCCGACATCAGCAAAAGCATCACCCCACCGGCCAGCACCCAGGGCCAGTGGCGGCGCAGGCCCTTGCGCAGCCGGTAGGCGCCGCCGGCCATCGCCGAGACGGGCTGGTGCGACAGCAGCCGCTGCAGGTCACGCTGCAAGGCGCCGGCCGAGTCGTAGCGCTGCGCCGCGTCGTGCGCCGTGGCCCGCGCAACTATTGCAGCCAGCTCCGGCCCGCGCCGGTGGCGGCCGGCCAGCGGCCGCACCAGTTCTTCCAGCAGCCGGCCCAGACTGAAGATGTCGCTGGGCGGCCCCGGGGTCTGGCCGGCCGCTTGTTCAGGGCTGGCGTAGCCCGAAGTCATGCCCACGGCCGCATCATTGCCCTGGCCTTCAAGCCGGGCGATGCCAAAGTCCACCAGCATGGCGCGCCCCTCGGCATTCACGAGCACGTTGGCCGGCTTGATGTCGCAGTGGACCACCAGGTGCCGGTGGGCCTGCGCCACCGCGTCGCACACCGACCCGAACAAGGCCAGGCGTTGCGCCAGCGGCGCTTGCTGCTGCTGGCACCAGACATCGATGGTGTCGCCATCGGCGTACTCCATCACCAGGTACGGCTGCCCGGCGGGCGTGGCGCCGCCGTCCAGCAGCTTGGCGATGTGCGGGTGGTTCAGGCGCGCCAGGATCTGGCGTTCACCGGTCAGCCGCGCCAGCGCGTCAGCACCCGACCAGCCCAGCAGCAGCTTGATGGCCGCCTGCTGCTGGTAGTGGCCGTCGCTGCGCTCGGCCAGGAAGACGCGGCCCATGCCGCCTTCGCCCAGCGGGCGCAGCAAGGTCCAGGCACCCAGGCGATCACCGGCTTGCAGCTGGCTGCCCAGCCACTGCACGGATGTCTGCGCCACTGCACTTGAAAAGCGCGTGACGCCGCCCGTGGGTGCCAGCAACCGCAGCACCTCGGCCTGAGAGTCACCGTCGGCGCCCAAGGCCCGCAGCGCGATGCGTTGGGCGCTGGCGTTCGGCAGATCGCACACTGCATTGAACAGCTGCTTGATCCTGCCGTGGTGTGACGGGTCGGCGGCGGGATCGGGGCTCATGGGCAAGGGCTCATGGGGGCGATCGTGCCATGCGCGCAGCCGGCTTCGGGGGCGCACATCCTCGGCACATCCCAGGCTTTTGCGGATCGCCGGGTCGCAGGGGCGGTGGACAATGGTGTCTTTCGCGGAGCAAGAACGTTGGGCAAACGGGCGCGGACTCACTTTCGGCGCGACCCATCGTGACGCCCGGCCCTGCGCCTGGGCATGACGTGGCCGCGCTCTGCGTGCAGTGGTCGGCGAGTGAATCGTCGTTGAGCGAGCAGGCCCTCAACGCAGACCGCATGACCACCGCGACCCAGATCGTGCAGGCCCACGGTGGCCAGGTGGACATGGCTTCAACCCAGCAGATCCAAGCGATCTTCGGCGGTGCATCTGCACAGGCCGACCCCACCGAGCGCGCCGTGCGCTGCGGCCTGGCGCTGCTCGACCTGGCAGCGGCGGGCGCCGGACTGCGCATGGGCGTGAGCACCGGGCCGGTGGCCGTGCAGCCTGGCGGCGACGACCTTGCAGTCAGCATGGCGCACGTGGCAACGTGCCTTGCCCAAGCTGCGCCACCCGGGCGGCTGCGCTTGAGCCTGCATGCCGCCGCACAGGTGCGCGGGCGCTTCGACGTTGAAGCGCTTGCACCGCTGGCTGTAGCGGGGCTGCCAATGCCGCTGCAAACGGGCCTGTTGCGGCCAGCCAGCCTGCACAGGCTGCAGGCCGACGACGATGTGTGCACGCCCCTGGTCGGGCGCGAGCCTGAACTCGCCGCCCTGCAGGCCGCGTTCCTGCACCTGTTTGACAACCGGCACGACACCCGCCACGACACCCTGCAACCCAGAGCCCTGACGCTGCTGGCCGAGCCCGGCATCGGCAAGAGCCGGTTGCTGCGCGAATTTGCCGCCTGGTCCCAGGCCCAGCCGGTGGCCTTCCATGTCCTGCGTGGCAGGGCCAGCACGCAGACCGAGGGCCAGCCCTTCGGCCTGCTGGGCGGCCTGCTGCGTTCGTTCTGCCAGATCGACGTCGACAGCACGTCTGACGCCGCGCGGGCCCGGCTCGAACAAGCCATCGTGCCGTGGTTCGAGCAGGACGATGGCGCTGATCTCGCCCAGAGCCAGGCCCACATGCTCGGGCACCTGATCGGCATCGACCTGGCCGACAGCCGGCACCTGCAGAGCCTGCTCAGCGCGCCGCAGCAGATTCGGCAACTGGCGTTCAACGCGGCCGCGCAGTTGCTGCGGCGGCTCAGCGCCGCTGGCGGCGCCCCGGTGCTGCTGCAGATCGAAGACCTGCATCGGGCTGACAGCGACACGCTGGACTTCCTGGACCACCTGCTCAAGGTCAACCACGACGTGGCGCTGCTCATCGTGTCCACCGCACGGCCGACCCTGGCCGGGCGGCGGCCGGCGTGGGCGCAGAGCGCGGGTGTCCACACTCGACTCGACATCGGCCCGCTGGGCCTGGCGGCCGGCCAGCAACTCGCTGCCGGGCTGCTCAAGCGGCTGCCTCAGATTCCACCCACGCTGCTGGCCCGTGTCGTCGATGCCTCGCATGGCAACCCGTTCTGCATCGAAGAGCGGGTCAGGCTGCTGATCGACCTGGGTGTCATCCAGGCTGGCATCGGCGACTGGCACGTCAGCATGGCCAAGCTGCGCGCGGCCAGGCTGCCCAAGACGCTGGCCGGGGTGCTCAGCGCACGGCTGAACCTGCTGCCCGCGGCCCAGCGGCGCGCGTTGCAGCAGGCCAGCGTCATCGGGCCGGTGTTTGTGCAAGGCGCCCTGCTGGCCCTGGGCGCAGGCGCCGCCCGGGCCATGCGCGGGCTGATGCAGCGTGAACTGACGCTGGCCCACGGTGGGGCGGGCGCTGCGGTCGCGACAGATGCAGCAGTGGGTGACGGTGCAGCGAAGTTCAGCTTCAAGCATCAACTGCTGCAGCAACTGGCCTACGACACCCTTCCCAGCCCCACCCGCCGCACCCTGCACGGCAAGCTGGCGCGCTGGCTGGTGACGCTGACCGGGCCGCAGTCCACCGAGGTGCTGGGCCTCAGCGCCCACCACTTCGAGCAGGCGGGCGACGATGAACAGGCGGCCGCGCAGCACACCCGGGCGGCCGAGCATGCGGCGGAGCGTTTCGGCCGCGAGGCCTTGCAGCTGCATGCGCAGCGCGGGCTCGCGCTGCTCGACACCCTGCCTTCCAGCCCCGACCACCGCGATCTGCGATGGCGCCTGCTCCGCGCGCGTGTGTCGATGTTCGAGAGCGGCGGCGAGCGCGCCCAGCATCAGGCCGATCTCGACGCGCTGGCGGCCCTTGCCGAGGCAGGCAACGACGACATCCGGCGCGCCCAGGCCTGGGCGCGGCGCTGTCAATTCCTGTTGCTCGCGGCTGACTACGCCGGAATGAAAGCCGCTGCCCGGGAAGGCATGACCTGCGCCGCGCGGGCCGGCGACGATGCGCTTCGCCTGGCCGCCATGCGCATGCTGGCCCTGGCCCACCTGTACTTGGTTGATTCGGACGCAGGCCATCGGCTGGCGCAGCAATGCCTGGTGCAGGCACGCGCCCTCGGGCTGATCGGCATCGAAGCCAATTGCCTGAACACCCTCGGCATGATCGAGCAGGTGCAGCACAACCCGGTCGGCCGCCTGCGCCATCACGAACAGGAATTGCCGCTGTGGCGGCAGCTGGGGGACCGACGCAGCGAGGTCGTGGCTCTGGCCAACATCGGCGGCGCCTGGCTGATGTTGGGCGAACTGGTACAGAGCCGGCGCCACTGCGAGCAAGCCCTGCGCATGGGGCGCGCGATGGGCAACCGTTTCATCGAGTGCGGCAGCCTGTGCAGCCTGTCGAAGCTCGAACGCTGGTTGGGCAACGGCCCGCAGGCGGTGTTGCTGGCACAGCAGGCATGGGAGGCCGCGTCGGCCGTCGGCATGCCGAATTGGGAGTCGCTGGCACTGACGCGTCTGGGCGATGCCCAGTGGCTGGCGGGCGACCTGGACGCCGCGGCGTTGTCGTTCGAGCGCGAAAAGGCGCTGGCGCTGGAACACAAGCTGTCGCCACAGGCCGACAGCGAGGCGGGTCTGGCCCGTGTCGCGCTCGCGCGGGGCGATCTGCCGGCGGCGATGAGGCACGTGCAGCACATGCTGGAGCGGCATGCCGCGTCGGACTTCGTGACCAACGCCGAGATGCCGCGCCGCGTCGACCTGATCTGCCACCTGGTGCTGTCCAGCGCCGGTGACCCGCGCGCCGAGGCCTGGCTGCGGCGCGCGCACGGCGAATTGCTGAGCACGGCGGCGACGATCTCCGACGAGTCGCTGCGCGAGGGCTTCCTGAACAACAGCCCCGACCACCGCGCGATCCTGGCGGCCTGGGCCGTGCTCGAGCAGGAGCTCGCGGCTGGTCCCGGCACCCCCGCACAGTAGGCGGCCCAGGGCCCGATCCGGCGCGTGGGATCATTCCTGAATGTCCGGCACGACATCCCCTCCGCTCACCGTGTTGTTGCAAGCGTGGCAGCAGGGTGACCGCGAGGCCTTCGCCCAGCTCATCGGGCATGTGCATGGCGAGTTGCGCCGCATGGCGGCTTCGCGCCTGCGCGGGGCCGAGACGCCATCGCTGGCGGCGGGCGACCTGCTGCACGAGACGCTGATCAAGCTGATGGACGCGCCGCCGGCCTGGCAGGACCGTGCGCACTTCTTCGCCACCGTGTCGCGCGCCATGCGCTCGGTGTTGGTGGACCACGCCCGCGCGCGCCAGACCGACAAGCGCGGCGGTGCCTGGCAGCGCCTGGGCATCACGCTGTCGGATGTGGGCGAAGAGTCCAACATTGCCGACCTGCTGACGCTGAACCAGTTGCTCGACCAGTTGGCCGTGCTCGACCCGCGCGCCGCCGAGGTGCTGCAGCTGACTTACTTCGGCGGCTTGCTGCGCGACGAGATCGCCACCGTGCTGGGCCTGTCGGTGCCCACCATCGACCGCGAACTGCGCTTTGCGCGGGCCTGGCTGGCGGGGCAGCTGCAGCGCGACTTGGAAGCCTGAGCGCAGGTTTTCAGCGCTGCGCTGATCGTTTCCTGCGGCGAATCTCGTTGAGCGGGGTAGAGGCACCACGCCCATGACCGCGGGCCGGGTCCGCCACTCCACCTTGAAAGACGACACACCGTGAAGACCACTGCACACTGGGCTGCTGCGCTTGCCCTTGTCGCCAGCGCCGGCTCGGCGCAGGCGACTTTCACGGATCTTGGTGACGGCACGTTCTTGGACGATCGAACCAATCTCATTTGGCTGCAAGACTGGAACGCCAACGGCGCCCATGACGGGGCCACGTAAGTGGCCTGGGCGCAGAACCTCAATTTCGCCGGCAGCAGCGATGGGGTGCTGCCCAGCCTGGCCCAATACACCGCCTTTGCCAGCCCGTACTTCGTTGGCACGACGACGCTGACGGGGAACTCTGTGCAGAACAGCTGGTACTGGTCCAGCGATGAGGCCGTCGCTGGCGTCAGCGCTTTGGCCATGCACAACGGGCGCCAGCAAGCCGTTGTCGGCGAGACCAATCTCTTCTATGCGGTGGCCGTTCGCGCGGCCGATGCGACGGCGGTACCTGAACCGCAGTCGATGGCCCTGGTGCTGCTGGCCCTGGGCGCCGGCGCGGTGGCCACGCGGCGCCGCGGCGCTCAGCAGGCCCCGCGTTCAGGGGGGGCAGCTTCAGGCGACTGATAGGACGCACCTCGGCTTCACGTTTTCATAGGCAGGGGAGTGCATCGACCCTGTTTCACCAGATCGGCTTGGGCACAAGCGCTGGTGTGGCCCACCTACCTGGAGAAACCCGCGTGAAACCTACCCTGCTGAAGACCGGCCTGATCGCCGCCTTGTCGCTCGCCGCCGCTGCGGCGCAGGCGAGCCTGACCTTCACCTTCACCACTGCGGGGGGCGGCACCATCCTTGGGCAGATTGACGGTCTGCTCGACATCGCCGGCACCCAAGCTGCCACGAGCGTCTTCGTCAACAGCTTCAGCGGCGCCAGCTTTCCCGGCAGCTTCACCGTGCCCTACAACTTCGGTGGCGGGGGTTCGTTCATGGTCACCGGAGGCGCGCTCACGTCGGCCAGCTTCTCGGGCTTCCGTGCGGGCAATCCTGCGACGCAGTTCCAATTCAATCTGTCGGCGCCGAGCTTCAGCATGCACTCGTTCAACAACGGCGCGGACTTGAGCGGCAGCAATCTCGTGTTCAGCTCTTTTGCCGCGGATGTGCCCGAACCCGGCGCTGCGCTGTTGGTGCTGACCGCGCTGGCGGGGATGGCAGGGGTGAGCCGGCTCACTCGTCGACAACCTGGGCTCGGTGCGCCTATGACCGTCTGAGCGCCCGATCGGCCTGCAGCCACCACCCAAAGCGCTGGCCCACGCGATGCTGACCGACCCTCTCGGCCCCGCTGCGTGGCGACCCGCCGCTGGCCGGTGCACGTTGATGCTGGCGCTGGTGCTGGCGCTGTGCGCCTGCACCGACGCCCCCACGCCACTGCAGGACGCACAGCGCCTCTACACCGACGGTGACTTCAACCGCGCGCTGGTCGCGACCAGCGTCGCGCTGGAGAAGGACGCGCTCGACGCCGAAGTGCTGCTGCTGCGCGCCCGCATCTTCGTCGACCAGGGCAATGGCAGTCGCGCACAGAACGAATTGCGCAAGGCCCTGGCATTGGGCATGGGGCATGAACGGCTGGACGCCGTGCTGGCCCAGGCGATGCTGCTGGACGGGCAGGCGGCGGGTCTGCTTGCCGAGCTGACACCCTCGCCACGACACACCGGCGACGTGCTGGCCGGCCTGCATGTGGCCCGTGGTCTGGCGCAGTTGGCGCTGGGCCAGGCGGGCGGTGTGGCGGACCGTGTGAATCAAGCGCGCGCCTCCTTCGGCCTGGCCCTGGCGGCCGTGCCCGACTGCACCGAGGCCTTGCTGGCTGAAGCGCGCCTGGACTACGCGGCGGGCCAGGTCACGGCAGCGGCAACGCGCATCGAGCGCGTGCTGCAGAAGACGCCGCGCCTGGCGGAGGCCTGGCTCTTCAAGGGCGAACTGCTGCAGGCGTCTGGGCAGCCGGACGCGGCGCTCCTGGCCTACGCACAGGCCGAACAGTTGCTGCCTCACCGTGTGCTGCCGCGCCTGGCGGCCGCGCGCATCCTGATCGACCTGGGGCGCAACGATGCGGCGCAAGTCCGGCTCGACCGCGTGCTGCGCATGGCGCCCCATCATGCCGCAGCCAACTACACGCAGGCCTTGCTGCACTTCCAGAACCGCAACGACGCGCAGGCCCAGGCCTCTGTCGAAGCCACCTTGAAACGGGTGCCCGACCACGCGTCGGCGCTCTTCCTGCTGGCCGGCACGCAGTTGGCACAGGGCGCCGTGCAGAAGGCGCAGCGGCGTTTTCTGAACGTCCTGCAGGCCGCGCCCGACGACCTCTTTGCGCGCAAGCTGTACGTCGCCAGCGTGTTGCAGATGAACGAACACGCACGCGCGCTGGAGGCCTTGGCGCCGGTGCAGTCGCAGATGGCGGCCGACATCGACTTGCTGTCGCTCGCGGGCCAGGCGCACATGCAGGCCGGGGATTTCGCCAGGGCCCAGGCTTACCTGGAGCGTGCGGCCGCGCTGCAGGCCGACCCCACGGCTGCGCGTGTGCGGCTGGGCCTGAACCAGTTGCAGCGCGGCGAGGTGGCGCGCGGCTTTGCCGAACTGGAACGTGCCGCGGACATGGACTTGAGTGACACGCGGGCCGACTTTGTGCTGGCGCTGTCGCACCTGCGGCGGCGCGAATTCGACGCCGCCTTGCGCGCCGCGCGCCAGCTGGAAAACAAGCAGCCGCGCAATCCGATTGCCTTCAACCTGGCCGGTGCCGCGCAGGTTGGCCTGGACGATCTGGCCGCAGCGCGCAACAGCTTTGAGCGCGCACTGGTCCTGGAAGCGGGCTACCGGCCGGCTGCCATCAACCTGGCGCTGGTGGACCTGCAAACGGGCCACCGCGACAGCGCGGCTCAGCGCCTGCAGGCGGTGCTGGCGCAGGAGCCTGGCAGCGTCGATGCCATTGACGCGCTGGCCCGGCTGGACGGCACGCCGGGTGCGCTGCTGCGCCTGCTGCAGCAGGCCCGCGCGGCCAACCCGCAAGCGCTGACGGTGCGTTTGCTGCTGGCGCGCGAGATGTTGGCAACTGCCAGTGCGAACAGCCCTGCCGACGCCGACAGCGCGGACACGCTGGAAGTGGCCAAGGAGGCCAACGCCATCGCACCCGACAGCGCCGAGACGCTGGACATTCTGGGCGCCGCACAAGGCGCTGCCGGCCGCAAGCGTGAGGCCGTGGCCACCTTTGAGAAGCTGGTGCGCGTCAGCAGTGGTGCCGCAGGCGCCCGTTACCGCCTGGCCGGTGCCTACGCCGCCGGTGAGATCTGGACCCGCGCCGAAGAAGAGTACCGCCTTGTCATCGGCATGCGGCCCGACCATGCCGGCGCGATGCTCGACCTGGCGCGGCTGCAGGCGGCACGCGGGCAGTGGGCCGAGGCCACCCATATCGCCAGCGACCTGCAAGCGCGCCTGCCGCGGTCCGGCGCCGGGCAGGAACTGATGGGTGACCTGCTGGCGCGCCAGAAGCGCTATGACGAAGCGGGTGTCGCGTACAACGCGGCCTTTGCCATCGCGGCGCGTGGTGCGCTGGTGGTCAAGCTGCACGGTGCCGCGCAGCAGGCAGCGGGCGGCGGCAGTGGTCAAGCGGGTGGCCTGCAGCGCCTGCAACAGTGGCTGGCCTCGCATCCGGACGATGCATCGACGCGCCAGTACCTGGCCGACCAACAACTCGCCACAGGTGCCGCAGCAGCGGCGATCGAGAACTACACCCGTGTGCTGGCCGCCGACCCGCGCAATGCCTTTGCGCTGAACAACCTGGCGAACGCCTGGCGCGCGCTGGGCGACCCACGCGCCTTGCCTGCCGCAGAGGCGGCCTACGGGCTGCGGCCTGACCACCCGCAGATCGCCGACACCTTGGGTTGGCTGCTGATCCAGGGCGTGGCGAGCGATCAGCTGCCACGTGGCCTGCGCCTGATCCGGCAGGCCGCTGCAGACCTGGAGCAATCACCCGACATCGGCCTGCACCTGGCCATCGCCATGGCCAAGACCGGCGACAAGCCCGGCGCACGCGCGCTGGTGAAACGGCGGCTCGACATGGGCCAGGACATCCGACTCGACCCGCAGGCGCGGGCCTTGTTGCAAGGCACTTAGCGAGGACAGACCCATGAACCGGACGAATCGCATGACTCCCATGAGCCATCAGGCACCCACCGTCACGGCACCGCTGCTCTGCAGCCTGATCTTGCTGCTCGCGGCCTGCTCAAAGCAGGAAGCCGGCGGCATGGAGCAGGCGCTGCAGCACCTGGACCAAGGCCACATCGGCACCGCGATGATCGAGACGCGCAACCTGCTGCAGAAGAACGGCCTCCATGCCGACGCGCGGTTGTTGCTGGGGCGCATCTTCGCGGCGCAAGGCGACACCGCCAGCGCCGAGCAGGAGATTCGCAAGGCCGGAAAACTGGGCATGGACCACGCGGCCGTGACCGTGGCGCTGGCCGAGGCGCTGCTGACCGGTGGGCAGTTCCAGCGCCTGGTCGAGGAGATCAAGCCGGATGGCGAACTCCGCAACGACATCAAGGCCGAGCTGCTCGCCGCGCGCGGCCAGGCCCAGCTGTCGCTGGGGCGCCAGCAGGAGGCGGCGGCGTCGTTCAGCGCCGCGCGGGCGGCGGCGCCGGCCAACGTCCGTGCATTGCTGGGCCAGGCGCAACTGGCCTTGCTGGCCAAGGACGTGGCGGCTGCGGCGGCGCTGGCCGACAGCGCCTTTGCCGTGCAGCCGAAGTCGTTGGACGTGTGGCTCACCCGGGCGGACATTGCACAAGCCAGCGCCCAGCCCGAGCAGACGATTCAGGCGCTGGAACAGGCGATCAAGCTCGCACCCGGCAGCCTCATGCCGCGCCTGGCAGCAGCGCGGCTGCAGATCGACAACGACAAGTTCAGCGCTGCCCAGGCTCAGCTTGACGCGCTGCGCAAGATGGCACCCAAACACCCGCTGGTGAACCACACGCAGGCCGTGCTGCACTTTCGTCAGAAGCAGTTTGCGCCAGCCCGCGAAGCAGCGCTGCAGGCGGTGGCTGCGGCGCCGACCTACGTGCCAGCCGTGCGCCTGCTGGCCGAGGCCGAGCTGGAGTCCGGCTTTGTGCAGCAGGCCCAGACGCGCCTGCAGCAACTGCTGCAGGCACACCCGCAAGACCCAGTCGTGCGCCGTTCCTATGCCGCGGCGATGCTGCGCATCAACCAGCCCGCGCTGGCGCTGGAAGCGCTGGCGCCGCTGCTGCAGCAAGCGCAGGTCGAGCCAGCCTGGCTGTCACTGGCCGGCCAGGCGCACATGCAGGCCGGTGACTACACGAAGGCCAGCGCACTGATGACCCGGGCGGCGACGGCATCGCCGGCCGCCGCCAGCGACCTGGTAGCGCTGGGCCTGCGCCAGATGGCACGCGGTGACACCGCCAGCGGCCTGGCCGAGCTGGAGAAGGCGTCCAAGCTCGACACCCAGGGAACGGGCGGCACGGGCGCCGACTTCGTGCTGGCGCTGACCCACCTGCGCTCGGGCGCCTTCGACCGCGCGCTGGCCGCGGCGCAGCGGCTGCAAATCAAGCAGCCGGGCAACCCGATGGTGCACAACCTGCTGGCAACCGCGTACATCGGCAAGGGCGACCCGGCGTCCGCGCGCAGCAGCCTGGAAAGGGCCCTGTCGCTGGACGCGAACCACACACCCGCCGCCCTCAACCTGGCGGTGCTCGACGTCGAGCAAGGGCAGCCCGCGCGGGCGCGCCAACGGCTGCAAGACCTGCTTGCCAAGGACAAGGGCAATGTCGAGGTGATCACGGCGCTGGCGGCTCTTCAAAGCAAGCAGGGTGGCGAACCGGGTGAACTGTCGCGGCTGCTGGAGCAAGGCCGCGCCGCAGACGCCAAGGCCGTGGGCGTGCGGCTGCTGCTGGTGCGCCGGCACCTGATCGACAACGACATCGCTGCCGCGCTGCAGGTGGCGCAGGAACTGCAGCGGGTGGCGCCCGACAACCCGGAAGCACTGGCCGCCTTGGGCGCGGCGCAGTTTGTCAACGGCCAGCGGCCACAGGCGCTGGCCACCTACACCGCGCTGTTGACCAGGACGCCCAACTCGCCCGAGGCCACCGTGCGTCTGGGCGACGTGTACGCGGCACTGCAGGACACGGCGGCCGCCGAGGCGGCCTACGCCAAGGCCAGGGCCATGAGCCCGGACTTTCCGGGAGCCGTGGCCGCGATGGTCCGGCTGCTGGCGCGCACAGGCCGCGCCAGCGAGGCGCTCAAGCGGGCTGAGGACTGGCGCCAGCGTGCACCCCGGTCGCCGCTGGGTGAAGAACTGCGGGGCGATGTGTTGGCATCGCAGAACCAGTTTGCGCAGGCCGCGCAAGCCTACGACGCGGCCTATGCCTTGGCGCCCAGCGGCGACATGGCCGTCAAGCACCACGGCGCCATGCGCCGCGCAGGTGTTGGCCAAGTTGGCGCCAAAGTGGACGGCAGCCGTCTGCAGCAGTGGCTGCGCCAGCATCCGCAAGACCTGGCGACGCGCCACTACCTGGCCGACCAGCAGCTGCACGATGGCGATCTGGCCGCCGCCAGCGACAACTACCGCAAGGTCATCGTGGCCCAGCCGGGCAACGCCTTCGCGATGAACAACCTGGCCAATGTCTACTTGATGCAAAGGGACGCCCGCAGCCTGGCCACCGCTCAGGCGGCGCTGAAGTTGAGCCCCAACGACGCCAACATCATGGACACCCTGGGCCAGGCGCTCACCGAATCCGGCGCCGCGGCGCAGGCCCTGCCCGTGCTCAGAAAAGCCGTGTCGCTGAATCCTGAAGAGACG
>JANMJI010000270.1:0-21319 GCA_031371275.1 Betaproteobacteria bacterium
ACCAGCGCCGCGCGCAGCCCCACATGTTCGCCCAGCCAGCCGCCCAGCAAAGCGCCGGGCGCGGCGGCCAGCAGGCTTAGCCAGCGCATGGTGCTGGTCATGCGGCCCAGCAGCGGCTCTGGCGTCACCGCCTGGCGCAGCGCCAGGAAGTTGATGAAGATGAAGACCGCGCCGGTGGTGAAGGCCATCAGCATCAGCGCGAACGCGGCCACGCCCCAGCCATTGGCGGGTGCGGCGGCCAGCAGCAGCCAGCCCGCGCCACAGATGGCATAGCCCACCACCAAACACGGCCCGGGCCCGATGCGCTGGCTGATACGCCGGCCCAGCACACTGCCGGTGATGGTGCCCACACCCATGCCCATGTAGCACAGGCCCACCGCGTGCTCGCTCAGGCCCAGCGTGCGCGTGGCGAAAAGGATCTGCACCGTGATCGCGGCGTAGTGGCACATCTACCAGACGCCCATCAGCGCGCCCAGCGTCAGCAGCAGCCGGTTGCCCGCGACGAAGCGCAAGCCCACGCGCAGGTCGCGCCAGAAGTGCTGAAACCTGAAGCCTGGCGGCCGTGTATCGCGCCGCTCCTCAATCGGTATGCCTTTCAAAATGAGTGCAGAGCCGAGCAGCAGCGCGGCATTCACCAGCAGCGCCAGCGGCGCGCCGAAAATCTTGATGAGCGCCCCGGCCAGCCCCGGCCCAGCGACTTCGGCACCCGACGTGGCCAGCGCGTTCTTGGCATGCGCTTCCACCAGCCGCTCGCGCGCCACCACCTGCATCAGCACGACCTGCGCCGCGGTGCCGGCCACGGTGTGAACGGCGCCCAGCATGAAGCCCACCAGGTACAGCCAGCCCATGCTCAACCAACCCATCCACCAGGCCAGCGGCACACTGGCGGCGGCCAGCGCAATGGCCGTTTCACCGGCCACATACACCGGCAGCTTGCGCACGCGGTCCAGCCATACGCCAGAGGGCAGCGAGAGCAGCAGAAACGGCGCCAGCTCAATGGCCGTCAGCAGCCCCATCTGCGTCGGCGTGGCCTGCAACAGCACGGCCGCGGTGAGCGGCAGCGCCAGCATCATCACCTGGTTGCCGAACGAGCTGGTGAGGATGGAAATCCACAACCGCCGGTAGGCCAGGTCGCGCAGCAGGTCGGTGGCGGCCAGCGTGGGCAGCGCAGACAGCAAACGCTTGAACAGAGCTGGGATCAGGATCGGTAGTCGGCGTTGATGCTGACGTAGTCGTGCGACAGGTCGCAGGTCCAGACGGTGGCCTGCGCCGTACCGCGGTGCAGATGCACACGCACGGTGATCTCGCTTTGTTTCATCACGCGCTGGCCGTCTTCTTCGCGGTAGCTGGGCAGGCGGCCGCCTTGGCGCACGATGGCCACGTCATCCAGATCAAGATCGATGAGCGACTGCTCAAGATCGTTGATGCCGGCATAGCCCACCGCGGCCAGGATGCGGCCCAGGTTGGGGTCGCTGGCGAAGAAGGCGGTCTTCACCAACGGTGAATGGGCGATGGCGTAGGCCGCCAGCTTGCACTCGGCTTCATCGCGCCCGCCCAGCACGTTGATGGTGATGAACTTGGTCGCGCCTTCGCCGTCGCGCACGATGGCCTGCGCCAGTTGCTGGGCCAGCGACACCAGGGCTTCGCGCAGCACCCGGCCAGCGGCCGAATCCAGCGCCGTGATGGCCGCGTGGCCGGCCTGCTGCGTGGCCATCAGCAGCAGCGAATCGTTGGTCGAGGTGTCGCCGTCGATGGTGATGCGGTTGAAGCTGAGGTCGGCCGCTTCTTGCAGCAGCGCTTGCAGCAAGGCCGGGGCGATGACCGCGTCGGTGGCGATGAAACCCAGCATGGTGGCCATGTTCGGACGGATCATGCCGGCGCCTTTGCTGATGCCGGTGAGGGTCACCGTGTGGCCCCCAATCTGCACCTGGCGCGACGCTGCTTTGGGCAGCGTGTCGGTGGTCATGATGCCGGCAGCGGCTTCGCCCCAGTTGGCGGCCTGAAGTGCTGCCAGCGCAGCGGGCAAGCCGGCTTCGATGCGTTCGACGGGCAGCGTTTCCATGATGACGCCGGTGGAAAAAGGCAGCACCTGCGCGGGTTGCACGCCCAGCAGCGCGGCCAGCGTTGCGCAGCTGCGGCGCGCGCGTTGCAGACCGTCTGCCCCGGTGCCGGCGTTGGCATTGCCGGTGTTGATGAGCAGCGCACGCATACCGGCGCCTGTGGCCAGGTGTTCGCGGCACAACTGCACCGGCGCGGCGCAAAAGCGGTTCTGCGTGAAGACACCGGCGACGGCCGTGCCGGCGTCCAGCGCGAACACCACCAGATCGCGCCGGTTGGCCTTGCGGATGCCGGCCATGGCCACGCCAATGCGCACGCCTTGGACGGGGTGCAGATGCTCGGGCAAGGGGGCGCTCAGGTTGACGGGCATGGCATCGTGCTTTGGTAGGAACAAACGGGATTGTAGGTAGGCCACCCGCGCTTGCTTGCCGCGCCAAGTGCGCTGGGCAGCGAACCGTGCCGCGTTGCCTTTGACAGCGGCGCCAACCAGCGCCTGGTCTGCCCATGGTCCCCCATACTCGGCCAGGGCGGGAAGTACCGGACAACGCTTCGCGCCGACCGAACGTTCAGTTGGATATGAAAAATGCTCATTGGGTTAAAGCACACGCGCTCGTGGCATCCCTGGCCTGCGCAGTCATGACAGCAGGCGCGCTGGCTGCCGGTAGCGCTTCATCCGGCGTTCAGGGTGTCGTGACCTTGTCGCCGTCTTGCGGCGGCGCGCAGCGCGAAGGCGTTGACTGCCGTGCTGTCTATGCCAATGTCGAACTTCGGCTGGTGGCAGGTGACGGGGCCGCCGTGGCAACGACCCGCAGTTCTGCTTCCGGTCAGTACCGGCTGGCGGCACCGGCAGGGCACTACCGAGTGCAGGTGATGACGAGCGCCAAGCTGCCCCGCTGCCCCAGCCCCGACGTGGTGGTCATGGACGGCAAATACGCGGTGGTGGATATCGACTGCGACACGGGCATGCGCTGAAACGCTGTCGTCACTGAAAAGCCCAAAAGAAAGGCGACCCCTGCAATTTGCAAGGGTCGCCCGGTACTTGTAGATCATCAGCCAGCCGAAACCGGCCAGCCGAAAAACACGATCAAGCCTTGGCAGCCGCCTTGCGACGCGCCATGCCGCCCACCGCCAGCAGGCCCAGCATCATCATGCCGTAGGTCTGGGGCTCGGGCACCGCCGCTGCCACGTTGATGTCGGCTATCCAGGTGCCCCAGGTCGAACCATTGGTCTGGGTGCAACCCGGGGGATTTCCGGGCGTGCAGCCCGCAACGTTGTTCCAGACCTCGGCATATTGCCCGATGACCCAGAAACTTTGCTGGTTGTTCGGGTCCAGCGTGACAGCGCTGTAGTCGCCCCAACGCTGCCGGCCTACCGCCGCGGCGCCTTGCACGCTGCCGTTGTGGTAGTCGTTGATAGGGCTGACATGCAGCAGCAGCTGATCGGTTTGCACCAGGTTACCAGCAGCGTCAGAGTTGTAGGTTCTGGCGAACAGAGTGACCTGGCCGTCGACCGCCGAAGTGCCCGAACGGTTGTAGCCGATGACCACCTGGCCCGACGCGTTGACGGCGATAGACCCCTGGTAGAAGTCGTAGTTGGGATCGTTGATAGCGCCTTGCTGAATGATGGCGTTGGTGGTGGCATTGCTGACCACGTAGCGCACTTCGGTGTGGTTGCTGCCCACCGATTGCGCGGTGTAGACGAAGTAGATCTTGCCGTTCTGTTCCCAAGCGTTGCCGGCGATACGCTGGTCGCCGGTGTCGATGTTCAGCGTGCCGTCAGGCTGGCTGCCCTTGACGTTGCTGGCCTGGTAAGCCGTCAGCGTCAGCGTCGAATTGGCTGTCAAAGTGGCGCCGGCTGTGCCCGGGTTGACGACGTTGTAGCGCAGCGCGTTGTCGGTGTACAGGCTGGCCGCGACGACGCGCCCAGACGTGGCACCAGTGCTGTTAACGCCCTGGACGGCGAAACCACGGTCCACATCGGGGGGCGAAACACCGGTGAAGGGTGTGGCGAACTGCTTGACGTTGGCAGCCGTGGGCGCAGCGCCAAACAAGTCGGCCCGGCTGATGACGTTCAGCGTGGTGCCGCTGAAGCTCGAGGTGGTGCAACCCGCATTGGTGCAAGTGAAGTTGTTGGTACCGATGTAGACGCCGGCGGCATCAATGGCCAAGGTGGGAAAGTCGGCAATGCCGCCAAACGCACCGCCCGCAAAGCCGGTGAACTTGGTTGACTGCCAGGGCCCAGTGGCGCTGGAAGTGGTTGATACCGCGATCTGGATGTCGGTCAGGGCGGCACCGAACTGCAATGCAACCCACTTCTGCGAAGGGGCGTCGAACAGCACCCGAGCGTCGCCGTTCAAGCCGCCGGTTGCGCCAGCGGCTGTCCAGAAGGTGTCGGCTTTGACCATCGACTGCAACGCGCCGGTCGACTTGCTGTAAATCGCATAGACGCCGTTGGTGGTTTCCATGAACTGCGTCGCACCGACCGCGCCCATGGTGTCTGGCGGCAAGAAGCTGCCACCGAGCAGATTTCTGAGGTCGAACTGCGACACACCCTTGAAGCTCAAGCCCACCGAGGATGGCAGGCTGGTGTTGCCGGACCCCGCGCGATTGCTGGTCAGGCCCGCCGACAGGTTGCCCAGGCCATCGTCAGCGCCCAGCCATTGCGGCCCACCGTCGTACTCGAGATACGACTCCTTGACATCCGCCATCGCGGACGAGGAAAACGCCAGGATGGCAGCAGCGGCCAGTACGGAAAACTTGCGCTGCGAGGTGTTGCGTGTGGAAAAGGTCATTCTGATCCCTAACATGCGTTGTCGATTTCAGTCACCGATGAACAACCAAGCCTTGTGGTGCTGGCTGCCCGCCAAGTGCAAAGCGCGCCCGCCCTTGCTTCCCTCAACCGGGAACATGACAAAGCGCTGCATTGCAATGAACAAGATTCTGTTCGAACTGCGCTGCAACGGCACCCCTTGAGTAGGGGGAGATTTCTCCTAGGTGACGGGCACCAGGCCTTGGCTCGCGCATTCATCCGCGCCCGCTTGGTGCGGGCAGCATCGGCGGTGGGAAGGGTCAGGCCAGCCTGCCGTGGCAGTTCTTGTATTTCTTGCCGCTGCCGCAGGGGCAAGGGTCGTTGCGCCCCACCTTGGGCACATCCTGCGCCAACGTAGTGGGGTCGGCCTCGGTGGAAACACTGCCGTCTTCGTTCGGATGGGTGTAGGTCACGTTGGCCATGTTCGAAAGGCTGGCGGCCTGGGCTTCCAGCGCTTCGGCGGCCTGCGCCACCTGGTCCTGGCTTTGGATGCGCACCGTCATCAGCACGCGTGTGACTTCCATCTTCACCACGTCGAGCAATTGGCTGAACAGCTCGAAGGCTTCACGCTTGTATTCCTGCTTCGGGTTCTTCTGGGCATAGCCGCGTAAGTGAATACCCTGGCGCAGGTAGTCGAGTGCGGCCAGGTGTTCGCGCCAGTGGCTGTCTATGGCCTGCAGCAGCACCATGCGCATGAAGGGCGTGAACTGTTCGCCGCCGACCAGCGCCACCTTGTCGTTGAAATGCGTGTCGGCGGCGCTGACCACCTTGAGGACGATGTCGTCGTCGGTGATCGAATCGCTGCTCTCCACCTCGGCCTTCAGCGCCACGTCGAGCTGCCATTCTTCGCGCAGCACACGTTCCAGCGTGGCCAGGTCCCATTGCTCTTCCAGCGTGCCGGCGGGCAGGTAGGTGCGCACCACGTCGGCCATCGTGCTCTTGCGCAGGTTGGCAATCTGCTCGTCGAGGCTGGTGGCTTCCAGAATTTCGTTGCGCTGCTGGTAGATGACCTTGCGCTGGTCGTTGCTGACATCGTCGTATTCCAGCAGTTGCTTGCGCACGTCGAAGTTGCGCGCTTCCACCTTGCGCTGCGCACTTTCAATGCTGCGGTTGACGATGCCGGCCTCGATGGCCTCGCCTTCGGGCATCTTCAGGCGGTCCATGATGGCGCGCACGCGGTCGCCGGCGAAGATGCGCATCAGCGAATCGTCCAGGCTCAGGTAGAAGCGTGACGCGCCGGGGTCGCCCTGGCGGCCCGAGCGGCCGCGCAACTGGTTGTCGATGCGCCGGCTTTCATGACGTTCGGTGGCCACGATGCGCAGGCCGCCGGCGGCCTTCACGCGTTCGTGCAGCGACTGCCATTCGTCGGTGAGTTGCTGCGCCTGGCGCAGGCGTTCTTGCGCGCTCAAGGCTTCGTCGGCTTCCAGAAACTGGGTCTGCTTTTCGACATTGCCGCCGAGCACGATGTCGGTGCCGCGCCCGGCCATGTTGGTGGCAATGGTGATGACGCCCGGGCGCCCGGCCTGGGCCACGATCTCGGCTTCCTTGGCGTGCTGCTTGGCGTTCAGCACCTGGTGCGGCAGCTTGACGGTGGTCAGCAACGCCGATATGAGTTCTGAATTTTCAATGCTCGTCGTGCCCACCAACACCGGCTGGCCGCGTTCGTGGCAGTCGCGGATGTCTTTGGTGACAGCGTCGTACTTCTCTTTCGTGGTCTTGTAGATGAGGTCGTTGTCGTCTTTGCGGATGGTCGGCTTGTTGGGCGGTATGACCACCGTTTCCAGGCCGTAAATCTCCTGGAATTCATAGGCTTCGGTGTCGGCCGTGCCCGTCATGCCACTCAGTTTGCCGTACATGCGGAAGTAGTTCTGAAACGTCACCGACGCCAGCGTCTGGTTCTCGCTTTGAATCTGCACGCCTTCCTTGGCTTCGACGGCCTGGTGCAGGCCGTCGCTCCAGCGCCGGCCCGTCATCAGGCGGCCGGTGAACTCGTCGACGATGACCACCTCGCCGCCCTGCACCACGTAATGCTGGTCGCGGTTGTAAAGCTGGTTGGCCCGCAGCGCCGCGTAGACGTGGTGCATCAGCGCAATGTTGGCCGGGTCATACAGGCTGGCACCTTCGGCCAGCAGCGTGGCTTCGGTCAGCAGTTGCTCGGCCTTCTCGTGGCCGCTTTCGGTGAGGAAGACCTGGTGGGTTTTCTCATCGACGGTGAAATCACCCGCGTCGATGACGCCTTCGCCGGTGCGAATGTCTTCTTCGCCAATCTGCTTCTTCAGCCGCGGCACGATGGCGTTGATGCGAACATACATCTCTGTATGGTCTTCGGCCTGGCCGCTGATGATGAGCGGCGTGCGCGCTTCGTCGATCAGGATCGAATCGACCTCGTCGACGATGGCGTAGTTCAGGCCGCGGGCGACACGGTCGCGCACTTCCAGCACCATGTTGTCGCGCAGGTAGTCGAAGCCGAATTCGTTGTTGGTGCCGTAGGTGATGTCCGCGGCGTAGGCGACCTGTTTCTCTTCGCGCCCCATGCCTGGCACGTTGACACCCACCGTGAGGCCCAAGAACGTGTAGATGCGACCCATCCATTCGGCATCACGGCGCACCAGGTAATCGTTGACGGTGACCAGGTGCACACCCTTGCCGGCCAGCGCATTCAAGTAAATCGGCAAGGTCGCCATCAGCGTCTTGCCCTCGCCGGTGCGCATCTCTGCAATCTTGCCCTGGTGCATGGCGATGCCGCCTATCAACTGCACGTCGAAGTGGCGCATCTTCAGCGTCCGCTTGCCGGCTTCGCGCACCGCGGCAAAAGCCTCAGGCAGCAGATCGTCGAGCGTGCTGCCGGCCGCCACGCGCTGGCGGAATTCGTCGGTCTTGGCGCGCAGTTCGCTGTCAGAGAGCTTTTCGAATTGAGTTTCCAGTGCATTGACCTGCACCACCACACGCCGGTAAGTCTTCAGCAGGCGTTCGTTCCGGCTGCCGAAAATCTGGGTCAGTATCTTGGGGAACATGCGGCCTCTGGGCTGTCGTGGTTCGGATGCCGGCGCCGCTGGTCACACCGGACCGCGGCACGCGAGCAAGGCCATCTGGGGGCGCGGCGGCGGCTTTGCAACGCTATGCAAAACCACGGTGCCGGGCCGATGCGGTGCGCTCGACGCCAGCGCACCACCAGGGCGCAGGCGCGTCAAACGCAAAGCATTTGAGTTTATCACCCACCCCCAAGCCGACCCATGGCTTGCAACACCGGCTTCAGCGCTGGCGCCCGGGCGACGGGGCGCGGGTCTGCACCGGCACCGGCACTGGCAACGGCGGCCCGGCCAGAAAGCGCGCCGGGTCTTGCGGTACGCCGTCCAGCAGCACTTCAAAGTGCAGGTGGGCGCCGGTGGACCGGCCCGAGGCGCCCACCCTGGCCACCAGTTGACCGCGTTTGACCAGCGCGCCCACCGGCACTTCGATCACCGAACAATGCGCATAACGTGTCGACAGCCCGTTGCCATGGTCGATTTCCAGCACCTGGCCGTATTCGGAGTGCCATTCGCTGGCCAGCACCAGCCCGCCGGCCGCGGCGTGGACGGCGGTGCCGGTTTCGGCCGGAAAATCAAGCCCCGTGTGCAACGCCGAGCGGCCATTGATGGGGTCGGTGCGAAAGCCGAAGCCCGAGCCTATGGGCCCGTCTACAGGCGCGCTGCTGGGCACCATCAAGGCCTTCAGCCGGCTTTCCAGCAAACGCGATTCCACCAGCGTGAAGAAATCGGCGTTGAAATCCACCACCTCGTCGAGCCCGGCCAGCAGGCGCTGCAGCTGTTGCAGGCTGGGTTGCGGCAGCGGCAGCAGGGCGTCCACGAAAGGCCCGCCGCGCCCGCCGGAAGCCGCAGCCGGCGCGGGTTTCAGGTCGTCGGCCTTGACGCCTGCCAGACCCTGCACGCGTTCGCCCATGGCCTGCAGGCGAGCCATCTTGGCCTGCAGCTCGCCCACCTTTTGCGCGATGGCGTCCAGGTTTTCGCGCATGAAACGGTCGCGCTGGGCGATCTCGTCACGCACGATCAAGCGCACCAGCGGGCTCACCACCGGCCAGCCTTCGCGGGCGGCTTTGAGGAACACAAAGTGGTAGACCGTGCCAGACACCAGCATCAAGAAAAACGCCAGCACCAACGCTGCCAGCACCAACTGCCAGCGCTGAAATTGCAGCACACGGGTGCGCGCCATGCTGCCGTGGGTGATGAGCAGTTGCATGCTCAGCGCCCGCGCTGCCGCAAGGCCCCGATGGGAATGGATGCCGACATTTAGACTCCTTGCATGAGCACACCCGCCCCGCCCGGACTGACGCTGGCCACAGCGCTCAAGCGCAGCGAGCCGCTGGCCGGGCTGATGCAGCGGTTGCGTGAATCACAGGCCCGCTTTGACGCCATCACCGCCTTGCTGCCCGCGGGTTTGAAGGGCGACATCCGCCCCGGGCCGCTGGATGATGCATCGTGGGTGCTGCTGGTGTCACATGCCGCCGCAGCGGCCAAGCTGCGCCATCTACTGCCGGCACTGGATGCAGCGCTGCGTGAACAAGGCTGGCCCGGGCCGGCGTTGAAGATCAAGGTGCTGCCCCGGGCTTGATGCCACGCTGGCGAAATCCGCCGCGGCGGGGCTGGTGCCGACTGTCCGAGTCGAACGGACGACCTTCCGCTTACAAGGCGGGTGCTCTACCAACTGAGCTAAGCCGGCGGCCTTCCGTGAAATTGTAGAGGCCAGTGCGTGCTGTTCTTGCAGCGCTGCAATTGAAGCGAATTACCGAAGCGCCTCAATCACGCGATTTATTGAAACGATTCACCGAAGCGATTTACTTGACGCGCTTCAGCGCCGGCCGTCCACCGCCGGGGCCGGCCGGTTCTGGCGGTGGGTCGGTGGGGCTGGCGGTGGTGGGTGCAGGCGCCAGCACAGGCGCGGCGGGCGCGGGCCTTGGCGCTGTCGGCGCAGTGGCTTGAACGGCGGGTTCGCTGCCGGCCAGGCGCAAACCGCGCAGTGGCGTCGGCGCCGTGGTGCCCACATCAGCGCGGCTGCCGTCGGTGGGAACGGGAAAGGCCATGCCCTGGCCGTTTTCACGGGCGTAGATGGCCACCACATGGTCCACCGGCACACGTATTTCGCGCGACACGCCACCAAAACGCGCCTTGAACTCAATGAAATCGTTGCCCAATTGCAGGCCCGACGTGGCCTCGAAGCCGACGTTGAGCACGATCTCGTTGTTCTTCACGTACTCCATCGGCACCTGCACACCGGGCCCGACATGGGCCGCGATGTAGGGTGTGAAGCCGTTGTCGGTGCACCAGTCGTGCAGCGCCCGCAACAAATACGGCCGCGTCGATGTGCCCTGGTTTTCGGCAGGCGGCTCAGTCATGGCGGGCAGCGCTTACTTGCGCATCACCTTCTCTGAAGGCGTCAGCGCCTCGATATAGGCCGGGCGCGAGAAAATGCGCTCGGCGTACTTCAGCAGCGGCACCGCGTTCTTGCTCAGGTCGATGCCGTAATAGTCCAGCCGCCACAGCAGCGGCGCGATGGCCACATCCAGCATGCTGAAGTCGTCGCCCAGCATGTACTTGTTCTTCAGGAAGATGGGCGCCAGTTGCGTCAGCCGGTCGCGGATCTGGTCGCGCGCCTTTTCTAGCTGCTTCTCGGTGGCCTTCACGCCACGGCCTTCCAGCAGGTTGACGTTGCTGAACAGCTCTTTCTCGAAGTTGAACAAAAACAGCCGCACACGGGCGCGCGCCACCGGGTCGCCGGGCATCAGCTGCGGGTGCGGGAAGCGCTCGTCGATGTACTCGTTGATGATGTGGCTCTCGTACAGGATGAGGTCGCGCTCGACCAGGATAGGCACCTCGTTGTACGGGTTCATCAGCGCGATGTCTTCGGGTTTGGCGAAGATGTCGACATCGCGAATCTCGAAGTCCATGCCCTTCTCGAACAGCACAAAGCGGCAGCGGTGCGAATAGGGGCAGGTCGTTCCGGAATACAGCACCATCATGGCGTGGGGCCTTTCTCTAATGCTTAAAAAAGTACGCAGCAGGCGCCCAGCCGCGGCTGAACGCCTTTACTGCGTCGCAAGCCCGGCCAGCAGGCCGGGCCTCGCTCGGGTTACTTGATGTCTTTCCAGAACGCCGCGTTCAGGCGCCAGGCGATGACGGTGAACACCGACAAAAACAACAACACCCACACCCCCAGGCGAACGCGGCTGTTTTGCACCGGCTCACCCATCCACTGCAAATAGGCCACCAAGTCGGCCACGGCGTCGTTGTACTCGGCTTGCGACAGCGTGCCGGCGGTGATGGGCTCAAACCCTTTCAACAGATGCACGGTCTTGCCGGGGTCGTGCGCGTCTTTTTCTTCGACAAACACAGCCCGCTGCTGGCCCTGCAGTTCCCACAGCACATTCGGCATAGCCACGTTGGGATAGGCGGTGTTGTTCCAGCCGGTGGCCTTGGTGTCGTCGCGGTAATAGCTGCGCAGATAGGTGTAGACGTAGTCGGCGCCGCTGCCCTTGGCGCCGTCGGAACGCGAACGGGCGATCAAGGTGAGGTCGGGCGGCACGTTGCCAAACCAGGCCTTGGCTTCCTTCGGGTCCAGCGCCGTCTTCATCACCTCACCGACCTTGACGCCGGTGAAGACCAGGTTGTCCTTGATCTGCGCCTCGGTCAGGCCGATGTCGCGCAGCCGGTTGTAGCGCATGTAGGCCGCCTGGTGGCAGTTCAGGCAGTAGTTGACGAACAGCTTGGCGCCATGTTGCAACGCGGCCATGTCGGTGGTGCGCTTGGCAGGGAACTTGTCCCAGGCCGGGCCTTCGGTATTCGCCTGCGCCGTGCCGAACAACACCAGGCTGGCCAGCAGCGCGCGCAGCAGCTGCATCAGCAACATCGGGGTAACTTTCTTCATCATGGGATGGGTGCTCCGCCGCGCGCTCAGTGGGGCTGGAAAGTGACGCGCTCGGGCACCGCGCGGAATTCGCCAATGCGGCTCCACCAGGGCATGAGCAGGAAGAAACCGAAGTAAAACAGGGTGCCGATTTGCGACATCAGCGTGCCCACCGTCGAAGGCGGCTTGATGCCCAGATACCCCAGCACCGCAAAGACAATCACAAACAAGCCGTACAGGATCTTGTTCCAGCCCGGCCGGTAGCGGATGCTCTTCACCGGGCTGCGGTCGAACCAGGGCAGGCCGAAAAGAATCATCACCGCGCCGCCCATGATGACGACGCCCCAGAACTTGGCGTCAAACGTCTTCAACAGCAAGGCCAGCACCACGGCACCGACCAGCGGCGCGAATTTCCACAGGCCCTTCAAACCGCCCATCAAGAAGCCCAGCACGCCAGCCACGGCGACCAGACCGACAAAGACGTTGACCATGTCGTCGGTGACGGCGCGCAGCATCGAGTAATACGGCGTGAAGTACCACACCGGGGCGATGTGGGCCGGCGTCTGCAGCGGGTCGGCCGGGATGAAGTTGTTGTACTCCAGCAGGTAGCCGCCACCTTCTGGCGCCAGGAAGATCACCGCAGAGAAGATCAGCAGGAACACGCTGACCCCCATGATGTCGTGCACCGAGTAGTAGGGGTGGAAGGGAATGCCGTCCAGCGGGATGCCGGTCTTCGGGTCTTTCTTGGCCTTGATCTCGATGCCGTCGGGGTTGTTGGAACCCACGTCGTGCAACGACAGCAAATGCGCCACCACCAGGCCCAGCAGCACCAGCGGCACGGCGATGACATGGAAGCTGAAGAAGCGGTTCAGCGTGGCGTCACCGACGACGTAGTCACCGCGAATCAACAGCGAAAGATCAGGGCCGATGAAAGGGATGGCGGCGAACAGGTTGATGATGACCTGTGCGCCCCAGTAGCTCATCTGGCCCCAGGGCAGCAGATAGCCCATGAAGGCTTCGGCCATCAGGCACAGGAAGATGGCGCAACCAAACAGCCACACCAGTTCACGCGGCTTGCGGTAGCTGCCGTAGATCAGGCCGCGGAACATGTGCAGGTAGACGCAGATGAAAAACGCACTCGCGCCGGTGCTGTGCATGTAGCGCACCAGCCAGCCCCAGGGCACGTCGCGCATGATGTATTCGACCGACTCGAAGGCCTTGGCGGCATCGGGCTTGTAGTGCATCACCAGAAAGATGCCGGTGACGATCTGGATCACCAGCACCAGCAGCGACAGGGCGCCGAAGAAGTACCAGAAGTTGAAGTTCTTCGGAGCGTAGTACTCCGACATGTGCACCTTGTAGGCGTCGAACGCGGTCGGGAACCTGTTCTCCAGCCAGTTGGTCGCTTGCACCAGTGTTGACGCGCCAGCGGGCGCTTCCTTGAATTCAGCCATGTGGACCTCGGTCGCTCAAACAGTGATTGCCGTGGATGCGGCAGCTCACGCTTTCTTGTCTTCGCCAATCAGCAGCACGGTGTCTGACACGTACATGTGCGGCGGCACTTCCAGGTTGTCTGGCGCGGGCTTGTTCTTGAACACGCGGCCGGCCAGGTCGAAGGTGGACCCGTGGCAAGGGCACAGGAAACCACCGGCCCAGTCATCAGGCAACGAAGGCTGCGCGCCGGTGGTGAAGCGGTCACTCGGCGAACAACCCAGGTGCGAACAGATGCCCACGCCGACAAAGTATTCGGGTTTGATCGAACGCGCTTCGTTGCGGGCATAAGCCGGTGTCAACTCATCGGGCTTGCGTTTGGACAGCGGGTCGGCCAGTTCTTTGTCGATCTTGGGCAAGGCGGCCACTTGTTCGGCGGTGCGGCGGACGATCCACACCGGCTTGCCGCGCCATTCGACGGTGAGTTTTTCACCGGGCTTGATGCCGCTGATGTCGACCTTCACCGGCGCGCCGGCAGCGCGTGCGCGCTCTGACGGCGCGAAGCTGCTGACAAAGGGCACGGCGACGGCCGCGCCGCCCAGCGCACCAGCGCCGCAGGTGATGGCGATCCAGGTGCGGCGGCTTTTGTCAACAGCGGTCTCGACGGTGGCGTCGCTCATGAAAATCCCTCTTTCAGAACTCTGGAACTTTGCAAACGGTGTGGCTGCAAAGATTGGGGTTAACTCGGAATTCTAGCCGAGGCGCCTTCGCCCGGCTGACGCCGCGCGCCTGCGCCACTCGGTGTCTGGGCCGATTGACGCGCGGCGGGGCCGCCTCTACCGTCGGCCCGCCAACGCGCAGCCTGCGCATGGCGACAACAACGCATCCAAAGCAGGAGTGAGGGCCATGAGTTTCAGCTCTGAGTTCAAGGAATTTGCCCTCAAGGGCAATGTGATGGACCTGGCGGTCGGCGTCATCATCGGCGCGGCCTTCGGCAAGATCGTCGATTCGCTGGTCGGCGACCTCATCATGCCCATCGTGGGCAAGATTTTCGGTGGCCTGGACTTCAACAACTACTTCATCGCACTGTCGGGCCAGACCGCCACCACGCTGGCCGAAGCCAAGAAGGCGGGTGCGGTGTTTGCGTATGGCAGCTTCATCACCGTGCTTATCAATTTCATCATCCTGGCCATCATCATCTTCCTGATGGTCAAGCAGATGAACCGCATGAAGCGCCAAACCCCTGCCGCGCCGGCTGCGCCACCGGCCCCAACGCCCGAAGACGTGTTGCTGCTGCGTGAGATTCGTGACGCGCTGAAAAAGTGAGCAGCGGCTGAACGGGCGGGCGGGCACGCCGGCCGGGGCCATGCCGCATACTAGGCGGCTGCCCTTAGGCCGTCAGCAGACAGCCCCTTTCCGCCCATGAAGCCGCACCCCGTTCACCGCCTGCCCGCGTCGTTGGAAGCGGCCGTACAGCGCCTGAAGATGGCGGCACGCGAGGCCGCCGAACGCACCATCGAAAGCCTGGGCCTGTCGGCCCTGGCTTCCACCAACGCCTTCCAGCGCGACGGCTTGCTGGGCGCGCAATTCGAGCTCAACCGCAAGTCGGCCGTTTTCGTGCTGACCTTCAATGACGCGCTGGACGAACGGGTGCTGCGCGAACTGGGCCCGCGCAGCACTGCGGCCAGCGGCGGCCAAGCGGCGACACCACTACCCGCCGCTGCGCCCACCGACTGGGCCGCGCTCAGCCTGGTCGAAGACAAGGAAGTCGAAGCGCAGATTTCGGCCGACCGCTTCGGCATGGAAATCGCGCATGCCTGCGAATGGGAACTGCGTGAACTGGACGGCTATGTCAGCACCGTGCTGAGCGACGCCGGCGGTGAACGTGACCGCAACCCGCTGCGCCCCGACCTGGTGGGCGGCGCGATGATCCGCGGCATCGAAGCGATCTCCGAGCGGCCCGACATCCGCAAGGTGTTGTCCACCGAATTCAGCCGTTCGCTGGGCGGCCTGCTGCGCCACACCTATGCCGACATCGTGGCCGAAATGCGCAACGCCGGCATACAGCCCATGGGTTTGATGGTGCGCAACCGCGCCGCCCGCGCCAGCGCCAGCGAAGATGGTGACGAAGACAGCAACCACGCTGCTTTGGGTGGCGCGGGCAGCGGCGGCGGTGGCGAGCGCGGCGGCCGTACCGGCCCTGGCAGCAGCCACGGCCGCCCTGGCGGCTTCGCGCCTTCCACACGCGCCGGCCCCGGCTACGGACACAGCGGCGGCGGTGGCCGGGCCGGCCAGCCCAGCGGGCGCGGCACGCCCATTGGCCAGGTCGACCCGGCATTGATGTCGCTGATACGCCGCCTGGCCTACACGGGTGGCAGCGAAGGCGGTGGCGGTGGTGATGGCGGTGCTTACGCCAGCGACTACGGCGACGGCGGTGTCAGCGCTGTCGGCGGTATCGGCGGTATTGGTGGCGGCAGCGGCGGGGGCATGCCCGCGCCGCTGCCGCACAACCGGATACGCGAGCACCGCGAAGAACTGCGCCAGGCTTCAACCGGCCAGCTCGACCACATGGTCATCGACGTCATCGGTTTCCTGTTCGACCAGATATTGGCCGACCCCAAGGTGCCGCCGCAGATGGCGCGACAAATCGCCCGGCTGCAGCTGCCGGTGCTGCGCACGGCCTTGGGCGACCCCACCTTTTTCTCGTCGCGCAAGCACCCGGTGCGGCGCTTCATCAACCGCATCGCATCGCTGGGCTCGGCTTTTGAGGATTTTGGCGACGAAGGCGCAAAGGCTTTTCTGGCCAAAGTGAAGGCGCTGATCCACGAGGTGGTGGAAGGCGACTTCGACCAGATCGAGGTCTACGAGCAAAAGCTGGCCGCGCTGGAAGCCTTCACCGCCGACCTGGCCCACCACGACGCGCCGGGGCAAGACGCCACCGAAGCGCTGCTGTCGGAAAAAGAAGACCAGCAGCGGCTGCGCCAGCTTTACGCGCAGCGGCTGGAAGGCGACCTGAAAGACGTGCCCGCCGCGCCTTTTCTGCGCGACTTCCTCAGCCGCGTCTGGAGCCAGGTGCTGTTGCGCGCGGCCGAACAAGGCAGCGCCGAAGGCCCGCTGGCGCAGCGCCTGCGCGGCCTGGGCCGCGACCTGTTCCTGAGCGTGCAGCCCAAGGCCACGCCGGCCCACCGCAAGGCCTTCCTGGCCGAGCTGCCCAAGCTGATGCAGGGCCTGACCGAGGGCATGAACCTCATCGCCTGGCCCGAAGCGTCGCGCCGCACCTTCTTTGGCCAATTGATGCCGGCCCATGCCGAGGCGCTGAAAAGCGCCGGCGGCCGCCAGCTCGAAATCAACCTGATGGCGCGCCAGGTGGAAGGTGCGCTGCAACGCCCGCTGCCTTCGCGCGAAGACCTGAAGGCCATGCCGCGCACGGCGCCAATGCAGGGCCTGCCCGTGCTAACGGAAGAACTGCATGCACCGCAGTTCAGCGCCGACGAAGCGCAGCGCGTGGGCCTGGTGCAAGAGTCTTCGGTGGATTGGGCCGGTGTGGTGGACATCGACCTCGGCGCCGAACCCGCACCCGCGCCCGACAGCCGGCCGCTGGCGCAAGGCCTGCCGGCCCCGGCTGACGAAGCCGAACCCACCGAAGGCCGGGCCCTGGCCGAGCATGTGGAAATCGGCTTTGCCTACCAGATGCACCTGCAAGGCCAATGGCAGAAGGTGCGGCTTTCGCATGTCAGCCCGGCGCGCAGTTTTTTCATCTTCACGCATGGTGGCCGCCACCGCAAAACCATTTCGCTGACGCAGCGCATGCTGCTGCGTTTGTGCGAAACCGGGCGCATGAAAACCTTTGAAAGCGCCTACCTGATCGAACGCGCCACGGCGCGGGCGCGGCGGCAGCTATCGTCGCTGGGCGGCACCCAAACAGCCTGAATCAGCCGGCCTGAACCAGCCGCCGCGCCATCTCCAGTGCGGCCATCAAGCTGGCGGGGTCGGCCTTGTTCTGGCCGGCGATGTCGAAAGCCGTGCCGTGGTCTGGGCTGGTGCGCACAAAAGGCAGGCCCAGCGTGACGTTGACGCCCTGCTCCACACCCAGGTACTTCACGGGGATGAGGCCGTGGTCATGGGTCATGGCCACGACGATGTCGAACTCGCCGCGGCGGGCGCGCATGAAGACGGTGTCGGGGGCGAACGGGCCGCTGGCGTTGATGCCTTCGGCCACCGCGGCCTGCACCGCCGGGCCGATGGTGTGCAGCTCTTCGTCACCAAACAAGCCGCCTTCACCGGCGTGCGGGTTCAGGCCGGCCACCGCGATGCGCGGGGCCTTCTGTCCCCACGCTGAAGCAGCGCGGTGGGCAATGCGCAAGGTGGCAAGAACGGCGTCGAAGGTGACGGCGTCTATCGCGCTGCGCAGTGACTGGTGGATGGTCACCAGCACCACACGCAACTCGTCGTTGGCCAGCATCATGCGCACCGGCGGCGGTGCATGGCCGGGGGTGGTGGCCAGCGCTTGCAGCATCTCGGTGTGGCCTGGGTAGGGCACGCCGGCGGTGGCCAGCGCTTCCTTGTGGATGGGGGCGGTGACGATCGCCGCACCTTGCCCCGCCTGCACCAGGCGCACCGCATGTTCGATGCAACGCGCCGCGGCTGCGCCATTGCGGCCGTCGATGGTGCCCAGCGGCAGGCCACTCAGGTCGGTGGGCATGTCGGGCGGTACGCACACTGGCAGGCAGCCCGGCGGACCATCGGCCAGGTCGGTGGGGCTGTCCAACACCGCGGTCATCACGCTGCCGGCGCGGCGCAGCACGGCGGGGTCGCCGATGACGACGGCATCGTGCAACGCACCCGCGGCAAAGGCTTTGACAATGATCTCGGGCCCGATGCCTGCGGCATCGCCCATGGTCACCAGCAAAGGCTTCATGCCGCCGCTCGCAGAGCTTGCGGCCGGCATGCAGCGCGCAATTGCGCGCAGGCGCAATTGCACGTCCTCATGCCGGGTTCTCGATCTCGATGAAGTGGTGCTCCAAGCCGAAATGTGCCGCCACGTTTGCGGCCACCGCCGGGGCGCCATAACGTTCGGTGGCGTGGTGGCCGCAGGCCAGGAAGGCGACGCCTGTTTCACGCGCCAGGTGGGCCTGTGGTTCAGAGATTTCGCCGGTCAGAAAAGCATCGGCCCCGGCGGCAATCGCCGCTTCGAAATAACTCTGCGCGCCGCCTGTGCACCAGGCGACACGGCGCAGCGGGCGGCCGTCACCGGGCACCAGCAGCGGCGCGCGGCCCAGTTGCTCTTGCACCGTCGCGGCCAGCATCTCCAGGCCGCTGTCGGCAGCGCCGATGAAGCCCAGCGCCTGCTCGCCAAACCGTGCATCGGCCACCAGCCCAAGCCGCAACCCGAGCTGCGCGTTGTTGCCCAGTTCGGCATGCGCATCCAGCGGCAGGTGGTAGGCGTAGAGGTTCACATTCGCAGCCATCAGGCTGCGCACACGCTGGGCCAGCCAGCCCACCAGCCGGCCGTCCTGGCCGCGCCAGAACAGGCCGTGATGGACCAGCAGCGTGTCGGCGCCGGCGGCAATCGCGGCTTCAATGAAAGCCAGGCTGGCGGTGACGCCCGAGACGATGTGCCGCACCTCGGACGCGCCCTCAATCTGCAAGCCGTTCGGCCCATAATCCTTGAAGGTATCGGGCTGCAACAGCGTTTGCAAATAACTGTCGATGTGAGCCCGTGCCGTCATGGCGCCGATTGTGGTGCAGCCCAAAAGATGCCCCTCCCCCCGAGACCCTTGACCTTTATGTGGCGCAACAGCTGGCTGGTTTTTTCACAGGCCGTGACGGTGGCGGTGGCGGTGCTGTTTGTACTGCTGACGCTGAAGCCGCAATGGCTGCCCGGCGGCCGTGCCGGTGGCGCCAGTGCGTTGCTGCCTTCGCCCACGCTGGTGCAGGCGGCGCCCGCCGGCACCGCGGCCAACGGCGCCACCGGCTATGCGCTGGCAGCGCGCCGCGCCGCGCCCGCGGTGGTCAGCGTCACGGCCACCAAGATGGCGCGCAAGAACCCGCACACCGACGACCCGCGCTTCAAGTTCTTCTTTGGTGAAGGCGGGCCGGCGGCGCAGCAGCAGGTGGGCCTGGGCTCGGGCGTCATCGTCTCGCCCGAGGGTTACCTGCTGACCAACCAGCATGTGGTGGAAGACGCGACCGAAATTGAAGTCCAGTTGCAAGACGGCCGCCAGACCCGCGCCAGGCTGGTGGGCAGCGACACAGAAACCGACATCGCGGTGCTGAAGATCGACCTCGACAAGCTGCCCGTCATCGCCCTGGGCGACGTGCGCGCGCTGCAGGTGGGTGACGCGGTGCTGGCCATCGGCAACCCCTTCAACGTCGGCCAGACGGTGACGGCCGGCATCGTCAGCGCGCTGGACCGCAGCGACGCCGGCAGTTCCCGCTTCCAGAACTTCATACAGACCGATGCGGCCATCAACCCCGGCAATTCGGGCGGCGCGCTGGTCGACGCGCAAGGTGCGCTGGTGGGCATCAACACCGCCATCTTCTCGCGCACGGGCGGCAGCCTGGGCATCGGCTTTGCGGTGCCGGCGGACACGGCAAGGCAAGTCATGGAAATGCTGGTGCGCGACGGCGTCGTGCGCCGCGGCTGGATAGGCGTGGAGCCGCGCGACCTCAGCGCCGAGCTGGCCGAAAGCCTGAACCTGCCGGTGAAGAACGGCGTGCTCATCACCGGCGTGCTGCAAAGCGGCCCCGCCGCCAAGGGCGGTGTGCGGCCTGGCGATGTGGTGGTGAAGGTGGGCAGCCAGACAGTGCGCAACACCGCCGAGCTGTTTGCCGCGGTCGCCGCTCTGCCGCCGAACAAGCCCGCGCAATTGGCGCTGCAACGCGGCAGCCAGGCACTGGAAGTGCAGGTGCAGGTGGGCGAGCGCGGCAAGGCGGGCGGGCGCTGACTTCGCCCAACGACGGCCAATGACACCCGCCGCGGCGTCAAAGCATCAAGACCAGCCGTTCCAGTATCAGCACCGCAAAGAAGCCGAACGCCGCCAGCACTGTCCACTTCACGATGACCAGCCCACGCTGGCGCCACTGGGCCTGCCGGGTGCCGATGTACATCGCAAAGCAAAGCAAGCCGGCCACCAGCAGCAGGCCGAACACGAGGCGGAAAATCATCATCGCCTGAACCCCGGCCTGACGCGCTTGCCAACGCCCTTCATGACGCGCTTCACCATGCCGGCGCCAGCGCTGCAAAGCCGTGTGGCGCATCAGCTTCGCGCTCAAAAGTCACGACCTCGAAAGCCGTCGCGTCTGCAAGCAGCTTGCGCAGCAGCTTGTTGTTCAGCGCGTGCCCGCTCTTGAAAGCCACATAGCTGGCGAGCAACGGTTTGCCGGCAATGTGCAGATCACCCATGGCGTCAAGGATCTTGTGTTTGACGAACTCGTCGTCGTAGCGCAGACCTTCGCTGTTGAGCACGCGGAAGTCGTCGATGACGATGACGTTGTCCATGTTGCCGCCCAGGCCCAGGCCGCGGGCGCGCATCATTTCGACATCTTTGGTGAAGCCGAAAGTGCGGGCGCGCGCAATGTCGCGTTTGTACTGGCCACCGCCAAAGTCGAACTCGACACGGCGGCCGGTGGCGTCCACCGCCGGGTGGTTGAACTCGATCTCGAAGCTGAGCTTGTAGCCGTGGAAGGGCTCCAGCCGCGCCCACTTCAGCGTCGGCCCCTCACCTTCGCGGATTTCGACAGATTTCAACACGCGCAAGAACCGCTTGGGTGCGTTCTGCAACGCGATGCCCGCGCTTTGCAGCAGGAACACGAAGCTGGCGGCGCTGCCGTCAAGTATCGGCACTTCTTCGGCCGTGATGTCGATGGTCAGGTTGTCCAGCCCCAGCCCGGCGCAGGCCGACATCAGGTGTTCGATGGTCTGCACTTTGGGCGCGCCGGGGTCGCCGCCGGGGCTGATGGTGCTGGCCATGCGGGTGTCTGACACTGCAAATGCACTGACAGGAATGTCCACCGCCACCGGCAGGTCGGTGCGGCGGAAGGTGATGCCGCTGTCGGGCGGTGCCGGCCGCAACGTCAATTCCACCTTCTGGCCGCTGTGCACGCCCACGCCCACGGCGCGGGT
>JANMJI010000271.1:0-14968 GCA_031371275.1 Betaproteobacteria bacterium
GCAGCCCAGCGCACGCAGCGCCACGTCCCGTCATCCATCACGACTTTGCGGCTGCGTATCGCCGCAGCCTTGCTCAAGATGCTGCCCCGATGTCCGTGTTGCCTGCGCGTAAACGTAAGGCTGCTTATTTGACACAGTAAGACTAGACCACTGCCACCCACGCGCCCGATTTCCCGCCGCGCTTTTCCAGCACGCGGATGTTCGTCATCACCATGCCGCGGTCGGCCGCTTTGCACATGTCGTAGACCGTCAGCAAGCCGACTTGCACGGCGGTCAGGGCTTCCATCTCCACGCCAGTGCGGCCCAGTGTTTCGACCTGCGCGCTGATGTGTACGCTGCTGTTTTCGCGGTCCAACTCGAAGTCGACCGCCACCCGCGTGATGGCCAGCGGGTGGCACAGCGGTATCAACTCTGCCGTGCGCTTGGCACCCTGGATGGCGGCGATGCGCGCAATGCCCAGCACATCGCCCTTTTTCGCTGTGCCGCTGGCGATCAGATCGAAGGTCGCGGGCTGCATGCGGATGCTGCCCGCGGCGCGTGCCGTGCGGTGTGTTTCAGCCTTAACGGCCACGTCGACCATGTGGGCCTGGCCCTGGGCATCAAAGTGGCTCAGCGGTGTGGATGGGGGCGGCGTCATCTTCGGGTTCAGGTTCAGAAACAAGGCAATGTCATCATAGCCACAGGGAACGCCTCGGGCATTGCGGGCTCCCACCCTGCGTTGCCCCGCATGTCGTCCCCGTCAGCACCGCCCGCGAGAACACCTTGACCCCTGCCCACTCCGCACCGCACGCCCTTTGGCGCCGCACACTCGCCGCTGTACTGGCGGCGCTGATGCTGGCGCCGGTGTGGCAGGCGCCGGCATACGCGCAGGTGCGGCTGCCTTCGCTGGGTGAATCGGCTTCGCAAGACCTGAGCGTGGGCGCAGAACGCCGGCTGGGTGAGCAGATCATGCGCGAGGCCCGGCGCGACCCCGAATACCTGGACGACCCCGTGCTGCTGGAATACCTTCAGCAAATCTGGGCGCCGCTGGTGGCCGCCGCGCGGCAGTTGGGCAACATCGATGCCGACACCGACCAGGCCTTTGCGTGGGAGCCCTTCCTGGTCAAAGACCGCAGCGTCAACGCCTTTGCGCTGCCCGGTGGTTTTGTCGGCGCGCACCTGGGTTTGATCGCCATCACCACCACGCCCGACCAGCTGGCTTCGGTGATGGCGCATGAACTTTCGCATGTCACGCAAAGGCATATCGCGCGCAGCATCGCGCCGCAGCAGCAGGCTTCGCTGGTGGCGCTGGCGGCGCTGCTGTTGGGGGTGATGGCGGCCAGCCGTGGCGGCAATGTCGATGCCGCCAATGCCGCCATCATGGGCGGGCAGGGCGCCGCGATACAAAGCCAGCTCAACTTCTCACGCGACATGGAACGCGAGGCCGACCGCATCGGCTATGGCCTGCTCGCCAGCGCCGGTTACGCGCCTGCGGGCATGGCCGCGATGTTCGACAAGATGGACATCGCAACCCGACTGAACGACAACAGCAGCTACCCGTATTTGCGCAGCCACCCGTTGACGGTGGACCGCATCAGCGAAGCGCGCAACCGCACGCTGCTGGGCGACAGCAAGCCCACGCTGCCGACGCTGCTGCATACCATCATGCAGATGCGTTCGCGGGTCTTGATGGACGACAGCGTGCAGGGTTTGCAGCGCTTGTCGGGCGCCACTTCTTCGCCACTGCTGGCCGACCGCGTGGCCGCGTTGTACGCCGGTGCCTTGGCCGCATCGCTGCTGAAAGACCACCCGCGCGCCGAACGCCAGGCCGCGTTGGCGTTGCAGATGGCGGCCACCGCCACGCCGCGTGAACCGCGCGCCGAACGCGTGTTGCGTCTGCTGCAAGCCCAGGTGCTGCTGACCGCCGGTGATGCTGCCGGCGCGTTGCAGGCGCTGGACCTGCTGGCGCCCGCGGCCAGCGGCGACGGCGCCGAGCGCCCGCCGCTGCTGCTGCGCGCGCAGGCCGCATTGGTGCTGAACCGCAGCGCGCCCGAAGCCGCCGCCGCCCCGCTGCGCAACAGCACCGAGAGCCTGCAAACCTGGGTCGCAGTGCAGCCGCAAGACCCCATGGCGTGGGAGCTGCTGTCGTCGACCAGCGAAGCCTTGGGCTTGAAGCTGCGGGCCATGCGCGCTGGTGCCGAAGCGCGCGCCATGTTGGGTGATCTCACCGGCGCCATCGACCGCCTGCGCGTGGCCCAGGCCGCTTCACGCAGCGCTGGGGGGCAAGACTTCATCGAAGGCTCGATCATCGACGCCCGCCTGCGCCAGTTCACGAACCTGCGCCGCCAGCTAACGCTGGAAATGCGTGGTGAACGCGAACGCCCGACGCCAGGCGAAGGCCCGCCGCCGCAGTAAGCACCAGCGGCCGCGCCAGCCCGCACCATCCCCGCGCCTGCACCATGGCGCAGCGCAGCGCCACCGGCCAGAATGGCCGCGTTGAAGGGGGCCTATGCAAAGAGTCTTTCTGAACATCACAGTGGCGGCCGTGGGCTTGATCCTGTCTGCCGCGGCCGGTGCAACCCGTGTGGCCAGCGTGTCGCCGCAAGGCGAAGTGGCCGAAGTGCGGCAGGTGGCCGTGCGTTTTCAGGATGCCGTGGTGGCGCTGGGCGACCCGCGCCTGCCAGCGCCCTTCCTGCTGGTCTGTGCAGGTTTGGCGCCCAAGGGCCAAGCGCACTGGCTGAACGACCGTGCCTGGGTGCTGGACCTGGAACAACCGCTGGCCGCGGGCAGCCGCTGCACGCTGGGCCTGAACCCGAAGTTCCAGCCCCTGGGCGGCGCGCTGGAAGGCCCACGCGGCTACAGCTTCAGCACCGGCGCGCCGGTGGTGGTGCAGGTGCAGCCCGGCCCCGGTTCACGCATCGAAGAAGACCAGAATTTCCTGCTCCAACTCAACGGCGCGGTGGACGCAGCCAGCGTGCGCAGCGCGGTGTGGTGCGAAATGGAAGGCCTGCTGGACCGCATACCGGTGCGACTGGTCGAAGGCCCGGCACGCGAAGCCGTGCTGCGCCAGCGCGGCTTGAACAAGGCCAGCCACGCCGTGCTGCTGCAATGCCAGCGGCCCTTTGCCGCCGACGTGAAAGTGCGCCTGGTGTGGGGCGCTGGCGTGGCCGCCGCTGCGCTGCCCGGCCAGCCGGCGCTGGTGTCGCGCCGTGCCCAGCGCTGGCAATGGCAGGTGCGGCCACGCTTCAGTGCCGAATTCAGCTGCGAGCGTGAAAACGCGCAATCGCCGTGCCTGCCTTTGCGGCCGATGTCGCTGCGCTTCAACGCACCCGTGCCGCGGGCCTTGGCGCTGGCCGTGCGCTTGCAGCCAGACAAGGGTGAGCCCATCGCCCCCAAGGCCGACGCCGAAGAAAAAGGCGAGACCTTGGACAGCCTGCGCTTTGCCGCACCCCTGCCCGAGAACACCCGCTTCAAGCTGATGCTGCCGGCCTTGATGAAAGACGATGCCGGCCGCGCGCTGGCCAATGCCGCCAGCTTTCCGCTGGCCGTGGCCACTGGCGGCATGCCGCCACTGGCCAAGTTTGCAGGTGCGCCCTTCGGCATCATCGAAGCCAGCAACGACGCTGCCAATCCGGCCTTGATGCCGCTGACGCTGCGCCATGTGCAGGCCGATCTGGTCGGTGCTTCGACCGGCGGCCAGGTGACGGTCAAGCGCTTTGGCGCCGACACCAGCGATGCAGATTTGCTGCGCTGGATCGCCCGCCTGCGCAGCGACAACGACGACCAGTACAAGACCCGCGAACAGTCCTTGCTGGCCACCGAAGCCGGCACCCGCCGCGCCGATTTGCCGCGCTTGCTGGATGCCCCACCGCGTGCCACCGAGGTCATTGGCCTGCCGCTGCCGCAGCGGGGCTACCACATCATTGAAGTGCAGTCGCGCATCCTGGGCCACGCACTGCTGGCCACGCGCGCGCCGATGTACGCGCGCACCGGCGCGCTGGTCACCAACCTGGGCGTGCACTTCAAACGCGGGCGCTCGTCCAGCCTGGTCTGGGTGACGACGCTGGACCGTGGCCGCCCGGTGGCCGGCGCGCGCGTGGCTGTCAACGACTGCAATGGCCAAGCGCTGTGGAACGGCAGCACCGACGCCAATGGCGTGGCGCGCATCGAGCGCGGTTTCGAGCAGCAGCCCGACGCGCAGAAATGCCTCAGCCGCGAAGGTTTCTTTGTCAGCGCCCGGCTCGCCGACGATGTCGCCTTTGTGTTCAGCGACTGGCAGCGCGGCATCGAGCCCTGGCGTTTCAACATCCCGCTGGCCCAGGGCGCCACGCCCGATACCCGCGCCCACACGGTGTTTGACCGCACCCTGCTGCGCGCCGGCGAAACCGTGGCCATGAAGCACTTTGTGCGCGACGAGACAGAACGCGGCCTGGCCCTGCCGGCGACTGAAAAGCTACCCGGCGAAGTGATGCTCACGCATGTGGGCAGCGGCACCGAGGTGAAGCTGCCGCTGGCCTGGCCGCGCGGCGCGCGGGCGACAGAGAGCCGCTGGGCGATTCCGAAGAACGCTGCGCTGGGCTTGTACGACGTGACGCTGTTGCGCGGCGACAGCCGCCTTTCCAGTGGCAGCTTCCGCGTCGAAGCCTTTCGCGTGCCGCTGCTCGACGCGCGCCTGGCCGGCCCCACGGGCGTGCTCGTGGCGCCCAGTGAAATCGCCTTTGCCGCGCAGATCAACGCGCTGGCCGGCGGGCCGATGACCGCTGCGCCGCTGAAGCTGTCGGCACTGCTGCGCCGCGCCAACGTGCAGTTCCCGGCCTACGACGATTTCAGCTTCGAGCCGCCGGGCCAGCGCCGTGGTGAAGACGCTGAAGAAGCCAGCGATGGCCAGCGCCTGGTGGCCGACAAGCTGGCCGCCAGCACCGACAAACAGGGCGCCGCCCGCATCGTCATCAAAGGCCTGCCGGCGCTGACCACGCCCTCAGACCTGCTGGCCGAGTTGAGCTTCAACGACCCCAACGGTGAAGTGCAAACCGTGGCCCAGCGCCTGCGCCTGTGGCCGGCCGCGGTGGTGGTGGGCCTGCGGGTGCCGGGCTGGGCGGCGGCCAAGGGTGAGGCGGGTTTGACGGCCGTGGTGTTGTCCACCGAAGGCCAGCCGCTGAAGGGCCGAACGGTCGAAGTGAGTGGCCGGTTGCGCCAGACCTTCAGCGTCCGCAAACGCATCGTCGGCGGCTTCTATGCCTACGACAACAAGCAGGAATTGAAAGACCTGGGTACGCTGTGCAGCGGCAAGACCGACGCCCAGGGCCGCATCAGCTGCAGCGCCAAGCTCGACGTGGTGGGCGAGGTGGAACTCATCGCCCGCAGCCGCGACGACGCCGGCCGCAGCGCCGAAGCCGCCAGTTCGGTGTGGGTCACGGGCATCGGTGAATGGTGGTTCAGCCAGGACAACGACGACCGCATTGACGTGCTGCCCGAACAGCGCGAGGTCGAACCCGGCCAGACCGCCAGGCTGCAGGTGCGCATGCCCTTTCGGCAGGCCACCGCGCTGGTCACGGTGGAGCGTGAAGGTGTGATCGATGCGCGCGTGGTGCAGTTGAGCGGGCGCGAACCCGTCATCGAGTTGGCCATCCCGCAACTGGGCAAAGCCGCCGAACGTTCTTGGGCGCCGAACGTGATGGTCAGCGTGCTGGTACTGCGCGGCCGGCTGCGCGACGCACCGTGGTGGAGTCTGTTCACCTGGGGTTGGCGCGAGCCCGGCGAATGGTGGCGTGCATTTCGTTATGAAGGCCAGGACTATCGGGCGCCCACGGCGATGGTCGACCTGGCCAAGCCGAGCTTCAAGCTGGGCGTGGCGCAACTGAACGTGGGCCTGGCCGAGCATCGGCTGGACGTGAAGGTGAGCACCGACAAGCCGCAGTACGGTGTGCGCGAAACGGTGCAGGCGCTGGTTCAGGTGAGCCACCAAGGCAAGCCGCTGGCCGGTGCCGAGATTGCATTCGCGGCCGTCGATGAAGGCCTGCTGGCGCTGGCTGCCAACCGTTCATGGGAACTGCTGCCAGGCCTGCTGCAGCCCAGGCCCTGGGGCGTGGAAACGTCGACCGCGCAGGGTGAAATCATCGGCCGCCGGCACTATGGCCGCAAGGCCTTGCCCCCAGGCGGCGGCGGTGGCCGCAACCCGACGCGCGAACTGTTCGACACGCTGCTGCTGTGGCGCGGCACGGTGGTGCTGGACGCCAACGGCCAGGCCCGCATCCCGGTGCCGCTGAACGACTCACTGACCAGCTTCCGGCTGGTGGCGATTGCCGATGCGGCGCCTGATTCGCAAACCCAGCGCTTTGGCACCGGCAGCGCCAGCGTGCGCGTCACGCAAGACCTGCAGATGCTGTCCGGCCTGCCGCCGCTGGCCCGCGAGGGCGACCGTTTTGATGCCAGCTTCACGCTGAGCAACACCACCGCGCGTGCACTCACTTTGAAGGCCATGCTGGTGGGCCGGCCGGTGGGCGAGGGCAGCAAGCCGATCGAGTTGCCGGCGCAGTCGGTGAGCCTGGCCGCTGGCGCCGCGCTTGAAGTGCGCTGGCCAGTGCAGGTGCCCGCCGGCGTGCAGCGCATCGACTGGGAAGCCGCGGCCGAAGAGACCAGCGGCAGACCACCGCTGCGCGACCGTCTGAAGATCGTGCAGGCCGTGTTGCCCGCGGTGCCGGTGCGCGTCTGGCAGGCCAGCCTGCAGCCGCTGGAAGGCCAGCTGACGCTGCCCATCGCGCCACCGGCCGATGCGCTGCCAGGTGCGGGCGGCGTGCAAGCCAGCCTGCAACCGCGGCTGACGGGCGCGCTGCCGGGGTTGCGGCGCTTCTTCCAGACCTATCCCTATGCGTGTCTGGAACAAAAGGCATCGCGCGCCATCGGTCTGCGCGACGCTGCCGCCTGGGCCACGCTGCGCGACGAAGTGGCGGGCTATCTGGACAGTGACGGCCTGGCCCATTACTTCCCGCCACCGCCGGGTGCGGCGCCGCGTGGCAGCGACAGGCTAACGGCCTACCTGCTGGCCACGGCGCACGAAGCCGGCTGGGCCTGGCCCGAGGCCACGCGCGACGCCATGCTGGCCGGGCTGGCGGCGTTTGTTGAAGGCCGCATCGAACGCCGCTTCAACGCCCCGCGTGCCGATCTGGACCTGCGCAAGCTGGCCGCGCTGGAAGCCCTGGCCCGCTACGGCCGCGTGCAGCCGCGCCTGCTGGGCAGCGTGGCCTGGACACCCGCCGCCTGGCCCACCAGCACCTTGCTCGACGCCTGGGGCCTGTACCGCCGTGTCGAAGGTCTGCCCGAACGCGCGGCGCGGCTGGATGAGTTGCAGCGCCTGCTGCGTTCACGCCTGCTGGCCGGCGGCACGACATTGAAGTTCAGCACCGAAGCCGACGATGATTTGTGGTGGCTGATGGACGGCCCCGACAGCAACGCCGCCCGCCTGGTGCTGGCCGCCGCCGACTCTTTCCCCAACAGCCCGGCGTGGCAGGAAGAGCTGCCGCTGTTGGTCACCGGCGCGCTGGCCCGCCAGCGCCGCGGTGCCTGGCTGACCACCACCGCCAACTTGTGGGGCGTGCTGGCGCTGGAACGGTTTGCAGCCAAGTTTGAGGCTGTGCCGGTGGCCGGCCGCAGCACGCTGCAACTGGGTGCCACGACACGCACGCAAGACTGGAAAACAGCGCCCGAGGGCAACACCTTCAGCCTGCCCTGGGCGGCCGGCACGCCGCCAGTGCCTCGCCCGCTGGTGGCCACGCACGAAGGCGCGGGCCGGCCCTGGCTGAATGTGCAGACGCTGGCCGCCGTGGCGCTGAAAGCACCACTGTTTGCGGGCTACCGCATCACGCGCAGCACCACCGCCATCGAACGCAAAACGCCCGAGGTGTGGAGCCGCGGCGACACACTGCGGGTGCGGCTGGAAATAGAAGCTAACGTCGATATGACATGGGTTGTGGTCAGCGACCCGGTGCCCACCGGCGCCACGCTGCTGGGCAGCGGACTGGGGCGTGATTCGGCGATTGCCACGCAGGGTGAAAAACGTGAGGGTCGTGCGTGGCCGGCTTATGAAGAACGCGGCTTCGAAGCCTGGCGTGGCTATTACGAATGGCTGCCGCGCGGCAAGCATGTCGTGGAATACACGCTGCGCCTGAACGCCAGTGGCCGCTTTGGCCTGCCGCCGACGCGGGTCGAAGCGATGTACGCGCCCGAGACTTTTGGCGAGCTGCCCAACGCGGCGCTGGAAGTGCGGCCGTGATGCAGCGGGTTCTGCGCGGTCGGCGGTCTGCGTGGCTGTCAGCGTGGCGGTCCACGCTGCTGCCCGCGTTGTTGTCCGCGTTGCTGTGGTCAGCCGCCAGCGCAGCCCATGCCGTGCCCAGCTTCGACGCCGTGCGTGCCGCGCACACGCCTTCAGACCTGCCACTGCGGGCCCGCGACGGCACGCCGGTGCATTGGGTGCGCACCGACAACACCGTGCGCCGCGGCGCGTGGCTGGCGCTGGCCGAGTTCTCGCCGGCATTGCGCCAGGCCATCGTCTACAGCGAAGACAAGCGCTTCTGGCAGCACGGCGGTGTCGACTGGCGCGCGCTGGCCGCCAGTGCCTGGGCCAACGCGTGGAACAGCCGCACCCGCGGCGCCAGCACCTTGAGCATGCAACTGGCCGGCCTGACCGATGAAGAACTGCTGCGCCCGGCTGGGGGCCGCAGCGTGGGTCAGAAACTTTCGCAACTGCTGCGCGCCCAGCAGATGGAAGCCGCCTGGACCAAGGCGCAGATTCTTGAGGCCTACCTGAACCGCGTGCCCTTGCGCGGTGAACTGGTGGGTGTGGCCGCAGCGGCGCAGGTGCTGTTCAACAAACACGCCAGCGGCCTGGACTTTGAGGAAGCCGCGCTGCTGGCCGCGCTGGTGCGCGCACCGAATGCCAGGCCTGCCGATGTCGAGCGCCGCGCCTGTGAAGTGTTGCGCCAGCAGCAATGGCCCTGCGCGGCTTTGGCCACGGTGCTGGCGCAAGCGCTGGCCCGCCGGCCCGGGCCATGGATGGGCGGCAGCGGTGAAAGTATCGCGCCGCACCTGGCCACTCGTTTTTCACGTTATGCCGTGCCAGGCCAGCCCTTGCGCAGCACGCTCGATGCCACCGTGCAGCGTGTGGCGGTGCAGGCGCTGCGCCGCCAACTGTCGGAACTGCGCGGCCGCAACGTCGAAGACGGCACCGTGCTGGTGCTGGACAACGCCAGCGGCGAAGTGCTGGCCTGGGTCGGCAGCGCAGGTGCGGCCTTGTCCAATGCGGCCGAGGTGGATGCCGTGCTGGCGCGCCGCCAACCCGGCAGCACCATCAAGCCTTTCGTCTATGCCGCGGCCTTGCAGCAGCGGCTCATCACCGCGGCCAGCAGGCTGGACGACGCGCCGCTGCAGCTGGCGGCGGGCGCGGGTGCGGGCGCTGCGCTGTACCAGCCGCAGAACTACGACCATGCCTACAAAGGCGCGGTGGGCGTGCGCACGGCACTGGCTTCCAGCCTGAACGTGCCGGCCGTGCGCGTGGCTGCGATGGTCGGGCCCGATGCGTTGTTCAACACCCTGCAGCGTGCCGGCCTGCGGCCCAGTGAAACCGCGGGCTACCACGGCCATGCATTGGCGCTGGGCAGCGCCGATGTCACGCTGCTCGACCTGGCCAACGCTTACCGCATGCTGGCCAATGGCGGTGTGCTCGGTGCGCCACGCTGGCAGCCCGGCGCGAAGGCCAGCGCGCCGACAACGCGGGTCTTCGATGCCAACGTGGCCTTCATCGTTGCCGACATGCTGGCCGACCCCGCCGCGCGCGCCACCACCTTCGGCCTGGACAGCCCGCTCGTCACGCGCGGCTGGGCGGCCGTGAAGACCGGCACCAGCAAAGACCTGCGCGACAACTGGTGCCTGGGCTTCACCGCGCGCTACACGGTGGGCGTGTGGGTGGGCAACGCCAGCGGTGCGCCCATGCATGGCGTCAGCGGCGTCAGCGGCGCGGCGCCGGTGTGGCGCGAAGTGGTGGCGCACCTGCACGCCAACGCGCCGTCGGCGGCGCCCTTGCCGCCGGCCGGTGTCGTGCGCGGGCTTGTGGATGGGCTTGCGGCTTCCCGCGGTGAATGGTTTGTGGCCGGCACCGAACCGGGCGCGCTCAAGGCCTTGGCCACGGCCGCCAGCGTGGGCGCCTTCGGCATTCAAAGCCCACGCCCGGGCAGCGTGCTGGTGCTGGACCCGGACATTCCCATGGCTGCCCAGCGCATGGTGTTTGAAGGCGCCGCCGGCCGCTGGCTGCTGGATGGCCGCGAGATAGGCCGCGGCCCGCAAGTGCACTGGCTGCCACGCCCAGGCCGCCATGTGCTGGAACGCCACAGCGCCGACGCAGACACCGCCGACCGGGTCGAATTCGACGTGCGCGCGGCGCCGCCGCCCCGGTCACCGTCGCCGATCAGACCGAAGTCGCTGAAGGGCTGAAGACTCCTTCGACGGCGACGTCGATGACCATGCCGCACAGGCTGTACAGCAACGAGCCGATCAGCGCCGCTGCAAAGCCCGATACGTTGAAGCCGTCCAACACCCCGGCCGCGGCCCAGAACATCAAAGCGTTGATGACGAAGAGGAACAAACCCAGCGTCAACAGCGTCACCGGCAGCGTCAACAACACCAGCAGCGGGCGCACCAGAGTGTTGAACAAACCCAGCACCAGCGCGGCGATCAAGGCCGCCATGAAGCTGGCCACTTGCACACCTGGGTAGAGGTGGGCGACCAGCAAAAGGGCTGCCGCCAACAGCATCCAACGCACGATGATCTTCATGGCCGCAGCATACGCCGGGCAAAAGCGTGGTGCGAAAGCCGCTTTTACCTATGAAAACTGCTTCACAGTGCCCCGTGCAGCCATTACCATCGCGCCTGCACGTTTGCCATGAAAGACAAGCCCGCGGCGGTTTACCGTTTGTAGGGCTTGCAGGGCAGGCGGCGTCCCTCATCCACTGATGGAGAACATCCAAATGGCAACTGCTAAGAAAGCTCCCGCAAAGAAGGCCGCTCCGGCCAAGAAGGCGGCCCCGGCGAAAAAGGCTGCGGCGCCCGCAACGAAGGCGGCTCCTGCAAAGAAGGCCGCCCCGGCCAAGAAGCGCACGCCCAGTGCGGCCTTCATGAAGCCGCTGACCCCCAGCGCCGCCCTGGCTGCAGTCATCGGCGACAAGCCGCTGCCGCGCACCGAGGTCACCAAGAAGGTCTGGGAATACATCAAGAAGAACAGCCTGCAAGACAAGGTACAACGCACCTTCATCAACGCCGACGCCAAGCTCAAGGCCGTGGTCGGCGAGGCGAAGATCAGCATGTTCGCAATGACCAAGAAGATCAGCGACCACCTCAAGTGAGCGTCTGAAACCGGCATTGCAAAAGGGCCCCGCGGGGCCCTTTTTTCATGTGCTGGCCCCGCGGGGCCTTTTGGCCATGCCGTGGCCCCGCTTGCTTTCAGCCCCGCGCCAGGCGCTGCTGCACAAAGTCCAGCCTGTCCTGGCCCCAGAACAGCTCACCTTCGATCACATAGCTGGGTGAGCCAAACACGCCCGCTGCAATGGCCTGTTGGGTGTGCTGTTCGTAGGCGGTTTGCACCGCGGCGCTTTGTGCATCCTCCATTCGCGCCGCGGGCAGGCCGCATTCAGCCAGCAGTTGGGCCAGCGTCGCCGGGTCGGCGATGTTGCGTTGTTCGGCCCACACCGCGGCCAGTACATGACCCGTCAGCTTCAGCGCAGCGGCCACGCCATCAGCCTGGTCCACCGCCACGATGAGCCGCGCAGCGCCGTCGCCGGCAGCCGGAAAGTACTGCGGCTGCACGTTCATCGGCAAGCCCGTGGCGTCACGAAAGCGCGCCAACTCCACCAGCCGGTAGGCCTGGCGCTGCGGCGCGCGCTTGCCCAAAGGCAGACCACCGGACACCGGGAACACCTGGCCCAGGTCCATAGGATGCAAATGCACTGTGGCCCCGGCGGCCTGCGCCATTTGCACAAAACGGGCGTGGCCGAGGTAAGTCCAGGGCGACACCGGGGCCAGGTAGTAGTCGATGATGATGGGCATGATTTCCGCGATTGGCGATTGGCGATGGGGGTGTGGCCGGGAGGTGCGCCACTTCCTCGTAATCAAAGCCCGAAGGCGCTGGAGCATGGGGCATTTCCAGTCCACCGGCCACGCCGGCAGTATAGGAAGCCGGGCCGCTGTGCTGAACGCTGTGCTGAAATGAGCCAAGGGGAAAAAGACCAAGATGAGCCAAGTTTTGATCCACGCCTATCTGGCCGAACTGGACCGCTTGAAGCGCACCAGCGGCAGCAGCCGCGAGACCATCGTCCGCGAAGCATTCAAGGACTTGCTCAAGGCCTGGGGCCGCGCACAAGACCTGGTGTTTGTGGCCGAGTACCCGCTGAAGACCGCGGCCAAAAACAACATCACCGTCGACGGCGCATTGCTGCACAACATTCGCACGTCGCTGGGCTATTGGGAAGCCAAGGACGCAGACGACGACCTGAATGAGGAGATCGCCAAGAAGTTCAAGCGCGGCTACCCGAGCGACAACATCGTCTTCAGCGACGACGCCGTGGCATCGCTTTGGCAGGCCGGCAACGAAGTCATGCGCTGCGACATGACCGACACCGCGCAACTGGAAAAACTGCTGAAGCTGTTCTTCGGTTTCGAGCGCCCAGAGATTGCCGACTTCCGCCGCGCAGTGGCGCAGTTCAAGACCGACCTACCTGCCGTGTTGAGTGGCCTGCGTGAAATGATCGCCGCGCAGCACCAGGCCAACGCCGCGTTCCGCGACGCCGCTGCCGCGTTCCTGGCCCACGCCCACGAAGCCATCAACCCGGGCCTGGTCGAAGCCGACGTGCGCGAGATGCTGATCCAGCACATCCTGACCGAAGAGATTTTCAGCAAGGTGTTTGACGACAGCGACTTTCACCGCCAGAACAACGTGGCGAAAAAGCTGTACGAACTGGAGGGCACCTTCTTCACGGGCGGGCTGAAGAAGACCACGCTGAAAGGGCTGGAGCCGTATTACGCCGCCATTCGCGCCGCCGCTGCGCAAATTGGCAGCCACAGCGAAAAGCAGACGTTCTTGAAAGTGATTTACGAGAACTTCTACAAGGTCTACAACGCCAAGGCCGCCGACAGGCTGGGCGTGGTGTATACGCCCAACGAGATCGTGCGCTTCATGATTGAAGGTGCCGACTGGCTGTGCGAAAAGCACTTCGGCCGCAACCTGATAGACCGCGACGTTGAAATTCTCGACCCGGCCACCGGCACCGGCACTTTCATCTGCGAACTGCTGCAACACTTTCGCGGCCAGCCGAAAAAGCTGGAACGCAAATACAAGGAAGAACTGCACGCCAACGAGGTGGCCCTACTGCCGTATTACGTGGCCAACCTGAACATCGAAGCCACTTACGCCGCCATTACCGGGCAGTACGAAGAATTTGCGAACCTGTGTTTTGTCGACACGCTGGACAACGTGGGCCTGCACACCGCCGCGCACGGCAACACGGCCGACATGTTCGGCAGCGTCAGCGAAGAAAACGTGGCGCGCATCAGGCGGCAGAACGGGCGAAAGATCAGCGTGGTGATTGGCAACCCGCCTTACAACGCCAACCAGGCGAACGAAAACGACAACAACAAGAACCGGCAATACCCGGGCATTGATGCGCGCATCAAGCAGACCTATATCGCCGAGAGCACGGCGCAGAAGACCAAGCTGTACGACATGTACGCGCGCTTTTTTCGCTGGGCGAGCGACCGGCTGGCGGCCGATGGCGTGCTGGCTTTTGTGACCAACCGCAGTTTCATTGACAGCCGCACGTTTGATGGTTTTCGCAAGACGGTGGGCGGCGAATTCGCCGAGGCTTATGTGGTGGACCTGGGTGGTGATGTGCGCGCGAACCCGAAGCTGAGCGGCACCAAGCACAACGTGTTCGGCATACAGACGGGCGTCGCCATCAGCTTTTTGGTGAAGCGTCAGGGTGTGTCGGGCAAAAAGGGCTGCCGGGTGTTTTATGCGCGGCGGCCGGAGATGGAGACGGCGGAGGAGAAGTTGGCTTGGGTTGGAACCGCACGAGCCTCTGGTTTGAAGTATGAAGAACTCCAACCCGACACTGGATTCAACTGGCTTGGTACGCAAAGCACCGACGACCTGCTGGCCCTTGCGCGCAAAGAGGTCAAGGCTGGTGATTCGCAAAGAGCAGTCGTGCGGCTGTTCGCGTGGGGTAACTCATCGAACCGCGACGAGTGGGTATACGACGCCGAGAGCTCGACTGCTGAGGCCAAGGCACGGCACATGAGCGAAACATACAACGCGATTCTGGATAAAGCGGTTCACTCCTTTCCCGAGTCAATCAAGTGGAGTGCAGACCTCAAGACAAAGTTTCTGCAGCACAGACGTAGCAGCTTTGATCCCAGCCTTCTAACCCGAAGTCACTGGCGACCGTTCTCACGAGTGACGCTTTACGCAGAGAAGCTATTCAATGACAGGCTCACAGACCAACACGTTGCTGCATTTGGTCCGCGCTTCAATTTGGACAACCAAGTCTTGCTTGTGTGCGGCCACCCGCAGATTCCATTCACCGTTCACGCGGTGGACGGTCTCTCCGACGCCGGCTACGCATCACGAGCCACACAACTGTTCCCGAAATGGGTCTATGCCACCAACGGCGAGCGCCACGACAACATCACCGACTGGGCGTTAATGCAATTCCAGCAGCACTACCACCCCGGCTCCGGCCCCGGCCGCAAGCCCGCGGCCATCACCAAAGAAGCCATCTTCCATTACGTCTACGCCGTGCTGCACGACCCGCTGTACCGCGAGAAATACGCGCAGAACCTGAAGCGCGAATTCCCGCGCGTGCCGCTGTACGGCAGCACCGTGGCGCACTTCGAGCAATGGGCCGCGTGGGGCGCCGAGCTGATGCAAATGCACATCGGCTACGAAGCGGTG
>JANMJI010000274.1:0-32864 GCA_031371275.1 Betaproteobacteria bacterium
CTCATCGAATTCAACTCCCGCCACCACCCAAGGCTCAGCAATTCCAAGCGCCGCTTCAAACACCTTGGCTGTCATTTCAACCCCTCTGACAATCGATGAAATCAGAGAAAGTCTACCCACTCAGATTTCAACAGAGCCAGAAGAAGGAACTCGTGGGCCCGTACAAGAACGCCGGGCGAGAGTGGCAGCGCAAAGGCGAGCCCGAACGAGTGGACGTTCACGATTTCCCGGACCCCGAACTCGGCAAGGTCATCCCCTACGGCGTGTTCGACATGAGTCGCAACGAGGGCTGGGTCAGCGTGGGCATCGACCACGACACCGCGCAGTTCGCGGTACAGGCCATCGGCCGGTGGTGGCAGAAGATGGGCAGCAAGCGTTACCCTCGAGCCAGCGCGTTGTTGATCACAGCCGACGGCGGAGGAAGCAATGGAAGTCGGTGCCGTTTGTGGAAGGTCGCGCTGCAGAGCTTGGCCGCGCGCCTGGGGCTGCCCATCCATGTGTGCCACTTCCCGCCAGGCACCAGCAAGTGGAACAAGATCGAGCATCGCATGTTCTCTCACATCACCCAGAACTGGCGCGGGCGGCCCTTGGTGAGTCACGAGGTCATTGTCAAGCTGATCGCCAACACGACCACACGAGCAGGCTTGAAGATCCGCGCCGAACTTGATCGAGGCAAGTACCCCACCGGCATCAAGATCACCGACGCCGAGCTGGCCTTGCTCAATCTCAAGCAGGACAACTTCCACGGTGAATGCAATTACACCGTCTTGCCGGCGCGACAGAAAACTTAGTCATGTTATTTTTGCGTGACGTCTAAGCAAGTGCAGTGGCGCGCATTCCTCAAAAAGAACAAGCTGCTGGCGATGGACCTGGGAGACGTGGTCCGTTATGTCCGTGACCGCGCTCGACAACTCGGATTCGCCAGCACGTAGTCGTCACGGCCGACGCCGGTCAACGCTACGCAGAGCCGGCTTCACTCTGGCCCTGGGCCGGAATGCCTTGACGCAACCACTCGACGGCGGCGCGCTCCGGCTCGAATGCCTGCCACCGGCTGTCGCGCTGAATCTCGGCCGCCACCTCGTCGCGCTGTTCTTGCAGGACGCGGGCCCACGCCGTAGCCACGGGCCACCATCGGCGGCACGCACGCGCGATGATGCATGCCATGACCGCACACGACGTGATCATCATCGGCGGCGGCCAGGCCGCCCTGTCGGTGGGCTACTTCCTGCGCCGCACCAAGCGCTCGTTCCTGATCCTCGACTCAGAAGTCGGACCTGGCGGGCCTGGCGCCATGCGTGGGAGTCGCTGCGCCTGTTCTCGCCGGCAACCTGGAGTTCACTCGCCGGATGGCTGATGCCGGCCACGGCGCAAGGCTTCCCGACCCGGGATGAAGTCATCGACTACCTGAGCCGATACGAGGAGCGCTACGCATTGCCCGTCCGCCGGCCCGTGCTCGTCGGAGCCGTCGAGCGGTCCCGCGACGGGCGCATCGTGCGGTCGGGTGACAGCGCCTGGCAGGCCCAGGCCGTGGTGAGTGCCACCGGGAACTGGCGCCATCCGCACATCCGCACCTACCCCGGCCAGGAGACCTTCACCGGTTTGCAACTGCACTCAGCCCACTACGTCAGCGCACGGCTGTTGCCAAAGAGGCGAGCGCGACGAATCGTCTGCAGCTCATGACGACGCAGTCAAGGCACCGGAATAGCCCGCGCCAGTTCCGTCACGGTGATCCACCCCGCATGCGCCTGACCCGTGAGAGCTGCCGCGCGAATCGCATCGACCAGTTCATCCACCTCGGCGTCGTCGCACAGCAGTTCGAGCTTGTATTCGTTGACGACTTCGTCGCCGAGGTCGATCGAGTAGTGGCGGTCTTCGTCGGCCAGCGGCAGCAGCGAGCCCTTCACCATGTACACCGCGAGCTTGTGCCCGCGGGCTTTCAGTGCCGAACCCCAGGTCGCCGTGCCCTTGACGGCGGCGATCACGTCGGCCACGCGGTTGCGATGGACGTAAGCCTTGATTTCCTACATGTCATGCCCCTTCAATGCAACAGACGCGGCGTCGGCCATGGCTCACGCCATCAGCTCCAGCAAATAAAGCGCCACGAAGCCGGCGAAGAACGACGCGGTGATCAGCGGCGTTTCCTTGACCTCGTGTGCTTCGGTAAGCAGTTCCTCGATGACGAGGTACATCAGCGCGGCGGCGCCGAACGACAACACGATCTCCAGTGCCAGGCCGGACAGCCCCGAAAGCAGCGACCCGCCCAGCAAGGCTCCGAAGACGACGAGGACGCTGAGCCCGGCGACCGTCTGCAGGCAACGTGCGCGGCCGACCTTGGCCTTGGTCAGGCTTGCAGCCACCGAGACGCCGAGGAACAACAGTTCGAGCGTCAGCGCCACCACGAGCAATGTGCCAACCCGCTCCCCCGCCGCGAAACCCACGCCGATCAGCAGCCCGTCGAGAAACACGTCGATGCCTACCGCGATCAGCAACCCGGCCTTGCCGCCGCCGGATTGCTCGTCCTTCTGTTTGATGCGTTCCGTCAGCGCCTTTACCCCGAGCATCAGTGCGACGCCGAGCACGAACCCGATCAACACGCCGAGCGGCCGATGCTCCCGGGTCATCTCCGGCAGCAGTTCCCCCGCGACCACGGCCATGACCACGCCGGCCGTAAAGTGCTGCACCAGGCTGCGGGTCTTGTCGCTGGGAACCTTGACAATCGCGATCACGCCACCGAGCACGGTGGCAGCGACCGGGATCAAGGTCAGGCCAAGGATGTGGGTCAGTGCCATGTCACGCGCCTTGGAGAGCAGCCTCGGCGTGCGCACGCCGCGCTTCCGCACGCAGCTCCGACCATTCGTAGATCAACGGCAACAGCAGCAGCGTCAGCGCGGTGGAGGTGAACAGACCGCAGACCACCACAGTCGCCAACGGCCGCTGCGTTTCGGCGCCGACCCCGGTGGACAGCAGCATCGGGATCAGGCCTAGGATCGCGACCGAGGCCGTCATCAACACCGGCCTCAGCCGCAGGGCGGCACCCTGCCGCACGGCCTCTCGGACCGCCAGACCTTTGCGCCGCAGGTCGTTGAGGAACGACACCATCACGATGCCGTTCAGCATCGCCACACCGAACACCGCGATGAAGCCGATGGCCGACGGCACTGACAGGTACTGCCCGCTGACGAACAGCCCGACGATGCCGCCGATCACCGCGAAGGGCACGTTGGCGATGATCAGCAAGGCATTGCGCACCGAGTTGAACGCGGTGTACAGCAGCATGAAGATCAGGCCGATCGTCAGCGGCACGATCACCGCCAGCCGCGCCATCGCGCGCTGCTGGTTCTCGAAGGCGCCACCCCACTGCAGGTAGTAGCCGGTCGGCAGCTTGACCTGTTGCTTGATCCTGGCGTCGGCCTCCTTGACGAAGCTGTCCACGTCGCGGCCCTTCACGTCGAGCTGCAGCACCGCGTAGCGCTGCAGGGCCTCGCGCCGCACGAAGGAGTAGCCCTCGCCGAGCTCGATGGTCGCGACCTGCGAAAACGGCACCAGCGCGCCCTCGCCGGTGCGGAGCGGGATCGCGGCAATGGCCGTGGGATCGACGCGGAAGCCATCGGCCAGCCGCACCGCGATGTCGAAGCGCTTGGTGCCGTCGATCAACGTCGAGACCGCCTGACCGCCGATGCCGGCCTGCACGACTTCCAGAATCTCGTCGGCGTTGATGCCGTAGCGCGAAGCGGCCTCGCGGTTGACCTTGATCACGAGCTGCGGCTTGCCCTTGTTGGCCTCGGCCGAGAGGTCCGCCGCACCGGGCACCTTGTCGAGCACGCCCTTCAGCTGCACGGTCAGGCGGTCCAGCGTTTCCAGGTCTTCGCCGTAGAGCTTCAGCGCCAGCGTCGCCCGCACGCCCGAGATCAACTCCTCGACGCGCGACTGGATCGGTTGCGTCGCGCTGAAAACGACGGTGGGCACGACCTTCTCCATCGCCTCCTGCATCTCGGCCGCCAGCTTGGCATAGCTGATCTTCTCGGGCCACTCGGACTGCGGCTTGGTGTCGAGGTTGATCTCCATGTAGTTCACGTCGTTCGTCTCGCCGCCTTCGGCACGGCCGATGGTGGCCAGCACCGATCGCACCTGCGGAAACTTCTTGTGCAGCTCGTCGCTGACGACGTTGGAGACACGGATCGACTCGTCGAGCGAAGTCGAAGGAATGCCCGTCACGCGGAACTGGATCGCGCCCTCCTGCAACTGGGGCATGAACTCCTTGCCGAGGAACGGGAACAGCGCCAGCGAGCCGACCAGCAGCACGAGCGCCGAGCCGATCACCAGCCTCTTGCGCTCCAGCGCCCAGTCCAGCAGCGGCAGATAGGCCTTCTTCGCCCAGCGCACGAGGAAGGTGTCGCGCTCCTCCTTCGGCTTCAGGATCAGTGCGCCCAGCACCGGCACCAACGTCATCGACAACAGCAGCGAGCCGACCATCGCGAACGTGATGGTGTAGGCCATCGGCTTGAACAGCTTGCCTTCCAGCCCGGTCAGCGAGAACAGCGGCAGGAAGACGACGATGATGATCAGGATCGCGAACGCGACCGGGTTCACCACCTCGCGTGCAGCCTCCAGAATCAGGTGGGTCTTGTTGATCGGCTTGCCGGATTCCTTTGCCGAATCTTTGGCATGAGCGAGCAAGCGGAAGGCGTTCTCGACCATCACCACCGCCCCGTCCACCATCATCCCGGTGCCGATGGCCAAACCCGCCAGTGACATCAGATTCGCCGACACACCGAACTGCTGCATCAGGATGAAGGCGATCAGCATCGCCATCGGCAGCGTCACGATGACAACGATGGCCGAGCGGAACTCGCCGAGGAACAGGAACAGGATGATCGCGACCAGCACCGCGCCTTCGACCAGCGAACTCTCCGCCGTCTTCAGTGCCTTCTCGACCAGCTCGGTGCGGTCGTAGATCGGCACCAGCGTCACGCCCTTGGGCAAGGCAGCCTGTGCGATGGCGATCTTGGCCTTGACGGCATCGACAACGCTCTTCGCGTTCTCGCTCACGCGCGACAGCGCAATGCCGAGCACGGCCTCCTTGCCGTCGCGCGTGACGGCACCGAAGCGTGGCGCAGCGGCCTGCTTGACCTCGGCCACATCGCGCACGTAGATCGGTACGCCGTTGCGCTCGGCCACGACGATGCCGGCGATGTCGGTGGTGTTGGCGACGAGCCCGAGGCCACGCACCAGGTACTGCTCGGAGCCAAGGGTGATCGACTGCCCGCCCACCTGCTTGTTGTTCGCCGCCAGCCGCTCCATCACCTGCTTGAACGACAGGTCGTACTTGATCAGCTTGCGCGGGTCGATTCGCACCTGGTACTGCTTCTGGTCGCCGCCCCACGACACCACGTCATCGACGCCGGGCGCGGTGCGCAGGATCAGCCGCACCGTCCAGTCGTGCAGCGTGCGCAGGTCCATGCGGCTCAGCTTCTTGTCGGCCGACTCGATCGTGTACCAGAACACCTGGCCCAGACCCGAGCTGTTCGGGCCCAGCACCGGCTCGCCGTAGCCTTGCGGTAATCGGCCCTTGGCCTCTTGCAGCTTCTCGCCGACGAGGCGGCGCGCGAAGTAGATGTCGACGTTGTCCTTGAAGTAGATGCCGACGTACGAGAGGCCGAAGAGCGAGACAGAGCGCACTTCCTCGACACCGGGCAGGCCGGCCATCGCGCCCTCGATGGGCGTGGTGAGCAGTTTCTCCACGTCCTCGGCCGCGAGGCCGGGCGACTCGGTGTAGATGTTGACCTGGATGGGTGTCACGTCCGGGAAGGCATCCACCGGCACCTGACGGAACGCCTGCACGCCCAACCCCACGAGGATGAGGAAAGCGACAAGCACGAGAACCTTGTAACGCAGTGAAGCGTCGACGATGGCATTGAGCATGGTGTGTGGTCCTTGTCCCGCTGCTTCAGTGCTCGTCGCCGATTTGCAACTTGAGCAGGCGGGCCTTGAGCGCGTAGGCGCCCGCGGTCACCACCTTCTCGCCGGCCGCCACGCCGGACTTGATGACGGTGCGGCCGGACAGCTTGTCGCCTGGCTCGATGGCGCGCGCTTCGTAGCCGCCATGCTCTTCGACGAAGATCGTCGGCTGGCCTTGCAGCAGCAGGATCGCGGCGTCGGGTACCGACAGCGCTTCGCGCTTGGCGGCTGCGCCGGCGCCATTCGTCTCGATGGTGGCGGTGGCGAACATTTCGGGCTTCAGGCGGCCATCCTTGTTCTCCACTTCGATGCGGGCCGGGATGGTGCGGGAGTCCTTGTCGAGCAGGCTGGCGATGTAGGTCACGCGGCCTGCAAAGCGCTCGCCTGGATAGGCCGTGACGGTGACCGTCGCAGCCGAGCCGACCCGCACCTTGGGCAAGGTGTCTTCGGTGAGATTGGCCTCGATCCAGACCTTGGACAAGTCGGCGACGGTGAAGAGCGCATCGCTCGGCGTGCCCAGTTCGCCGACGATGGCCTTTTTCTGGATCACGGTGCCGGCCAGGGGCGAGGTCAATGCGAACGTCGAATTCGCCGAGCCGTCGGATCGGGCCGAACCGCCGAGCAGGCGTAGCTTGTTCTGCGCAGAACGCAGTTCGCCGGAGGTTTTCTCCAGTTCGGCCTTGGCTCGAAGGAAATCGCGCTGCGGGATGATCTCGTCGGCGACAAGAGATTCGGCACGCTTGAAGTCCGCCTGTGCCACGCGCTGGCTGGACTGCGCTTGCAACAGCGCCGACTGCGCTTCGCCGATGGCCAGGCTGTCGAGCACCGCCAGCGACTGGCCGGCCTTGACCTGCGCACCGAGGTTCGCAGTCACCTGGACGATGCGCCCTTCGACTCGCGGGGCAACGCGCGCAATGCGATCCTGGTTCGGCCGGATCGTGGCCGTCACGGTGATCGCGTCGGCGAAGGCCTGCTGCGCCAGCGTCTCGACCTTCAGGCCTGCGCGCTGCGCTTCTTCAGCGGACAGCTTCAGGCCCGCGGCTTCCTTACCGCCTTCAGCTTTCGCGGCTTCCTTCGCTTCGGCCGGGGCCTTGCCCTCGGCGGGCTTGCCGCCGCCGCAGGCCGCAAGGGCAGACAGCAAGACGCCAGCGCTCAACAGCGTGAGCAGGCGTTGCGTGGCAACGGGTGCCTTGGATTTGGTGTTGTTCATTGCAGGGTTCCGTCGATGGGATAGCCGGCCGCCGCTTCGAGGGCATGGCGGGTGGCGTGGTAGTCGGCGAGTGCGTCGTTGAGGTCGCGGCGGGCATCGAGTGCCTGTCGGCTCACGACGATCAACTCAAGCAAGCCGATCTGGCCGGCGCGTTGCGACTTGATGGACAACTGCTGGTTGTCGACCAGTGCGGGCAGCATCGACCCTTGCAGGCGCTTGACACGCGATTCGAGGCTGGTCAGCTTCAGCCACAGCGAGCTGACCTTGGCGCGCGTGTCGCGCAGCGCGGCTTCGCGCTCGATCTGCACCTGACTCAGGTCCGAGCGGGCTTGACCGATGCCGCTGGCGTTGCGCTTGAACAGAGGCAGCGGGACGGAGACGGTGAGCGTCGTCAGACGTTCGCGGGCATCGCCCGGGCCTTCGCGGCCGATGTTCAGGCCCACGGTCACTTCCGGGTAGACGCCGGCCTGCTCCAGCTTCAGCTTGGACGCCGCACTGCTCTCCCGATCCCGCAACGCGCGCAACCTGGGCTGCGCATCGACGGATGCCATCAAATCCCCGAGCGTGAGTTCGCGCTGGGGCGTCGCCAGGTCGCCGACCGCCTCGGGCAGCCGCGCAGGAGGCAGTTGCAACGTGGCCGCCAGGTCGGTACGGGCGTCGAGCAGTTGCTCTTGTGCAAGCGCAAGCTGGTTGCGCGCACGCTCGGCTTCGACCGTCGCGATGTTGGCATCGAGCTTGGTGTCCTCGCCAGCCGCGCGGCGCCTCTGGATTGCCGATGCGGTGTCATCGAACAACTTGACGGCTTCGCGTTCGAGCGCCACGCGTTGCTGCAGCGCGAGTACGCGATCGAAGCGCTCCAGCGCAGCCGCGCGTGCGACCTGTCGCATGTCTTCGATCTCCGCGCGCAGCGCCGACAGCGCGGCCGACGCGGCTTCCCTGCGGTAGCCGCGCTGCCCGGCGATCTCCAGCGTTTGCGAGAGGCCTGCGCTCCACTCACGGCGGTTGTCTTGCGACTGGCCCGCGATGGGCACCGACCGACGTACCTGGTCCACCGACAACTGTGGGTTGCTGGAGAGCAGCGCGTTGGCGTCGGTCTGCACACCTTCGGCTGCCGCGAGCTGGGCCTGCTTGGCCTTCAGCGCGGGGTTGGCGGAGTCAACGAGCGCCAGCGCCTCGGGCAACGACAACGCTTGCAGGGGAGTCGCCGCAGCGACTTGCACGGACGGGGATGGATTCGCGGTCGGCTGTGCCAGAGCCGCGAACGGAATGAACAGAACGGCGCCCGTGGCCCATACGGCAACGGCCATTGCGATGGCATGCGCCAGCGTCTTCGATCGCATCGAACTCTCCTCGTTGTGGAAAACAACAGACCGGAAGAATTCGGCGAGAAGTCGGTGCTACGCGGGGGTGCGGTGCTGCCCGGTGATGTAGGGACGGTCTCGCCGAATCAGGCGGCGAGAGTCCATTTGGGGCGTTCGATCAGATCGGGCACATCAGGCGAATGCCCCTCGGTGGCGATGCCTGCCAGGTGTTGCGAAGCCTCGATGTCGCAGCGCGAGGACACGTCTGAAGCCAGCGGCTGGGCACAGCTGATGTGGCAGTAGTCGCAGTCGAAGTCCTCGCCTGCGAGCGTCCCCTTCTTGTCGGGCGTGGACTCGCCGGACGTGGGTATCGACTTGCCCTGGTGCTTGTGCGTGTGGTGCCCGAAGTGGCTGATGCCCTGCCCTTCTTCGTGCTGGCAAAAACTGGCCGCCGCACCCCAGGCGAACTGGAGCGGCAGCCAAAACAGCAGAAGGATAAGCAGAGGGCGACGCACGGTGCGAGTCTATCAATGACAAGTGTCTGAACGAAGAATGGCTGCGCGCCTCACGCCTCGACCCGCACCCTGAGCAGGCGCAACCCGTTGGCCACGACCAGCAGCGTCGCACCCAGGTCGGCAAACACTGCCATCCACATGGTCGCGCTGCCGAGCAGCGCGAGCACCAGGAACATGGCCTTGATGCCGAGCGCCAGGCTGATGTTCTGCCACAGCACCGCGTGCGTCTTGCGCGACAGCCGGATCGTCTCGGGAATGCGCCGCAGGTCGTCGTTCATGATGACCACATCAGCAGCTTCCATCGCTGTGTCGGTACCGGCGGCACCCATCGCAAAGCCGATGTCGGCCTGCGCCAAGGCGGGGGCGTCGTTGATGCCATCGCCGGTCATTGCGGTGGCACCGTGGCGTTGTTGCAGCGCCTGGATGGCGGTCAGCTTGTCCTCGGGCAGCAAGTTTCCCTGGGCTTCGGTGATCCCCGCCTGCGCGGCGATGGTCTTGGCGGTCGCCGTGTTGTCGCCCGTCAGCATGACCGGGATGACACCGAGTTCCTTCAACTCCGCCACGGCTTGCTTCGAAGACGCCTTGATGGTGTCGGCCACAGCAAACAGGCCCAGCACGCCGTCGGCGGACGCCAGCAAGGTCACGGTACGACCGGCTTCCTCATGCGTCTTCAACTGCGCTTCGAGCGCCGGACTGCACTGCCCACGCTCCTCGATCAAGCGATGGTTGCCGAGAACGTGGTCAGAGCCTGCAACCTTGCCCTGGACGCCACGGCCAGCCAGGGCCATGAAGTCGGTCACTGCGGCGCCTTCGACCTTCAACCCGACGGCGATGGCCTTGGACACAGGGTGATCCGAACGCGCAGCCAGACTCGCCGCGAGCAAGGCAACTTGCGATTTCTCGACAGAAGGATGCAGAGCGACGAACTCGACCAGCTGCGGTTTGCCTTCGGTGATTGTGCCGGTCTTGTCGAGCGCGATGGCCTTCAGGTTACGCGCGTCTTCGAGGTAGGTGCCACCCTTGATCAGGATGCCGCGACGCGCAGCGCTGGCCAGGGCACTGACTACGGTCACCGGAGTCGAGATCACCAGTGCACACGGGCAGGCGATCACCAGCAACACGAGGGCCTTGTACAGCGCCTCCAGCCAGGTCCAACCCATGATCCACGGCATCCCGATGGCCACTGCCAGCGCGAACGCGAAGACACTGGGCGTGTAGATGGCCGCGAAGCGATCGACGAAACGCTGGGTCGGCGCGCGTGTGCTCTGGGCCTGCTCGACCGAGTGCATGATGCGCGCGAGGGTCGTATTGTTGGCAGCGGCCGTGACACGGAACTCCAGCTCGGCCGTCTGGTTGATGGTGCCGGCGAACACCGGGTCGCCGATCGTCTTGTCCACCGGAATGCTCTCGCCCGTGACGGGGGCCTGGTCGATGGCACTGATCCCCGCTGTCACGACACCGTCGAGCGGCACGCGCTCGCCGGGGCGAATGCGAACGATGGCCTGCAGCGGCACGTCGGCGGATTGGGTCACGACCCAGCTGCCGTCCGCCTGACGCACGTTGGCCTGCTCCGGCGACAGCGCGATCAGACCCTTGATAGCGTTGCGGGCGCGATCAACCGATCGTGCCTCGATGAGTTCTGCGATGGCATACAGGGACATCACCATCGCTGCCTCCGGCCACTGGCCGATCACGAACGCGCCGGTCACGGCGACGGTCATCAGCGCGTTGATGTTGAGGCGACCGCGCCGCAGTGCGATCAATCCCTTCTTGTAGGTGTCGAAACCGGCGAACCAGATGGCGCCGAGGGCCAGCCCCATCTCGATGACGGTGACTGCCGTACCTTTGCCGGCGAAGAACGCGATGGCCTCTGCCGCCAGCGCCAGGGCCAGGGCGATCAGCAGCGGCTTGAGGCCATCGCCTGCGCCATAAGGATCGTGATCTTGACCGTCGCCATGCGCGTGATCGTGGCTTTCGCCGGCTTCCGTGGGCGCTGCCAACGGCTTGGGCTCGAAGCCCACACGACGGATCGCCTCGACGGCCTGAGCGATGATGGGTTTCGGCGCGGTGATCGCCAGCGTGCGTGCGCCGAGCTGGAAGTTCAGGGCTCGAATTCCGGCGAGGGGTTCCAGCGCACGTCGAATTTCCGACTCTTCGACGGCGCAGTCCATCGTTTGGATGCGAAAGACCGTTGCTGCTGCAGACGTTCCGGCTCGTGTCGACACAGGCACCGGGTCAGCAGCAGCGGGGGCGCAACTGCCGCAGGTCGCGCCAACACACTCGATTGCTTCGGTCTTTTCCATCACGGGGTTTCTCAAGGTTGACCGGATTGGAAACCCTGTAGCGGGGATAGAGTCAAGCGATCGTCAGGTCACCCTTTTCCTCGGGCGATCCCTGCACGTCCACGGATCGCACTGATCCTCGTGCCTCGGCGTTTTGGCGCTCGCTACAAGAAACGAGATGTCGCGAACCGCCACAACCGCCCGCTCACCGTGACGCGTTGACAACACAGCTTGGCCGCTGGATAGGGGCTTCGCAACGTAGGTAGGGATGTAGGTAGAAATGAAACACGGGGCGCTGGGCCCCGTGTTTGCTTGATGGTTGGCGGAGTGGACGGGACTCGAACCCGCGACCCCCGGCGTGACAGGCCGGTATTCTAACCAACTGAACTACCACTCCATGCGGTAAGCAGCATTCAGACATTGCTGCCCCAAGCACCGCCACGCTTGTTGCCAACTTTCTTGGGCAATTTTGCAATTGCCCAATTACGGCTGCCAATTCTGTGCGCCAACAAACGGTTGGCGTCCCCTAGGGGATTCGAACCCCTGTAATCACCGTGAAAGGGTGGTGTCCTAGGCCTCTAGACGAAGGGGACTTGACCTTGATCTGTTCTTTGCTTCTCTTGAACAACGCTTGTCTGGTGGAGGTAAGCGGGATCGAACCGCTGACCTCTTGCATGCCATGCAAGCGCTCTCCCAGCTGAGCTATACCCCCGTCGGGCTTTTGCAAACCCAGCGCTGTTCAAGCGAGTCTCGCATTCTAGAACATTTTTCAACTACCCCGTAAACGCCCAAGCACCATGTCGCGGCTGAACAGCGCCAGCACGGCGTCGATGGACGGGGTCTGCGCACGGCCGCAGACCAGCACACGCAGCGCAGGTGCCAGTTGCGGCATTTTCAGCGCGTGCACGGCCAGGGTTTCTTTGATCGCCAGCGCGATGCCGGCCTTGTCCCATGCGGCCGTGGCCAGTTTGTCGCTCAGGGTCTGCAGCGCGGGTTTGACGGCCTCGGTGACATGCGTGGCCAGGTCTTCGCTGGTGGCCTGCGTCGGCACAAACAGCATCTGCGTCCAGTCGGCCAGTTCTGCCACCGTGCTGCAGCGGTCCTTGAACAGCGCGCTGGCACGTTCCAGCAACGCCAGGTCTTCGGCATGCACGCCGCGCGTGGCCAGTTGCTGCTGCGTCAGCAGCGCCAGCCGGCTGTCGGCCGCAGCCTTGATGTAGTGCGCATTGACCCACGCCAGCTTGGCCGGGTCCCACTGCGCCGGGCTCTTGGCCAGATGGCTGCCGTCAAACCACTGCACCATTTGCTGCAACGTGAACAACTCATCATCGCCGTGGCTCCAGCCCAGGCGCGCCAGATAGTTCAGCATCGCCTCGGGCAAATAGCCGGCGTCCTGGTAGGCGGTGACGCTGACGGCACCGCGGCGTTTGCTCAGTTTCAAGCCGTCGTCGCCCAGGATGATGGGGCAGTGGCCGAAGCGTGGCGGCGCGATACCTAACGCGCGAAAGATGTTGATCTGCCAGGGCGTGTTGTTGATGTGCTCGTCGCCGCGGAACACATGCGTGATGGCCATGTCCCAGTCGTCCACCACCACGGCAAAGTTGTAGGTGGGCACACCGTCGGGGCGTTGAATGATGAGGTCGTCGATCTCTGCGTTGCTGATGCTGATCGGGCCCTTGACGAGGTCGTCCCAGGCCACGTTGCCCTGCGGTGGGTTGGCGAAGCGCACCACGGGATGCACCCCTTCGGGCACCGCCGGCAGCGTCTTGCCCGGCGCCGGGCGCCAGCGGCCGTCGTAGTGGGTTTTTTCACCGCGCGCACGCTGGGCTTCGCGCATGGCGTCCAGCTCATCGGGGCTGGCATAGCAGCGGTAGGCGGTGCCAGCGGCCAGCATTTGCTGAACCACGGCGTGGTAGCGATGCAGGCGCTGCATCTGGTAGATCGGGCCTTCGTCGTAGTTCAAGCCCAGCCAGTGCATGCTGTCCAGAATTTGCTGCACGCTGCTCTGCGTGGAACGTGCCACGTCGGTGTCTTCAATGCGCAGCACAAACTCGCCGCCAAAGTGGCGCGCATAGGCCCACGAATACAGTGCCGTGCGCGCCGTGCCCAGGTGCAGAAAGCCCGTGGGTGACGGCGCAATGCGGGTGCGCACCGGAGGATGGGGGGATGAAGCCATGTCCGGTCAGTGCGGCGCCAGGCCGCGTTGCAGGTCGTCGGTGATGTCGTCCACATGCTCCAGGCCCACCGCCAGCCGCACCAGCCCTTGGCCGATGCCAGCCGCTTGGCGCTGTGCATCGGTGAGCCGGCCGTGCGATGTGGTCGCCGGGTGCGTGATGATGCTTTTGGTGTCGCCCAGGTTGGTGGCGATGCTCAGCACGCGGGTGCTGTCGATGACGCGGAACGCCGCCTCACGGGCCTGCTCGGGGGTGTCGCCGCGCAGGTCGAAGGACAGCACCGCCCCGCCCTGGTCTGACTGCTGGCGCATGGCCAGCGCGTGCTGCGGGTGCGACGCCAGGGCCGGGTAATGCACCCGCGCCACCGCGGGCTGCCGCTCTAGCCAGCGCGCTACGGCCAGCGTGGCTTCACTCTGCGCCTTCATGCGAATGCCCAGTGTCTCAAGGCCCTTGAGCACGACCCAGGCATTGAAGGGCGACAGCGTCATGCCTGCCGTGCGCAGGACCGGACCGAAGACGTCCGCGATCAGCTTGCGCGGCCCGCACAAAGCGCCGGCCATGACCCGGCCCTGCCCGTCCAGGAACTTCGTGCCGGCGTGCATCACCAGATCGGCACCCAGCGCCAACGGCCGCTGCAGCGCCGGCGAACAATAGGTGTTGTCGACTGTCAGCAGCGCGCCGGCGCCGTGCGCCAGGTCGGCCAGGGCCGCGATGTCGCAGACATCGGTCAGCGGGTTGGTCGGTGTTTCGGCAAACAGCAGTTTGGTGGTGGGCCGCAGGGCAGCACGCCATTCGGCGATGTCGGTTTGCGAAACGAACGTGGTCTGGACACCGAACTTCGCGAACTCTTTGCCGAACAGGCTGAGCGTGGAGCCGAACACCGAACGCGAGCAGATCACATGGTCGCCACTCTTGAGCAAGCCCATGATCAGCAACAGGATCGCGCTCATGCCGGTGGCTGTGGCCACCGCCGCTTCAGCGCCTTCCATCGCTGCCAGCCGCAGCTCGAAACTGCGCACGGTGGGGTTGCTGGTACGCGAATAGGTGAAATCTTCCATCTGCGCAAAGCGCTGCGCAGACGTGGCGGCGTCGGGCTGGACGTAGGTGCTGGTGAGGAACAAGCCTTCAGAGTTTTCGCCATGCTGGCTGGGCGCCAGCGCGGTGCGCACGGCCAGCGTCTCGGGCCGCAGGCCGGCGGGCAACTCGGCACGCGCGATGCGCGCGGCTTCTGATCCGCCTTCGCTCACGGTGCATCCCCGTTCTGCAACGCCAGCCGCGACCGGTTGTCATCTTCTTCCTCGCTGAACTGCAACTTGCGCTGGGCCTGCATGGTCGCGAAGTCTTCGGCCGTCACATCACCCGTGATGTAGTGGCCGTCAAAACAACTGGCCTCGAAACTGTTGATTTTCGGGTTCAGCGCCGCCACCACACGTTTCATCGCGTCCACATCCTGATAAATCAGCGCGTCGGCGCCAATGAACACGCGTATTTCTTCGATGCTTCGATTGTGTGCAATTAACTCTTCCTTGGTCGGCATGTCGATGCCATAGACATTGGGAAAGCGCACCGGCGGCGCCGCGCTGGCCATGTAGACCTTGCGCGCACCGGCCTCGCGGGCCATCTGCACGATCTCTTTGCTGGTGGTGCCGCGCACGATGCTGTCATCGACCAGCAGCACGTTGCGGCCCTTGAATTCCATGCCAATGGCATTGAGCTTCTGGCGCACGCTTTTCTTGCGTACGCCCTGCCCCGGCATGATGAAAGTGCGGCCGACATAGCGGTTCTTCACAAAGCCTTCGCGATACGGCTTGCCGATGCGGTGCGCCAACTGCATCGCGCTGGGCCGGCTGCTTTCTGGAATGGGAATGACGACGTCGATGTCCGAAGGTGGCAGCGTGCTGATAAGCCGCTGGGCCAGCGTTTCGCCCAGGTTCAGCCGGGCGTGGTAGACCGATACGCCGTCCATCACCGAGTCGGGCCGCGCCAGGTAGACGTACTCGAACATGCAGGGGTTCAGGGTCGGGTTCTGGGCGCATTGGCGGGTGTGAATCTGCCCGGCCAGGTCTATGAAGATGGCCTCGCCCGGCGCCACGTCGCGCTTCAGCTTGTGGCCCGTGCCTTCCAGCGCCACCGACTCGCTGGCCACCATCACGTCGCGGCTGCCGTCGGCCACACCTTCACCAAAACACAGCGGGCGAATGCCGAAGGGGTCGCGAAAGGCGAGCAGGCCGTGGCCGGCGATCAGCGCAATCACCGCATAGCTGCCCTTGATGCGCTTGTGCACCGCGCCCACGGCCCTGAAGACATGCTCTGGCGTCAGCGGCAATTCACGGGCCACCTGCTCAAGTTCGTGCGCCAGCACGTTGATGAGCACTTCGGTGTCGCTTTCGGTATTGATGTGGCGGCGGTCGACATCGAAAAGCTCGGCCTTCAGCGCCTGCGCATTCGTCAGGTTGCCGTTGTGGACGAGCACGATGCCGTAGGGCGCGTTGACATAGAAGGGCTGCGCTTCTTCTTCGCTGTAGGCGTTGCCTGCCGTCGGGTAGCGCACCTGGCCCAGGCCCACCTGGCCGGGCAGGCTGCGCATGTTGCGGGTGCGGAAGACATCACGCACCATGCCGCGGGCCTTGTGCATGAAGCACTTGGTGCCCAGCATGGTGACGATGCCGGCGGCGTCTTGCCCGCGGTGCTGCAACAGCAGCAGCGCGTCATAGATCAACTGGTTGACGGGCGCTTTCGAGATGGCGCCGACGATGCCGCACATGGTGTGTTGGTGTCCTGTGGAAAGAGACTCAGGCGGGAAGCAGGCGCGCCGCAGTGTCGGGCAACAGTGGCTTGGCCATTTGCAGCGCTTGCCCCAGCCAGCGCGCGCCCTTGGAAACGCGCCAGGCGGTGGATTGTGCGGCCGGCGTCAAAGCCACGACGGTGGCCACCGCCATCAACAGCACCACACCGCGCAGGGCGCCGAAGCCGGCACCCAGCAGCCGGTCGGGCACCGACAGCGGCGTGGCGTGGATCAGCATGCGTATCAAGCGCGACAGCAGCGCCCACACCACCAGCGCGGCGATGAAGGCCAGCGCAAAGGCAGCCCCCAGATTCAACGCCGAACCGGCGCTGCCCACCGGGACGCGCGGCGCCAGCGCGGGTGCAGCCCATTGCGCGGCAAACCAGGCCACCAGCCAGCCGGCCAGCGACAGACACTCGAAAACAAAGCCGCGCACCACGCCGATGGCGATGGAGACCGCCAGCAGCGCCAGCAAGACGACGTCCACATAACCCAGTGCCGACAGCCATTCAATCATTGCCACTCACCCATTGCCACTCACCCATCACCACTCACTCACAGCGTTAGCACGTTCGCGGGCAGGCCATGGCCCTTGAGCCTGCTGGCCGCAGCGTCGGCCTCTTCTCGGGTGGCAAAGGGCCCGACGCGCACGCGGGTGCGTTTGCCGGCGTCGTTCTCAATCACCTGGGTGTAGGTTTTCAGGCCCAGCTTTTCGACCTTGGCGCGCGCGTCACGCAAAGTGCCTGGATCGGTGAACGCGCCGACCTGAACCACGAAGCGGCCCGGCGCCGATGCGGCGGTGGCGGCGGTGGCCGGGGTGGGTGCGGGCGCCGCGATGGCCGGTGCGGGTGCAGGCAAAGGCACGGGCGCGACAGGCGCGGGCGCCGGCTCGACGGCAAGCGCTGGCGACGCCGCCACTTCGTTGCCGGCATCGGCCGGCAGGCTGGGCAAGGGCAGCGGTTTGCGGGGTTCTGCCGCGGCCGTGGCGGCGGCATCGCGCAGCGGCACGGCGATGGGGATGTCCAGCGGCAGCGGGCGGGGTTGCGTCTCGAACAGCACCGGGAAGCCGATGATGCCGATCAACAGCAGCACCAGCGCGCCCACCAGGCGGCGGCGGGCAGCGGTGCGCGCGGCCGCCACCGCATTGTCGTCACCCGCCAGCGCAGCGCCAGCAGCCTGGGACGCCCTGGCGCGGGCTCGCGGGGCTTTGGCATCGGCGGCGGACTGGGAACGCAGCGAACGCAAGAAAGACAGGTTGGGCAGGCGCATGCGGTGGCGGGTGCCGACAGGTTGGTGGCGGCGGGTGGGCGCCGGCCAATTCAGCCGACGTGGGCGGCCGTCAGCCGGGGCAGGCCTTCCTTGAGCACGCCGCCCACGGTGTAGAAAGACCCGAAGACGACGATTCTATCGGCCGGGTCTGCGCTGGCCGCCGCGCAGCGCAAGCCCTGGCCGGGGCTGTCGTGCAGGTGCACAGCCACCGCCGCGCCGGGCCGGCTGGCGGTGGCGGCGCGCACCTGCTCGGCCAGTTCTGCCGCGCTGGCAGCACGCGCAGTGGGCAGCGCGCAGCAGTGCCACACATCCACCAGCGGCGCTATCTTTGCCAACAGGCCGGCAATGTCCTTGTCGCGCATGGCGCCGAACACGGCGTGGGTGTTGGGAAAGAAGCCCATCGCGTCGAGGTTCAGCGCCAGCGCGGCCACGGCCTGCGGGTTGTGTGCCACGTCCAGCACCAGTGCCGGCTGGCCGGGCACGATCTGGAAACGGCCGGGCAATTCGACCATGGCCAGCCCGGTGCGAATGGCTTGCGCGGTGATGGGCAGGCGGTGGCGAATCGCTTCCAGCGCCGCAATCGCGCCTGCTGCATTCAGCAGCTGGTTGGCGCCGCGCAATGCCGGGTAGGCCATGCCGTGGTAGCGCCGCTGAATCTGGCCATGGTGCCCCGCCCAGCCCCATTGTTGACGGTCGCCGGTGTGGTTGAAGTCGCGGCCCACCAGCCACAGGTCGGCACCGATGCTTTCAGCGTGCTTGACGACACTGGCTGGCGGCAAAGGGTCGCTGACGATGGCCGGTTTGCCTGGCCGCATGATCTGCGCTTTCTCAAGCCCGATGCTCTCGCGGTCGGGGCCCAGCCATTCGGTGTGGTCGAGATCGATGCTGGTGATGACGGCGCAGTCGGTGTCGAAAGCGTTGACCGAATCGAAGCGGCCACCCAGGCCCACTTCGAGCACGATGACATCGACATCGGCCAGCGACAGCAGCCGCACGATGGCCAGCGTGCTGAACTCGAACTGGGTCAGCGTGATGCTGTCCTGTCCGTTCAGGCGGGCTTGTTCCACCGCGGCGAAGTGCGGCACCAGGTCAGCGGCCAATACCGGCTGGCCATTGACGCGGCAGCGTTCCTCGAAGTGCACCAGCTCTGGCTTCTGGTACAGCCCGGTGCGGTAACCGGCGTGGCGGGCGATGCTTTCCAGCATCGCGCAGGTGCTGCCTTTGCCGTTGGTGCCGGCCACCGTGATGACGGGTACTTCGAACGTTATGTTCAAACGCCGCGCCACTTCCACCGTGCGCTCCAGCGACAAGTCCATCGTGCTCGGGTGCATGGCCGCGCAGTGCGCGAGCCATTCCGTCAATGTGTTCGGTTGCGCCATACAGCCGAGGATACCTGGGCGAAAAAAAGCGGCCTCCCGGGCCGCTTGCGTGCGTCGGGGCGTGCGACGCTTCAGACAGCCCGTGCGGGGCGGCGCGTCAGGGCCAACCCGAAAAGCGCAAGGGCAGCCAGTCCGAATGTCGCAGGCTCGGGCACCTCGACGACCAACAGATCTTGCTGGCTGTCGCTCTTCAACACCGAATAGTGGGTCGTGGCTGTGGTGCCCGCGATGCCGGCGAGGAAAAAGTTGGCACGGGCAGCGACATTACCGCCTGCGGTTGCGATAAACGCACCTGTCGACAGGCTGAGATCACCGACGTCGTAAATGGCGTTCCAAATAGCCAGTTGCAATGCGCCCTGGTCCTCAATGGCGGTGGTGGCGCTGCCCCCTGATGTGTTAGTGCCAAGGGTCGGCAATGCATAGGCCAGCAGTTTGTCGATGCGGGCACTCGTTGCCACTGCACCGGCGCCCCAACCGCCGCCGCCGGTACCGAACGCGGCCGTGTAAGCGCCGGCGCCGGCCGGATTCACGACAGAGTAAGCCAGTGCCGAGCCAAAGGTCACTGGCGCACCGAGTTCTACGCAAAACGTGAACGGCAAGCTCACAGCGCTGTTCGAAAGGAATGAGTAACCGGGTGCCGCGCTCAAGGTGCCGAGCAATGCGCCGACCAATGTCGATCCGGCAAATATTCCCGACGGCGCCGCAATGATGGAAGCACCGGAGCCGCCTGCGTCCAAGCCGGACAAGGTCACGGTTGCTGCTTGCGCGCCAGCTGAGGCAACTACCAGACTAACAATTGAAAATGACAAACTCCCAAATCGTTTCATGTCACTCCTCTGACGCCCGAATACAGGCGTTGTTAGGACGTTACGACATGTATCGCCTTGGGTGTGGGAAATGCGGGGTCAAATTAGGGGGTGTGGGCTGCGCACCCGGCGGCCGCACCGAAATAGCACATTAAAGGTTGAAACTTGGCCTGGAAAAACCGCTGAATCAAGCCACAGCGTCGGCACTTTGCCGCTGCAACATCGCCAACAAGCGCGCGATGTTGGGCCGCAGTTGGCGCCGGTCGCAAATCATGTCCAGCGCGCCGGTGCCCAACAGGAATTCACTGCGCTGGAAGCCTTCGGGCAGCTTCTCGCGCACGGTGTTTTCGATCACCCGCGGGCCGGCAAAGCCGATCAGCGCTTTCGGCTCGGCGATCACCACGTCGCCCACAAAAGCGAAGCTGGCCGAGACACCGCCCATGGTGGGGTCGGTCAGTACGCTGATGAAGGGCAGCTTGGCTTTGGCCAGACGCGTCAGCGAAGCATTCGTCTTGGCCATCTGCAGCAGGCTCAACAGCCCTTCCTGCATGCGCGCGCCGCCAGTGGCGGTGAAGCTGACGAAGGGCACTTTCTGTTCGAGGGCAGCTTCCACACCGCGCACGAAACGCTCGCCCACCACACTGCCCATGCTGCCGCCCATGAACTCGAATTCGAAGCACGCGGCCACCACCGGCACGCTCATCACCGCGCCACCAACGACGACCAGCGCGTCGGTCTCACCGGTGGCTTCCAGTGCGGCTTTCAAACGCGCAGGGTACTTCTTGCTGTCCTTGAATTTCAGCGGGTCCACAGGCATCACTTCCTGGCCGATTTCCCAGCGCCCTTCGGGGTCGAGGAAAGCATCCAGCCGGGCGCGGGCGCCGATGCGGTGGTGGTGGTCGCACTTGGGACAGACGTTGAGGTTTTGCTCCAGGTCGGTCTTGTAGAGCACCGTCTCGCACGAGGGGCATTTGATCCACAGCCCCTCGGGCACGACGCGGCGGTCGGCCGGGTCGGTGTGCTGAATCTTTGGCGGCAGCAGTTTCTCAAGCCAACTCATGCGTTCTCCTCAATCAAGGGTGGACATCCTGGCTTCACGGCTTCACGGCTCAGGCGTCGAGTGCGGTGCGTATCTCGGCCATGAAGGCCCGTGCGGCGGCCGGCGCATTCTCGCGCGTCTCGGTCTCCAGAATCTGGATCAGCCGCGAACCGATGACGACCGCATCGGCCACCCTGCTGACGGCGCGCGCAGTGGCTGCATCACGAATGCCGAAGCCCACGCCCACCGGCACACTGACATGGGCCCGTATGCGTGGCAACATTTCAGCCACCGCTGCGGTGTCCAGGTGGCCCGCGCCGGTAACGCCCTTCAGAGACACGTAATACACATAGCCGCTGGCGATGCGGCCCACCTGCCGCATGCGCTCGTCGGTGCTGGTGGGGGCCAGCAGGAAGATGAGGTCCAGGCCCACGGCTTTCAAGCGCGCGGCAAAGGTCTCGCATTCCTCGGGCGGATAGTCCACCACCAGCAAGCCATCCACACCCGCTTGGCGTGCGGCGGTGATGAAGCTGCCATCACCATCGCGGTGGTCGTAGGCTTCAATCGGGTTGGCATAACCCATCAACACCACGGGTGTTTTCTGGTTGCCTTTGCGAAACGCGCGCACCATGTCCAGCACCTGCGGCGCGCCGATGCCCTTGGCCAACGCGCGCTCGCTGGCCTTCTGGATCACCGGGCCGTCGGCCATCGGGTCGCTGAAAGGCACGCCCAGCTCGATGATGTCGGCGCCGCCATCGGCCAGAGCCTGCATCACCGCCGGTGTGATGTCGGCGAAGGGGTCGCCCGCAGTGATGTAGGGGATCAGCGCTTTGCGGCCTTGGGCTTTCAGCGCAGCCAGCGTGTTTTGGATGCGGCTCATGCTGCACCGCCTTTGACACTCTGGCCGCGGCAAGAAGGCCGGCAGAAGAACTCGGCGCCTGACAGGTCGGCCACGGTGCCGATGTCCTTGTCGCCGCGCCCGCTCAGGTTCACCAGCAGATGCTGGTTCGGCAGCATCGTCGCGGCCAGCTTCATGGCATAGGCCACGGCGTGGCTGCTTTCCAGTGCCGGGATGATGCCTTCGGTGAGGCACAGACGGTGGAAGGCGCTCAGCGCTTCGTCGTCCTTGATGGCCACGTACTCGGCGCGGCCGATGTCTTTCAGGTGGGCGTGTTCAGGTCCGACGCCGGGATAGTCCAGCCCGGCCGAGATCGAATGTGTCTCTGTAATTTGGCCGTTGGCATCCTGCAGCAGATAGGTGCGGTTGCCATGCAGTACACCCGGTGTGCCGGCCGACAGCGATGCCGCGTGCTTGCCGCTGTCCAGCCCCTGTCCCGCCGCTTCCACGCCAATCAGCCGTGTTTGGTCGAACGGGATGTAGGGGTAGAAGATGCCCATGGCGTTGCTGCCGCCGCCGACGCAGGCGATCACGGCATCGGGCTGGCGGCCGGTTTGTTCGGGCATCTGCACCAGGCACTCGTCGCCGATGACACGCTGAAAGTCACGCACCATCATCGGGTAGGGGTGCGGGCCGGCCACGGTGCCGATGATGTAGAACGTGTTTTCGACGTTGGTCACCCAGTCGCGCAGCGCCTCATTCAACGCGTCCTTCAGTGTCTTGCTGCCACTTTCCACCGCCACCACCTTGGCGCCCAGCAGGTGCATGCGGTAGACGTTGGGGCTTTGGCGTTTGATGTCTTCGCTGCCCATGTAGACCACGCATTCCATGCCGTAGCGCGCACAGATGGTGGCCGTGGCCACGCCGTGCTGGCCGGCGCCGGTCTCGGCGATGACCCGCGGCTTGCCCATGCGGCGAGCCAGCAAAGCCTGGCCGATGGTGTTGTTGACCTTGTGCGCACCGGTGTGGTTGAGGTCTTCACGCTTGAGGTGAATCTGCGCGCCGCCGATCTCGCGTGAAAGCCGGGCCGCGTGGTAGATCGGGCTCGGCCGGCCGACGAAGTGCTTCAGCTCGTGCCTGAACTCGGCCACAAACTCAGGGTCTTCGCGGTATTTGGCATAGGCCGCTTCAAGCTCGTGCAATGCGTGGATCAATGTCTCAGCGACAAAGGTGCCACCGTAAGGCCCGAAATGCCCACGGGCATCGGGTTGTTGGTAATTCAGCATTTAGGGTTCCTCGAATGCAGGCCCCTCAAAGAGAGGCCGCTGTCAGCGCGTCAGCCGGTCGTCGGCTTCGCGCACCGCCTTGCAGAACCGGCGCATCAGCGGGCCGCTTTTCACGCCCTTGCTGATCTCCACGCCGGAACTCACGTCAACGGCCCAGGGCCGGACGCGGGTCACCCCATCGGTCACGTTGGCAGGATTCAACCCACCAGACAAAACGACCGGAAGGGGCACGCTTGGTGGAATCAGTGACCAATCGAAGACCTTCCCTGCCCCACCGTAAGCCTCGACATCGGCGTCGAGCAGCAGGGCTTGTGCACTGTGAAATTGCTGCGCTAAGTCTAGCAAACTGAAGCCCCCATCGCCGCCGGCAATGGCCCCCGCCGCACCCATGCGCGCGGCGCGGATGTAAGGCCGGCCAGCGGCTTCACACTGCGCCGGCGTTTCGTCGCCATGGAACTGCAGCAGCGCTTGCGGCAGCGCTTCGGTGGCCAGGCGCAGTTCGTGCGGCGAAGCATTCACCCACAACAGCACCGGCACCACGAAAGGCGGCAGCCGGGCGATGAGTTCAAGCGCGCGCGCCAGCGTCACATGGCGCGGGCTCTTGGCGTAGAGCACAAAGCCCAGCGCATCGGCGCCGGCATCGACGGCTTCATCGACATCGGCTTCACGCGTCAGGCCACAGATCTTGATGCGGGTGCGGGGCATGGTGATGTGGCGTGGGCTAGGGCAGCCAATCCATCGCCGGGGTGTGCGTGGGCAGGCCGTGCGCCGCATCGTAGTACGGGCCGACGAAATACAAACCGTCAGCCGGGAAGGTGGGCGCGGCGATGCTGCGGCTGCGCGCGGCCAGCACTTCGGTCATCCAGGCCACGCTTTGCCGGCCGGTGCCCACGGCCACCAGGCAGCCCATGATGTTGCGCACCATGTGGTACAGAAAGGCGTTGGCGTCGAAATCAAAACACCAGTATGCGCCGTGTTTTTTGACAGTTATGTCGCGCAAGGCTCTGACCGGCGTGGGTGATTGGCAATGGGCGGCGCGAAAGCTGCTGAAGTCGTGTGTACCGACCAGCAGCGCAGCCGCGGCGCGCATCGCATCGCCGTCCAGCGGGCGGAAGACCCAGCCCACCAGGCCGTGTTCCAGCGCCGGGCGCACATTCGATTCCAACACCACAAACCGATAGCGCCGGCCGACTGCGCTGTAGCGGGCGTGGAAGCCCGCGCCCACCGGCTGGCACCATTGCACGGCCACGTCGGCGGGCAGGTAGCGGTTGGTGCCGCGCACCCAGGAAGACATGTCGCGCTGCACCCGCGCTTGCACATGCACCACCTGGTTGAGCGCATGCACGCCGGTGTCGGTGCGGCCCGCGCACACGGTGCTGACGGCCTGGTCGGCAAAGGCCGACAAGGCCTTTTCCAGCACGTCTTGCACGGTGCGGCCAGCGGGCTGCGACTGCCAGCCGCAGTAGGCCTGGCCGCGGTAGGCCAGGCCCAGGGCCAGGCGCATGACAGCTTGTCGTGACGAGCTTGTCTAGACAAGCTTGTCGAGCATGCCCTGGGCCTTGGCCTGCAAGGTGCCGCTGCTCTTGGCCACGACCTCTTCCAGCAGGTCGCGCGCGCCTTCCAGGTCACCGATGTGGCGGAATTCCTCGGCCAGTTCCAGCTTGCGCGACAGCGGGTCTGCGGTGTGGTCGGCCGGCGGCAGGGCTGTCAGCGGTTCACCGCCGATGGAGAAGTCGCCGAAGTCCAGCGCAGGCTCGGGCTGCGGCGGCAATTTGGTGGCGATGGTGGGCGCCTCGGTTGACAGTGAACCCAGGTCGAAATCGAGCGTCGCGTCGTGAGCGGCGGGCGCCGACGATGGTGACTGCGGTGGCGGGCCGCGTTTGACGGGGATGGTCTTGGGCTCGCCAGGCTCCAGCATCAGGTCCAGCGTGTCTTCTGACGCCATCTGCGCGGCGGTCAAAAACGGCTGCGTGGTCTCGGGCATGCTCGGCGGCGCCGGCGGTGGCACCGGGCGGGCCGGCATCTGCACCGTTGTTTGGCCAGGCAGGTCGAATTCCAGGTCGAGGTCGAGGCCGCCGTCCAGGGTGGCGTCGGCTGCGGGCTGGAAGGCCGGCGGCTGCACTGGCGCGGCGTAGGGCTGGGTGGATGCACCCAATGCGTCGGGCATCATGACGCCGCCGGCAGCGCGCACGTCCTCGGGCTGGCCGCCCGGCTGGTAGAGCAGGTTGTCGGGGTCTATGCCCAAGCCCAGCACCTGGGCAGCGCGCCATTCTTCGCCTTCGCCGCGCGTCAGGTTGAACATCTGCGTGGCCAGCAACTCGAAGGCCTTGGTGTCGCGGCGCTTGGCGTAAACCTCCAGCAATTTGGACCGTATCGCCATCCGTTCCGGCGTCGACCGCATGGCTTCCTTGAGTATTTCTTCGGCCTGCAGGTCGCGGCCATAGGCCAGGTAGACATCGGCTTCGGCGACCGGGTCAACGTCGCCAATGGCGTCCAGTTGCGACAGCGAATAACTCATCGACGACGAGTTGCTGGACGACGGGGCGTCGCGTGTGTCTATGCGTTGGCCACCGCTGGCGCCGAAGAATGAATCGGGCTGCAAACGGCTCTCAAGAAACGACGTTTCGCCCGCCGGCTTGCGGCGCGCGCGCAGCCGGTACAGGCCCAGACCGGCCAGCAAGACGACCAGCACGCCGGCGCCAGGCAGCAGCAGCGAGTTGTCCAGCAATGTGTCCATCAAACCCGGCTCTTCACGCGCCGGCGGGGCGCCAGGCGGGGCTGCCGGAAGGGCGGCGGGCTTGGCCGGTTTGGCCGCCGAGGCAGCGGCTGGGGCGGGTGCAGGCGGGGCTGCCGGTGCAGGCGCCACCACGGCCACAGGTGGGGCCACGGCCACCACGGTCGGCGTCGGGCTGGGCGCGGTTGATTGCGTGGGCGTGGGCGCTGCCGCTATGGTCCCGGGCGCGGGTGCCACAGGTGCCGCCGCCACAACAGGCGCAGGCGCCGGTGCAGGAACAGCCGGCACGGTGGCGCCTTGCAGCTTCTTCAGGTCATCGACATTGCGCGCCAATTCCGCCAGGCGCGCGCGGTCGTCGCGGGTCTGGGTTTGTTTGGAAGCCTGGGTTTCTGGTGCCGATGCCTTCAAGCCGCCTTGCGACAGCCTCAGCCGGTCGGGCGTGGGGGCTGCGGTTTGTTTGCGGTCGTCGACCTGCGTTTGCACCTGGCCGCGGGCCTGGCGGCTGGCGGCGGCATCGGCTTCGGTGGTGGTGCCGCTGGCCAGGCGCTGGCGGTAGGCCGCGAAGTCGGCGCTTTGCGCAACGATCAACTCACGCGCTTCCTGCGCACTGAGCTTGCCCGCCCCTTCGGCGGACGGCACGGCCAATACGGCACCCGCCTTCAGCCGGTTCATGTTGTCGCCGACAAAAGCCTGCGGGTTGCCGCGGAACAGCGACACCAGCATCTGGTCCAGCGAAATGCCGGGCCTTTGCACACGGCCGGCAATGCGTGAAAGCGAATCGCCGGGGCGCACGCGGACTTCGTCTTCGCCAGTCGGCGCAGCACCGGCCACAGGGGGGCGCGGGGCTTCCATGGGCACGGCGCGCGACTTGGCCCGCACGGGCGCTGAAGAAGGCGACGGCGCGGGTGCAGCGACAGGTGCAACGGGCGCCGCTGTGGCCATCGGCGCAGACCCATTGGCCGGCGCGGGCACGGGCGTGATGACAGGCGCTGCCGCCGGCACTGGCGCCTGCGCGGTGCGCGCGCTGGGCGGATCGAACAGCATGGTGTATTCGCGCACCAGCCGGCCGCTGGACCAGGTGGCTTCGATGATGACGTCAACGAAGGGCTCCAACACCGCACGGTCGCTGGTGATGCGCACCACCGTGCGGCCGTCGGGGCGCTTGACGATTTGCAGTTGCGCCGATGGCAGCACGGCGTTGTACTCGATGCCGGCACTGCGGTAAGACTCGGCCGCCGCCACGCGCAGCTTCAGCGACGCAGCTTCTTCTGGCGTGATGCTGGTGATGTCGATTTCGGCACGCAGCGTTTCACCCAGCGCCGAGCTGACGGTCAGCCGGCCCAGGCCCAGTGCCCAGGTCTGTGCGCCCCACAAGCAGGCCACGGCCAGGGCCACGCCCTTCAACGCAAAACGCGCAGCGTCACGGTGTCTATGGTTCAAGGCATTCCCCCCAAGCGGACGTTTGCAGCATCACGGCAAGCCGGCCGCTGTCTCTTCAAGCCACCAGGCGCCTGGCACGAAAGCAAGGCTTGACGTGGCGGAAATCGCAACAGTATCAAGCATATAGGAGCGCAAGCTAAGGCTGAAGCTAACGATCCCGGGCGAAATGCTTTGTTTCTGGTGGTCGGCAGCCATGTTGCCCGTCGGCAACGTCGGCGGCCGGCCAAGGCCGGCTGCGCTCGTCAGGTCTCAATCAGGATGCGCAGCATGCGGCGCAGCGGCTCGGCCGCACCCCACAGTAGCTGGTCGCCAATCGTGTAGGCGCCCAGGTACTGCGGGCCCATGGCCAGCTTGCGCAGCCGGCCGACTGCGATGTTCATGGTGCCGGTGACAGCCACCGGCGTCAGCCCCTGCACGGTGGCATCGCGCTGGTTGGGCACGAACCGCACCCATTCGTTGTCTTCACGAAGCAGGGCTTCCAGGTCGGCCAGCGGCACGTCTTTCTTGAGCTTGAAGCTCAGCGACTGGCTGTGGCAGCGCATGGCGCCCACGCGCACACAAGTGCTGTCTATCGGCACCGCCGCAGTGCCTGGGAAGCCTGGGCCGCGGCCCAGTATCTTGTTGGTCTCGGCGCCGCCTTTCCACTCTTCCAGGCTGGTGCCGTCACCGCGGTCAGCGTCTATCCACGGGATCAGGCTGCCGGCCAGCGGCGCGCCGAAGTTCTTTGTTTCTTCCGCCGACAAACCACGCTGCGTGGCGGCCACCTGGCGGTCGATGTCGAGGATGGCACTGGCCGGGTTGTCCAGCAAAGGCCGCACGGCCGCGTTCAGCGTGCCGAATTGGGTCAGCAGTTCGCGCATGTGCTGCGCGCCGCCGCCGCTGGCGGCCTGGTAGGTGGTGGCCGTCATCCATTCGACGAGGTCGGCCTTGAAGAGTGCGCCCACGCCCATCAGCATGCAGCTGACGGTGCAGTTGCCGCCAACATAGTCGCGCACGCCCTTGGCCAGCGCGGTTTTGATGACGGGCAGGTTGACCGGGTCCAGCACGATGACGGCGTCGTCGTTCATGCGCAGCGTCTTGGCCGCGTCGATCCAGTAACCCTTCCAGCCCGCCGCGCGCAACTGCGGGTACACGGCCTTGGTGTAGTCGCCGCCCTGGGCGGTGATGATGACTTCGCAGCTTTTCAGCGCCGCGATGTCGCTGGCGTCATGCAGCCTGGTGTCGTTCTTCGCCAGGCCCGCAATCGCGGCGGGCAGTGTGCCGCCAGCGTTGCTGGTGCTGAAGAACACCGGCTCGATGAGGGCGAAGTCGCCTTCGGCCTGCATGCGGTCCATCAACACCGAACCGACCATGCCGCGCCAGCCCACCAGGCCGACGCGCGGATTCACTGCAAGTGCCATTTATCTTCGCCTTCTTCCGTTGTCCGGGACCCCTGGCTGCACCCGGTTCGTGTCGCCGGGGTCCTGGGTGGGGGCGAGACGATCCGGGGGCTTCAGCCCGAGGTGTTGATCGTTTTGCCCGTCAGGGACGCAACGACCGCGTCACCCATCGCCTGCGTGCCAACCTTCGTCGTGCCCGCATTCCAGATGTCGGCTGTGCGCAAACCGGCAGTGAGTACGGCTTTCACCGCCGTCTCGATACGCTCGGCGGCGGCGGGTTGCTGAAGGGTGTATCGCAGCATCATGGCAAGCGACAAGATTGTAGCCAGCGGATTGGCCACGCCCTTGCCCGCGATGTCCGGCGCGCTGCCGTGGCTGGGCTCGTACAGGCCCTTGTTGGCCTTGTCCAGCGACGCGCTGGGCAGCATGCCGATGCTGCCAGTGAGCATGGCGGCTTCGTCGCTCAGGATGTCGCCGAACATATTGCCCGTCACCAGCACGTCAAAGGCCTTCGGCGCCTTCACCAGTTGCATGGCGGCGTTGTCGACGTACATGTGCTGCAGTTCCACGTCCGGGTAGCCGGCATGCACCTCGGTGACCACATCCTTCCAGAACTGGAAAGTCTCCAGCACGTTGGCCTTGTCCACACTCGTCACGCGCCCGCTGCGTTTGCGCGCAGCCTGGAAGGCCACATGGGCGATGCGTTCGATCTCGGGCCTGCTGTAGCGCATGGTGTCGAAGGCTTCTTCGGCACCGGGGAAGTGGCCGTCGGTGGCCACGCGGCGGCCACGCGGTTGGCCGAAGTAGATGTCGCCGGTGAGCTCGCGGATGATCAGGATGTCCAGACCCGCCACCAGCTCCGGCTTCAGCGACGAGGCATGCGTCAGCTGCTCATAACAAAGCGCCGGGCGCAGGTTGGCGAAAAGGCCCAGGTGCTTGCGCAGGCCCAGGATGGCCTGCTCGGGGCGCAGTGGGCGGTCCAGCTTGTCGTACTTCCAGTCGCCGACGGCGCCGAAGAGGATGGCGTCGGCGTCCTTCGCCAGTTGAAGCGTGTTGTCGGGCAGCGGGTGGCCATGCGCTTCATACGCGGCGCCGCCGACGAGTGCGGTTTCGGTCTCGAACGGCAGGTCCAGCACGTCCATCACTCGCACCGCCTCGGCGACGATTTCCACGCCAATGCCGTCGCCCGGCAGGATCGCGATCTTCATGGGGAAACTTTCAAAGTTGACGTTGTGCAAGCCACGGCAGGCGCGCCAGGCGCTCGGCTTCAAAGGCCTTGATCTTGTCCTTGTGCCGCAGCGTCAGGCCGATGTCATCAAAGCCGTTGACCAGGCAGTACTTGCGGAAAGGCTGGACCTCGAACGGCAGCTCGCTGCCGTCGGCCTTGACCACCACCTGGCGCGGCAGGTCCACGGTGAGCTGGTAGCCGGGGAAGGCGAAGACTTCATCGAAGAGACGCGCCACCTGCGCTTCAGGCAAGACGATCGGCAGGATGCCGTTCTTGAAGCAGTTGTTGAAGAAGATGTCGGCGTAGCTGGGCGCGATCAGGGCGCGAAATCCGTACTGCTGCAGCGCCCAGGGCGCGTGTTCGCGGCTTGACCCGCAGCCGAAGTTGCTGCGCGCCAGCAGCACGCTGGCCCCTGCATAGCGCGCCTGGTTCAGCACAAAATCAGGGTTAGGCTTGCGCGATGCCGGGTCCTGCCCCGGCTCACCCGGGTCCAGGTAGCGCCAGGCGTCGAACAGGTTCTGGCCGAAGCCTGAACGCGCAATCGACTTCAAGAACTGCTTCGGGATGATGGCATCGGTGTCGACGTTGTCGCGGTCCATCGGGGCGACAAGGCCCTTGTGCACGGTGAAGGCGTCCATGGCTTGTTCTCTCTCTTCAGGACATGCGTCGTACATCGACGAAGTGGCCGTTCAATGCCGCAGCGGCCGCCATCGCCGGGCTGACGAGGTGCGTGCGGCCCCCAGCACCCTGGCGGCCTTCGAAGTTGCGGTTGCTGGTGCTGGCGCAGCGTTCACCGGGTTCCAGCCGGTCGGCGTTCATGGCCAGGCACATGCTGCAGCCGGGTTCGCGCCATTCGAAGCCGGCAGCGGTGAAGATGGTGTGCAGGCCTTCGGCTTCGGCCTGCGCTTTCACCAGCCCCGAGCCGGGCACCACCAGCGCCAGCTTGACGTTGCCGGCCACGCGCGTGCCGGCGCGCTTGACGACCGCAGCCGCCTCGCGCAGGTCTTCGATGCGGCTGTTGGTGCAGCTGCCGATGAAGACCTTGTCGATGCGGATGTCGGTGATGGCCTTGTTCGGCTGCAGGCCCATGTAGGCCAGCGCACGTTCGATGGCGCCGCGTTTGACGGCGTCCTTTTCCTTGTCGGGGTCGGGCACGCGGCCGTCCACCGGCAACACCATTTCGGGGCTGGTGCCCCAGGTGACCTGCGGCTGGATCAATGCAGCGTCGAGTTCCACCACCGCATCGAAGTGCGCGCCGGGGTCGCTTTGCAGCGTGCGCCAGTAGGCGACCGCGTGGTCCCACTCGACGCCCTTGGGGGCGAAGAGGCGTCCCTTGCAATAGGCAATCGTCTTTTCATCGACCGCCACCAGACCTGCGCGGGCGCCGGCCTCGATGGCCATGTTGCACACCGTCATGCGGCCTTCCATGCTCAGCGCGCGGATGGCCGAGCCGCCGAATTCGATGGTGTAGCCGGTGCCGCCGGCGGTGCCGATCTTCCCGATGATCGCCAGCACGATGTCCTTGGCGGTGACGCCGCGGCCTGCGGTGCCACTCACTTTGACAAGCAGGTTCTTCGCCTTCTTCGCCAGCAGCGTCTGCGTCGCCATCACATGTTCGACTTCGCTGGTGCCGATGCCGTGCGCCAGCGCGCCAAAGGCGCCGTGGGTGCTGGTGTGCGAGTCACCACAGACCACCGTCATGCCCGGCAGCGTGGCGCCGTTCTCGGGCCCGATGACGTGCACGATGCCCTGGCGCTTGTCCAGAAAGGGGAAGTAGGCCGCCGCGCCCGACTCCAAGATGTTGGCGTCCAGCGTCGTCACCTGCAACCGGCTGATGGGGTCGGTGATGCCGTCGTAGCCGTCTTCCCAGCCGGTGGTGGGGGTGTTGTGGTCGGCGGTGGCCACGATGCTGCTGACGCGCCACACCTTGCGCCCGGCCAGGCGCAAGCCTTCAAAGGCTTGCGGGCTGGTGACTTCGTGCACCAGGTGACGGTCGATGTAGAGCGTGGTGGTGCCGTCGTCTTCGGTGTGCACGACGTGTTCGTCCCACAGCTTGTCGTAGAGCGTTCTTGCGGTCATGGCTTGGCGCCTCCAAAAGCAGATTGTGCAGAAAGAGAATCAGCGGCTGGGCACAGCGCGTCCACAAAGCGCTGCACCACGGTGGGCAGCACGTCCTGCGTGCGCACCGCCAGCAGGTAATCGCGCTCGGCCCAGGGTTCATCCAGGCGCAGCACCTTGATGCGGAAAACCTGCGCAAAACGCTCGGCGGTGGCGGCTGGCATCACCGCCACCCCCAGCCCCGCTTCAACCAGTTGCGCAATGGCATCAAAGCCGCGCACCTGCAGCCGCGCCTTCAGCGTCTTGCCCTGGCCTTCGGCTTCCGCGCGCATCAGTTCGTGCACGGCCGCACCCTGGTGCAGGCCGACGATGTCGTGCTCCAGCAGCGCCTCGAAGCGCACAACTTTGCGCCGCGCCAGCGCATGGCGCGCGGGCACGATGGCGGCCAGCGCGCCATGCCGGTAGCGCCAGGTCGTGAGGCGGTTGTCGAGCATCGGCGGCACGCAGATGCCCACGTCCGCGCGGCCTTCGGCCACTGCGGCCTGGATCTCGGCACTCGTCAGGTCTTCCAGACTGATGCGGATCTGCGGGTGGGATTGAGAAAACGCTGCCAGATCAGGCGGCAGGCATTCGCTGATGGCGCCGGCGTTGGCGACGATGCGCAAGTGGCCCTTGATGCCGCGCGAAAACTCCACCACTTCGCTTTCCAGCGCGTGCAGGCTGGCGTGCAGACTGCGACTGTGGCGCACCAGCGCGCGGCCGGCTTCGGTGGGTTCGACACCGCGCGCGCGGCGGTCGAACAGCGGCACGCCGAAGCGCGATTCCAGGTCGCTCAAGCGCTTGCTGGCCGCTGCCAGCGCCAGGTGTTCGCGTTCGGCGCCGCGCGTGATGCTGCGGGTGTCGGCAATGGCAAGCACGAGGTTGAGCGTGGTGAGGTCGAAACGCATGGACGGGTCGGATGAAGGGCGCCACCCCGCAGGACGGGCCCGGCCCTCACACGGGTGAGCGTGGAGCCTGGCCCGGGTGCGGCAGGCCGGTCAGCCTGCAGCCGCAAAAGCGACACCGACACAAGCTTATCCTTCGCGCTGGCCGAGAGCTTGCACCGATTGTGAACCCAGCCTTCGCCGATTGCGAAGCCTTGGCCTTCAAGCTGCGACAGCACGCGCTGCCAGTTGTGCTTTCA
>JANMJI010000295.1:0-1716 GCA_031371275.1 Betaproteobacteria bacterium
GGCAGTGACCTGAGCCAGTTCGCGCTGCAAGTGCGCACCCTTGCGGGTCTGCCGCTGGTGGCGCCGCGCCAACACAGCGCCGCGGTGATGCTGAACTTGCTCGGCGAGCTGTGGTTCGACACCCAGGGCCGGCCGCATACACCTGACTGGGCCGGCGTGCTGGCCTTGCCCGGCACCCACCTGCACCTGTACGCCAAGGACGAGGCCCGGCCCGGCCGAAAGATGGGCCACCTGACCATCACCGCGCCCGATCTGCCCGCCGCCAATGCCGTGGCCAGACAGGCGGCGGCCTTGCTCGGTTTGCCAACGGCATGGTGAGTCGCGCTTGACGCTGCTGCGCGGCGACGATACGGCTGAGGTCCTGGCCGCAGCCCAGCGCCTGGCCGCCGGCGGCTTGGTGGCGTTTGCGACCGAGACCGTCTACGGCCTGGGCGCCCGGGCCGACGACAACGCGGCGGTGGCGGGCATCTTTGCCGCCAAGGGCCGGCCGCTGGGCCACCCGCTGATCATCCATGTGGCCAGCCCGGCCGAAGCGGCGACGTTTGCGGCAAGCCTGGAGGGCCCGGCGCAGCGCCTGATCGACGCCTTCTGGCCCGGCCCGGTGACCGTGATCGTGCCGCGCCGTGCCGGCATGGCTGCGGCCGCAGCCGGCGGCCAGGCCAGCATTGGCCTGCGCTGCCCCGCCCATCCGGTGGCGCAGGCGCTGCTGCGCGAGGCCGCTGCGCTGGGGGTGGCCGGCGTGGCCGCGCCCAGCGCCAACCGCTTCGGCCGGATCAGCCCGACCCGGGCTGCGCATGTGCAAGCCGAGTTCGGCCCCGGGTTGTGGGTGCTGGACGGCGGCGACTGCGCGCTGGGGATCGAATCCAGCATCGTTGACTGCACAACTGGCCTGCCGGTGCTGCTGCGCCCCGGCACGCTGACGCGCACCGAGGTCGAAGCGGCGCTGGGCGAGGAATTGCGCGCACCCGATGCTCAGGCGCCGCGCGCCCCTGGCACCCTGGAGGCGCACTACGCGCCGCGCGCGACGCTGCGACTGGTCGAATCGGCCAGCCTGGCGCCAGCTCTGGCCGAGTACGCCGCCGAACACAAAGCCGGAAACACGCTGGCGGTATATTCCCGTCAGCCCATTTCGGGCCTGCCGGGTGGGATGGCGCCGGTGTACTGGCAGGCCATGCCGGGCGACCGGCTGGCGGTGGCGCGTGAATTGTTTGCGGTGCTGCGCGATCTGGATGCACGCGGTGTGCAGCAGATCTGGGTGGAGCAGCCACCGGCCGAGCCCAGCTGGGACGGCGTGCTTGACCGTTTGCGGCGGGCTGCGGCGGCCTGAGTCAGCCACTGCACCGCCACCGCCACCGCCACCGCCACCGCCACCGCCCTGTTCGAGACGGAATTCTGATGACTGTTGTGTTTGCGTTTCTTCCCCGCCTGGCGTGCTGCTTGGCACCTTTTGTTCTGGTCGGCCTGGTTGCCAGCGGCTGTGGCGGCGGCACGGCCGAGGTCAAGACCTACCGGCCGACGCGGCTGGTCGTTTTTGGTGACGAGGCCAGCGCGCTGATCGACGACGGCATCGGCAATGCGCTGAAGTACAGCGTCAATGCTGTGGACGCGACGACCGGGCTGCGCCTGTGCAACGGGTTGCCGATGTGGGTGCAAGGCCTGGCCGGGGTATATGGCTTCGTCTTTGCCGAATGCAACCCGAACGGGTTGACCACGTTC
>JANMJI010000367.1:0-1769 GCA_031371275.1 Betaproteobacteria bacterium
CCGAAGCGGCCTTGCAAGACATCCAAGAAGCCCGCTCGGCACAGGCCGTGCAGGCCAGCGTGGGCGGTGGCGTAGGCCCGGGGGGAGCGCGTTCGGCCGGCGTCACCGAAACATCGGCGCTGCAGCTGCGCGCCACCGTCAACGTCAGCCAACTGCTCTACGACGGTGGCCGCACCGACCGCCTGACCGACTGGCGCACCCAACTGGCCGAATCGGCGCGCTTCGGCCAACTCAGCCAGCAAGAACAACTGGCGCTGACGGCGGTGGCTTTGTCCATCGAACGCAGCCGGTATCGCATGACGGTGCAGGTCTACCGCAACCATGTGCGCAAGATGGGCTGCCTGGTCGAAGCGCTGGACACCATCACCCGCACCGACCGCGGCCGTGCCAGTGAGTTGGTGCAGGCGAAGAAATCGATGCAGCAGGCCGAGCTGTCGCTGACACAGACGCAGTCTGCCGTGCGTCAGGTGGAAGTGCGGCTGCGCCGGCTGGTGGGCGACGGCCTGCCCGGCACCGAAGGCTTGAGCAGCATCTTCATCGGCGTGCCCGATTTGCCGCAACTGGTGGCCGACGCAGAACGTTCGAGCGAGATTGCGCAATTGCAGTCACAAGCCACCGCCGCCCGGCGCTATGCCGAGGTGGTGGAAAGCGGCGGCAAGCCGCAGGTCAGCTGGATCGTCAGCGGCAGCACCGCCGCGGGTGGCGGTGGCAATGTCGGGCCGACGCACAGCGGCTCGTATTCGGTCGGTTTGACGGTCAGCGTGCCGCTGCTGAACCCGGGCCTGGCCCCGGCGTCTGAAGCCGCCCGCAAACGCGCCCAGGCCGCCGTGCTGCAGCGCGCCGAAGCGCTGGAATCAAGGCGCTTTCGCGTTGCCGAAGTACACGAACAAGCGCTGGCCAGCCTGGACCGCGCCAAGCGCGTGGCCGACGTGCTGCGCGACAGCGAACAGGTGCGCAATTTCACCCTGCAACAGTGGCAGCAACTGGGCCGCCGCAGCCTGTTCGACGTGATGGCGGCTGAGAGCGAGCACTACAACCTGCGCGTGGCTTACGTCAATGCGCTGCACGACGTGCAACAACTCAACGCCAACCTGCTGTCGCTGGGCCGGGGCGTCATCGACTGGCTGCGTTGACCAAGCCTCGAACTGCCCATGACTTGAACAAGCCGGTATTTCCCGGCCTTTTCAATCGCATCGAAACGCCGGGCGGCTTTCCAATGCAGTCTGAGACGGACGCCCTGTCCAGGCCGAAGCTGCGCGCGTAGTGGGTACCGTTGCTCCATCGCCAGCCTACGGGCACCTGGCCGATCGACCGGTAGGTGATGGTGTCTAGCAGCACGCTGTCATTGATTCCCAAGGCGACGCGACACTGATATCTGTTTCTTGGTTACCAATTTCAGGGTTCGGCCTCCCCGCTGTGGTCCTTCGGCTCAGCGACCCTAGGCCTAGCAAACACCCACATCCCCAATCCCCAAAGTACGCCAGAGAACGCCCCAAAGAACACGTCCCCCAAGCGCGCCCAACCTTCGACTTCTCCCGCCCGAACAAGTGCGAGGAGGAAATAGATTGGTGAACCGAACGCCACAATCGAGAACAGCATGAAGTTTCTGAAGCGCCTGAACAGCCAACCTCTGAAGCGATCTAGCATGCGGGAATCCAGTTCATAGTTGAGGATTACGGCCTCGGGCACGTCATCTGATTCAAGTTAGGCCGGCCACTGTTGGCTGCGCATAGTGCGGCGGGCATGACGGCCGCAGCACCGACAACGGC
>JANMJI010000397.1:0-7462 GCA_031371275.1 Betaproteobacteria bacterium
CACCACCACCACTTCATCGACGCCGCAGCGTTGCAGCTCGCACAGCTTGTCGCGCAGCGTGGCAATCCTTGCCGGGGCGCTTTCGGGCTTGCCGGCCCGGCGCGCAAAGTGGTCGCGCGGGTGCGGCTCGAAGGTCATCACGCAGGCCGGCAGGCCGCGGTGGCGGGCTTCGCTGGTGAGCAGCGCCAGCATCGCCTGGTGGCCGCGGTGGACGCCGTCGAAATTGCCTATCGTGATGGCACAGCCGGCCATGCCGCCTGCTGAGGTGATGGCGCCGCCGGTGCCAGGGTGGCGATGGAATCCACGGTGAATTTGCATGGCGGTGGATTATCCCGGCGCCAGCTTCAACAGCCGGCGGTACAGCGCCAGATAGGCTGCGGCGGCGCGGTCCCAATTGAACTGCGCGGCATGCTGTTGAATGGCCCCTGCACGGCCCGGCTGCGCTTGCCGCACCAGGCCTTGCTGCACCACCTGCTTCATCGCGGCAGGGCTGAAGTCGTCGAAGTAGTCGGCGGCATCACCGCCAATCTCGGGCAAACAGGTGCGGCGGGCCAGGAACACGGGCTTGCCGAAATGCATGGCTTCTATCGGCGGCAGGCCGAAGCCTTCGGTCAGCGACGGGAACAGAAAGCCCGTGCACTGCGCGTAGGCCCAGGCTTTCTGCGCGTCGTTGATGCCCAGGTGGAATTGCAGATTAGGCAGCTTCACGGTGGCGCGCAGGTGCTGGGCGTCGTCGCTCGGGGGGCCGCAGAGCACGAAGGTCATCTCGGGCCAGATGCGGGCCAGTTCGATCAGCGCCTGCGGGTTCTTGGACGGCGACATGCGGCTCAGGTGGTACAGGAAGGGCCGCCCGGCCGTGGCCGCCCATCCCGGCAGGGGTTCCTGGGGCATGCCGACGAAGCTGCGCGCGCCGTTGTGGATGACGTGCAGGGGCCCGGCCCAGCCCAGGTGTCGTGCCACGTCGTTGGCCGAGTGGTGGCTGACCGTGGCCACCTCGTCGCTGCGCCGCAGCAGGGCGCGCAGCCGCCGGTCGTGCCGCCACACCGAAAGACCCGGGCGCCCATGCAGGTAGTTCAAGTCGTGGATGGTCACCAGTCGACGCAGGCTGCCCTGCGGCGGCAGCGACTTGTTCATCTGGTGGGTGGAATGCCACACCGCGAAGGGGCGCGGCGTGCGGTGCAGGTAGCGCTGCAGCGGTTGCAGGGGGAGGTAGCCGACATCGCCGCCGAACAGCCCCTGCAGCTCGGGCCGCAGGTGAAAGCTGAATCCGACCTCATGGGCCTCGCGCCACAGCGGCGCCGCCGCGGCGATGCGCTGCGCCAACTGCGACGAGAACTCGAAGATGCCGCCATCGCCCGGGAGCGAGCGGCCCAGGCTGATGAGCACCTCGTGGCGGGCGGGACTCAGCAGGCCCATAGTGGTTTCGGTCTGAAGGGTGCCGAGTGAGTTTGCGTGCCAGGGCGGCAAAAGGGCGCAAGCTACCATGATTGTGCTCATGAAGTCTCGAACCAATGCTTGAGGTGCACACCGCTGCTGCGCCGCATCCCGTCGCGCCCAGGGCCGAAGGTGGTTTGCGGATCAGCCAGCCCGGGCGCTGCCGGCAGGGTGGGCCATCGCAGCCACTGGTGAGCTATATCACGGTGGTGCGCAACGCCCAAGGCACGCTGGCGCGCACCCTGGCCAGCGTGCGTGCGCAGCGCTGGGGGGCGGTCGAACACATCGTCGTGGATGGGCTGTCGAGCGACGGAACGTGGGACATCATCGAGGCGCACGCCGGCCAGATCGACTATTACGTCTCGGAGCTGGATGGCGGCTTGTACGACGCGCTCAACAAGGCGCTCCAGATGGTTCGCGGCGATCTGGTCTGCGTGCTCAATGCCGACGATTGGCTGACCCCGGATGCCGCCGAGATCGCCGCCCGGGCCTTGCTGCGCAGCGCCCAGGGGGCTGGTTGCGACCTGCCTGTGGTCATCTGCACCTCGGCCTGGCTGCACGACCGTGGGCGTCGCAAGCTGTGGGTGCCGACCGCGCTGGACACGGGGTCGTGGCTGCGCTGCCCCAAGATCTGCCACAACGGCGTTTATGCGACGCCGGCGGCAGTCGCGCTGATCGGCCCTTACGACATCCGCCTGCGCATCGTCGCTGACACGCAGTGGTTGTGCAGGGCATTCGAAGCTGGCGTCAGGGTCGTACACCATGCGGCGCCCACCGTGCATTACGTCAGCGGCGGGCTGTCCAGCGATGCCAGCCGGCATGTGCAGGAGTGCGCCTTGCTCGTCTCATTGCGCTTCCCGGCGCTGGACCAGGCCGAAGTCTGGACGCTCGTGCACAGCTTTTATCCCTGGCCGGACAACCTGGAACCTTTCGTGGCGTCCCGCCCGAGCGACCTCGGCCGCGCACTGGAAAGTGTGCTGGCCCGTCATGCTGGCGACCGGGACCTCCTGGCCAGCGCCCGCGCTGCCGGCCTGGCCGATCAGTTGGGCCACGCCGGCCGCGTGCGCCGGCGCACGCCGCTGGCGGCCAAGCTGCAACGCGGACTGTCCCGTGCGTGGTACGGCGCGCGCGCTCTGTGGTTCAGCTGAGCGTCGCGCCGCCCAGTTCCGGCAGGACCTGCAGCCAGAAGTCGTGGTCGTAGCGTTCCCAGGCATGGCAGCCGAAAGGTAGCTGCCCGCCGTTCAGCGCATACAGGTGCCGCGGCTCCACCTCGAATGCGAAGCGGCTGGCTGCAGCGAGCCCCGGGACCCGGAAGAAGGGGCACGCCGCTGGCACCAGGATGCCCCAGAAGAAGTCTTCGTTCGAGGTCGGGAACAGGGGCTCGAAGTTGTAGGCCAGAAGCCACGCGTGCTTGAACCGACGCACCAGGCTGCCTTGACCGTCAGGGCCACCCTGCTGCGACTTGATGAAATTGGGAATATGCCTGGGCTTCCCCAGGACGCGCAGGAAATCAGCGATCCGGCGCAAGGAAAAACCGCCATTGCCCACGCCGAGAAATTCCAGCGGCTGGCGCGGCTGGCTGCCGCCCACAAACCACGGGGCGCCAATATAGGAATAGTCCTGCTGGCACCATGCCTCCAACTCGTCGCGCAGCACCAGAGTATCCGTCTGGGCGATAAGAATGTGGCTGTAGGCTGAGAACGCTGCGTAGAAACCGCGCGAGCGCATCAGGGAATTATAGCCCTTGATTCCGGCAAAATAACGGTCGTCGAACACGGTTGATTGCACCTGGCGCCCATAATGCTGGCACAGGCGTGCCAGATGAGGGTGCTGGTGGCGCGGGCCGATGAAACAGATGGCGTGCTGCCCCATCGCGTCGACGGCCCGGTCGACGGACAATTTTTCGGTCGCCGTCATCGCGCCCTGGTATATCGGGATGACGACGACGGGACGGTTGGCGCTGGGGGAACTGGGCATCGAATGCGTATAATACAATCTCTTTGCAATCCTGACATCGCACCCTGTGGCTGCCTTGCGGGCCCGCACCACCGCACGGCTCGCGATCTCGGTTGACCAATCGTTGGCTGCGCCGCCCGGCTGACGCAACTCCCAACTTTCCCGGTCGTCAAGAAAATTGGAATTGACACGCGCCACTGCGCCCAGCACAATCTGAAAATTCATATGTCAGATACTCAAAATCAGTATTTACGGCGCAGTTGAAACGTATATAAAGGGCCAGTCCGATGAATACCTTGGTCGACAGATCTACCGCTGCATGAGCACCCGTCACCTCGACATCGGGTGCGGCGACAAGCCGCGCAACCCATACGGCGCGGCGCAGCTTTGCGGCGTGGATATCGCGCCCCGGTCGAATCATCCGCAGGTCGAAATACGGGGCGCCGATCTCTTCCGCGAGCCCATTCCCTTCGAAAGCGATTCTTTCGATTCGGTTTCGGCCTATGACTTTCTGGAACATATTCCGCGCGTTGCCGTTTCCGCAATAGCCACGCGCTTCCCGTTCATCGAAACGATGAACGAAGTCTGGCGCGTCCTGAAGCCGGGCGGGCACTTCTACGCCAGCACGCCCGCTTATCCCCACGCGGCCGCTTTCCAGGACCCCACGCATGTGAATATCCTGACCCGGCAGACCCACATCTATTTCACCCGCCCGCTGCTGATGGGTCGGATGTATGGCTTTCAGGGTGATTTCGAGTGCGTGCGCATGGTGCCGGCGCGCGGAGGCGAGTTCGAATATCAACCCACGGCCGCGCCGGGCTGGTTCGAGGCTCTCCGGCTGCGACGCCGTGACCGTCGCAACAAGAACAGCCACCTGATATGGGAATTCAAGGCCATCAAGGGCGCCACCCCTTGCGCCTGACCGACTGGGCGCAGCGCTGGGGGCCCAGCAGCTCCCGTCGGTGCACCGTGCTGGGGTTGGCGTGAGATTGCTTGCCGCTTCCGCCGACGTGGCATCGGTGCTGACCAACATTCGCATCGAGCGTCCGTTGCGGCAGGGCATCGACACGCGCCCAGGCTGGGAGCTGCGGCTGCGGTCGTTCCACGATTGTTCTGCAGCCGACCTCGAGTGGGCCGATGTGCTGATCGTGCAGCGGGGATTGACGCGGCGTGCCTGCCGCCTGGCCTTCGCCATGCGCGCCAGCGGTGGCAAGGTCGTCTATGAGATCGACGACCTGCTTACCGACATGCCGTCGTCGCTGATCTCCCACGCGGCCGTGCGACGCAGGCTGCCCTGGCTTCGGCGCTGCCTGGCCGCGGCCGACGTGGTGAGCGTCAGCACGGCGCGCCTGGGTCGCGGCCTGGGGGCGCCGCGCTGGGTCGAGATCCCGAATTACGGTGACACCTTGCCGCCGGCCGACGCGTCGGGTGCGTCGCCGCCAGGCGCCCACGTTTTGCCCTCATTCATCCTGGCCTCGTCAGACCACGTGCCGGTGGCCGAGCTGGCGCTGGCACTGCGCGAGCTGCAGGCGCAGCCTGGTCGCATCGGCCCGGTGCTGGCCGTCGGCCCGGTGGCGGGCGACCTGGTGCAGTCCGGGGTTGCCATCCGCACGATTGCCCTGATGCCGCGGCCGGACTTTCTGCACCTGATCCGCACTTCGGGGCCCTTGCTGGCCCTTATCCCGCTCGGCGCGACGGCCTTCGATGCCTGCAAAAGCGCCATCAAGTACTTCGACTACGCGCTGGCGGGCGTGCCCACCCTGTGCGCCAATCGCCCGCCCTACAGCGATGTCATCCAGGACGGGGTCGATGGGGTGCTGGTGGAAGACGGGTCCGCGGCCTGGCTCGCGGCCCTTCAGCGGGCGCTGGACGATCCAGAGCGCCTGGCGACGCTGGCTGCGGCTGCCGCGCGCGGCGTGGCTGCGCAGCATTCGCTGGGCCGCTGCGTGGCCGCGTGGCTGGCGCTGCTGGACGAGCTGGGCCCCCGACGTGTTGCGGCGCGTCCGGCCATGAACCCTTTGCAGCGCGCCATCGACGATGTCACGCGCTGGGCGCGCCGCCGAAACCGCCAACGGCTTGCCGCCCGCGCCGCGACCGCCCGCGAACAGGAGGCGCAGCCCTTGGGGCCCTGACCGGCCGGGGGCACGCAGCCCGCGCCCTTCAGCACCGCGGATCAGATCGCCACGTCGGGCGACAGCCAACGCCACTGGCCGGGCGGCAGATCGTCCGGTAGCTGCAGCGCGCCATAGCCGCTGCGGTGCAGGCTTTCCACCCGGTTGCCCACCGCGGCCAACATGCGTTTGACCTGGTGGTATTTGCCTTCGCTCAGCGTCAGCCGCAGCGCGCACTCGGCACTGCGCACGGCAGCGGCGGCGCGCACCGGCGCGGGGTCGTCGTCCAGCACGACGCCGGCCAGCAACCGCGCCAACTGGGTGTCGTCAACGGGGTGTTTGGTGCCCACTTCGTAGACCTTGGCCACATGGTGCTTGGGCGATGTCAGGCGGTGTATGAGTGCGCCGCTGTCAGTGAACAGCAGCAGGCCGGTGGTGTCTTCGTCCAGCCGGCCCACCGGCTGCACGCCGCGCGTGCGCAACGGCGCCGGCAGCAGGCTCATCACGCTTGGGTGGTGGCGCGGTTTCTGGCTGCATTCGAAGCCGCCGGGCTTGTGCAGCATCAGCAGGGCATGCACGTGGCAGGTCCAGTCTATGCCCTGCACATGCAGCGTTAGGCCATCGGGCTCGAACTCGGCCTTCGGATCTTGCACCACCTTGCCGGCTACCTGCACCTCGCCCAGTTGCACCAGGCCCGCGCACACGCGGCGGCTGCCGAAGCCTTGGTCGAAGAGGATCTGGGCCAGGCGCACGGCTTCAGGCGGCCGCCGCGCGCACCGCGTTGCGGATCGCGCGCGCCACGCATTCGGCGGCCATGATGCCCAGCATACTGATATCGCCGCTGCCACCGGCCGTACCCGTGGCCAGCGCAAACAGCGCATCGCCATCGTTGACGGTGACCGGGCTGACTGCGCGCGACAGGCCGTGATGCGCGAGCGCTGCCAGCTGCGTGGCCTGGGCCTTGGTCAGCACCGCGTCGGTGGCGACCACGCCGATGGTGGTGGCACTGCCAGCCATGGCGTCCATCAAGCGCTGCGGCCCGCCGCCCGCCAACAGCGCGGCTGTGCTGCCGACAAAGCCGCTGCCGTCGGCCTTGCGCGCGCCGGCGATGACATGGCCTTTTTCGTCCAGCACGTCGCCAATGGCGTTGACGGCCACCAGCGCGCCGACGGTGAACCCGCCAAGTTGCAGTGAAGCGCTGCCGATGCCACCGCGCATCGAGCGGGCCATGCCCCACAGCTTGCCCACCGTGGCGCCGAGGCCGGCACCTTGCAAGCCCTGCGCGGGGGCGTGTGTGGACGCGGCTTCGCAGGCCGCGTAACCGGTGGCCGCATCGGGGCGTATGCGGCCGTCACCAAGCGCCAAGTCGAACAGCACCGCGGCCGGCACGATGGGCACGCGCAGCGGCTGCGTGGCGTCAGACGCAGCCGAGCCCACGGGCAGGCCGTGGCCACGCTCTTCCAACCAGAGCATGACGCCGCCGGCAGCGTCCAGGCCGAAAGCGCTGCCGCCGGTCAAGAGCACGGCGTGGACTTGCTGCACGGTGTTTTCGGGCCGCAGCAATTCGGTTTCGCGCGTGCCCGGCGCGCCGCCGCGCACGGCCACACCGCAGACTGCGCCTTGCGGACACAGCACGACGGTGCAGCCGGTGGGGCGGCCCGCGGCCGCGGCGTGGCCGACCGACAGGCCGGCCAAATCGGTAATCGAACCGGGCGACAACAGCAAGGCCATCGAGCCCTAGATCAAGCTTCCCGCCGCGGAACCGGCTTTGCCGGGCCGCTTGCGGACGGCCCCCTTGGGGGGTAGCGAGCGCCAGCGAGCTTGGGGGCCCACGGTCACGCGAACACACCCGCCGTGTCCTGCATGCGCGCCGACACTTCGCCCAGGTGGTGCAGGGTGTCGCCCAGGCTCATCTCCAGCATCGTCAAACGCTTGAAATAGTGGCTGGCGATGTACTCGTC
>JANMJI010000049.1:0-5820 GCA_031371275.1 Betaproteobacteria bacterium
GACGTACACGAGCTTCCCCAAAGGCTGTCAAGCCTGGGAAAGTACGCGGTTTCGGACGGTCGAAGTTCAAGTCGGCACCAAACCAAATCGGCCGCTAGACCGCGCCAATGCTTGCGAATCGGCGCGGCCAAGCTCGTTTAACCGGACAGTAGTGGTGCTGCATAGCATCGAACACTGCACTAGACCGCCTACAGGCGGGGCGATCTGTTCGACAAGCGCCGCTTGATGATGGCCCACTGGGCCAAGTAGCTGGCCCAGCCCGAAGTGAAGGCGCAGGACATCGAGCTGCAGAGCGCCAGCACGTTGACATCGGCATCGGCACAGCCATAATGTTTATACATCATTGTATCTACTCATGAGACAGACCATGAACCTGCAAGTCGCCAAGTGGGGCAACAGCCTGGCCATGCGCATTCCGTCAGAAATGGCGCGCCGTCTCGGCCTGCGCGACGGCGACAGCGTCGAGGCGCAGCTCACGGTTGATGGTGCCCTGACCATTCGGCCTGCGGCGTGGAGCAGGCGCGCATTTGCGAGCGAACTGGACACCGCCCGGGTTGCGTTGCCGGTGGGTGCCAGCGTGATGGATGAATTGCGGCAGTCGGCGAGGTACTGAGCAATGGTCTATCTGGACACCAACGCCATCGTCGCGCTGATCGTGAACGAGGCGGGCAGCGTCGCGGTGGCCAAGTGGTACGCCGGCACCAAGGCCGAACTGGTGTCAGCCGCGTGGTGCGTACCCGAGTTCGCCAGCGCACTGGGTATCAAGCAGCGCAGCGGCCAACTGGATGCCGAGCAGGCGAAGCAGGCTTGGCAGCGATTCGAGCGCCTGGTGGCCAACGATCTCAAGCTGCTGCCCGTGGCGCCGGCAGACTTCCACCGAGCGGCCGTGATGACGCTTGATGCGGGCAGTGCACTGCGGGCCGGGGATGCTTTGCACTTGGCGTGCGCCGAACATGCGAACGCCAAGAGTGTGGCGACCCTGGATGCAGAGATGGCGCGCAACGCGCAGCGTCTGAAGATCAAGCCGGTAGCGTTAGCATGAGCATTGCCGACTGAACCCGGCACAGGAGCGCCACGGCCAAGACACGCATCAAGGCGCGTGAGCAAACCCGGCGTGCCAAGCCGGAGCTGCCAGACGCCCCAAGTTGCGCGGGCGCCGCGCCGGGGGAATCCGCTACGGGCTACGCCCTTCGCGTCTTCCCCCGCGCGAGTTCATCGACCAGTCAAGGAGATTCAAGACCAGCACGAGCAACCTACACTTTTCCACAGTCGACCTCTCACGAGGCGGCCTTCCATCCCTGGTCAATATTCAATCGGCACGGCTGGTCAGAATTCGGTCGGCGCGCACAGTCAGGGTCTGCTCGGTGCTCGAACACCTTGCAGGCCCGCTTTGCTGCAGTGCCCCCGCGGCTTTGGTTCAGGCTGCCAGCACCTCTTGATGCTTGACGGGCTTGATGCGGGTCAGCGCGGGCTTGGCGCTCTTCTGGGTGTGCCACAGGTCATAGGCGGCCTGCATGCCCAGCCAGACGCTCGCACGGCCACCGTGGTCGACGCCAAGCCAGCGCTCCAGGCGAAGGGCCATTTCTGCCGAGACACCGGCCCGGGCGTTCAGCACGCGAGACAACGCGGCGCGCGTCACGCCCAGCTGCGCGGCTGCGTCGGTCACGGTCAGGCCCAGCGCGGGCAGCACGTCGTCGCGCAGGGTTTCGCCCGGGTGGGGCGGGTTGTGCATCGTGCTCATGTCGGAGTGCCTCTCAGTGGTAGTCCTGGTAATCGACGACGGCGGTGTGCCCGTCCTTGAAGGTGAAGGTCAGACGCCAGTTCCCGCTGACCCACACCGACCAATGGCCTGCCAGCCCACCCTTCAGCGGGTGCAGCTTCCACCCTGGCAGGTTCATGTCACCCGGGGCCGTAGCTTGATCAAGCTGTGCGAGCTGCCGCCTGAGCCGCGGGGCATGGGCGGGCTGAATGCCGGCCTTGCTTCCCGTCGAGAAGAAGGCCAGCAGTCCCTTGTGTGCGAAGCTCTGAATCACGGCATGAGTGTATAGCGTAACGTTCCAAGCATCAAGCGAAGTGCCGTTCGACTTTCAGCACCGTCACCTTCGGCGCGATGGTCTCGGCTTCGTTCCTGTCGTCCTTCAGCACTGCCTCGGACGTAGGCACGGTTCCGACCATCAGCAGCGGCTCGTGCCCTGGTCGTCGGTATCTGTTTAGCGTTGGAAACTGCTCCGCAATCTCTCGGTCCAGCGTCCAGCAAAGGCCATCGCGGTTGAACCCATTGCGCTGCTCGATGGGGTCTAGCCCCTGGCGCAGCAGCTCGCGGGCCTTGTAGGCAGCGTCCCGCACCGCCATAAGGCTTTCACCAGACTGGGCCGGGCTGGCGCGATGGCAGACACCCAGACCCATCTCGCGACGCCGGCCCGTCGGCGACGTGTAGCGCAGCACCCAAGAGCACGACTCGCCACGCACTCGCAGCAGCAGTCCGCCACCGTCCGAATGGTCGCCCTCGGCAGCGTGTTGGACCTGCTTGGTGGTCAGCAAATGGAGCTTTGCCGCGGTGCGGCGCGCCGTCGAAGCCATGACCAAATCCCCTTCCTGTCCGCCAGCCAGTCCGCCAGTTGGTGGCGGATGCTTGGCGCACGTTGATGCACGTTCGGTGCATCTAGTGAAGTCTGATTCGGAAAGAAAGTGTAATCAAATCAAAGACTTAGAAGGGTTCCCGCTGTACCTTCGCTGCACTGTCGTGCACCGTAGGGAGGGACTGTCCTGGCGGAAGGGGCGGGATTCGAACCCGCGGGGGGCTGTTAACCCCCACATGCTTTCCAGGCATGCGACTTAAGCCGCTCATCCACCCTTCCGTGGGTCGCGTTGACAGCATGAAACCACCGCGCGAACCCGCTCGATTCTAGCCTTGGGCTGCGGGGGCTACGGCGTGCTGGCGCAGCCACTCCATCAACACAAACTCCAGCGCCTTGGCCTGTGTGCTTTCCAGCACCACCGGCGGGGCGCAGCCGTTTTCATAGGCCTCGCGCCAGCGCAATGCGCACACGCACCAGCGGTCGCCGGGCTTCAAGCCTTTGAAGCGGTGTTCAGGGCGCGGGGTGATGAGGTCGTTGCCGCGTTCCATCTGGAAGTTCAGGAACTCCACACTCACTTTGGCGCATATGACATGGCTGCCCGTGTCGCGCGCGTCGGTGTGGCAGCAGCCGTCGCGGTACCAGCCGGTCAGCGGGTCGTAGCTGCACGGCACCAGGCCCGTGCCCATCACGTTCAGCGCTTGCGCGCGGTGGGGGTCGCCTGCTTGGCTCACGGGGTCTTCGCGCCTTTGTTCAGCAGCGTCATGGCGGTGCCTATCAATGCCGAGACTTCGCTCATGTTGCCAGGCACGATCATGGTGTTGTTGGTCTTGGCCAGGTGGCTGTAGGCCTCAACCGCCCGTTCCGCGACCTTCAATTGCACCGCCTGTTCGCCACCGGGCATTTGTATCGCTGCGGCAATGCGGCAGATGGCATCGGCCGTGGCCACTGCCACCGCGGTGATGGCCGCGGCTTCACCCTGGGCCTTGTTGATCTCGGCCTGTTTGGCGCCTTCGCTGCGCGCGATGAAGGCTTCACGCTCGCCGGTGGCGATGTTGATCTGCTCTTGCCTGCGGCCTTCGCTGGCGGCAATCAGCGCGCGCTTCTCGCGCTCTGCGGTGATCTGCGCCTGCATGCTGTGCAGGATGGCCGCCGGTGGCGTCAGGTCCTTGATCTCGTAGCGCAGCACCTTCACGCCCCAGTTCAGCGCCGCTTCGTCCAGCGCTTCAACTACCCCCGCATTGATGTGGGTGCGTTCCTCGAAAGTCTTGTCCAGCTCCATCTTGCCGATGACGCTGCGCAGCGTGGTCTGCGCCAGTTGGGTGATGGCCACGATGTAGTTGCTGCTGCCATAGCTGGCGCGCATCGGGTCGGTGACCTGGAAATACAGGATGCCGTCGACCGTTAGCTGCGTGTTGTCTTTTGTGATGCAGACCTGGCTGGGCACGTCCAGCGGCACTTCCTTCAGCGAATGTTTGTAGGCCACGCGGTCGACGAAAGGCACCAGCATGTTCAGGCCCGGCGTCAGCGTGCGGTCGAATTTGCCCAGGCGTTCCACCACCCAGGCGTTTTGCTGCGGCACGATCTTCAGCGTGCGCACGACGAAGATGATGGCGATGACGGCCAGGATGATGGCGATTTCCATGCTGTGCTTTCTTTGGTTTCAGGGTGCGGGCGCGGATGCAGGCACAGCGGCGACACGCAGTTCGCTGCCGTGCATGGCAACGATGACAAACGTACCCGGCGCCGGCGTGCCGCTGCCGGCGTAGCGAACGGCCCAGGCCGCGCCGCGGTACTGCACACGGGCCGCGCCGTCGGCGCCCCAGGCATTCACATGCAGTTGCTGGCCGATGTCGAGGTTCACGTCGTGGTTGCTTTCAGCTGGCGCGCTGGCGGGCCTGCGCTTGCGCCGCACATGCCATGCCGCGGTGGTGCCACCGCCCACCAGTGCGGCCACCACCACCTGCGCGGTGCTGCCCACGCCCCCGTGCGCGGCCAGCGCGCCAGCGGCGGCGCCCACGGCCAGCATCAAAAGGTAGAAGGTGCCAGTGGCCAGCTCGGCCGCCACCAGCGCGCCAGTGGCCAGCCACCACAGCGTGGGTGTGTTCCAGTCCAACGTCGTCTCCTGTCCACACTTGTTCGGGGGCAGTGTAGCCACCTGGCGGACTTAAACCGCAGCGCGCCAAAAGGCCCCGCCTGCGTCCTACACTTCGCGCTCTTTTGATTTGTCAGCCAAGGCCACGCCGATGATTCGCTTTCGTTTCCCCATCGTCATCATCGACGAGGACTACCGCTCGGAAAACACCTCAGGCTTCGGCATCCGCGCCTTGGCGCAGGCAATCGAAAAAGAAGGCTTCGAGGTGTTGGGCGCCACCAGCTATGGCGACCTGAGCCAGTTCGCACAGCAGCAAAGCCGCGCCAGTGCATTCATTCTGTCGATCGACGACAACGAGTTCACGCCCGGCCCCGAGCTCGACCCCGCGGTGTTGAGCCTGCGCAAGTTCATCGAAGAGATCCGCTTCAAGAACGCCGAGATCCCGATCTACATCTACGGTGAAACGCGCACCAGCCAGCACATTCCGAATGACGTGCTGCGAGAGTTGCACGGCTTCATCCACATGTTCGAGGACACGCCAGAGTTCGTGGCCCGGCACATCATCCGTGAAGCGCGCAGCTATCTTGACGGCCTGGCGCCGCCGTTCTTCAAAGCGCTGATGGACTACGCTCAGGATGGCAGTTATTCATGGCACTGCCCCGGCCACAGCGGTGGTGTGGCGTTTCTGAAAAGCCCGGTGGGCCAGATGTTCCACCAGTTCTTCGGCGAGAACATGCTGCGCGCCGACGTCTGCAACGCCGTCGAAGAACTGGGCCAGTTGCTGGACCACACCGGCCCGGTGCTGCAAAGCGAGCGCAACGCGGCGCGCATCTTCAACGCCGACCATTGCTTCTTCGTCACGAATGGGACGAGTACGAGCAACAAGATGGTCTGGCACCACACGGTGGCGCCGGGCGATGTGGTGGTGGTTGACCGCAACTGCCACAAGAGCATCCTGCACGCCATCATCATGACCGGCGCGGTGCCGGTGTTCTTGACGCCGACGCGCAACCACTACGGCATCATCGGCCCGATCCCAGAGAGCGAGTTTTCGCCCGAGGCGATACGCAAGAAGATCGCGAAGAACCCGCTGCTGAAGGGTGTCGACGCGAAGAATGTCAAGCCGCGCATCCTGACCTTGACGCAGAG
>JANMJI010000063.1:0-10077 GCA_031371275.1 Betaproteobacteria bacterium
AGCAGACGCGCCAGCACGATGCCCGAACAGCCCGCCACCGCCAGGCCCGCGGGCCGCGTGAAGCCGCCGCGAAAGACACTCAGCGCGGCCAGCGCGCCCTGTTCATCGGGGCCCAGCAGGCGCCACGACAGCGCCAGCGAAGCGTGCATGCTGGCGTGGCGCGCATGCAGCGGCGGCTGGCTGGCGGCCAGTGTGTCGATGGTGTGCCGCAAGTCGGCCAGCAGCGCGGCGGCGTCGCCGTCGGTCAATGCCGCGGCGGCCAGTTCGATGGCCAGCGGCCAGCCGCCCACGGCGCCCACCAGGGCCACGCAGGCGGCCCACTGGGTGCCGATGTCGAAGTCGGGGTTCAGCGCCAGTGCCCGCGCTTGCAGCAGCCGCACGGCGTCAAAGCGCAGTGCATCAGCAGCGTCTGTGACCTGCTCGCCGGGCTCGGGCCGGCCCAGGCCCTCAAGAGCGTAGGTGCGTTCGTGCGCCAGCCCCAGCGGCGTGCGCGATGTCACCAGCCAGGTCGTGGCCGGTGCCGCGCTTTGAAGTTGCGCCAACAGTGCGGGCAGGGCGGGCAGATGCTCGGCGTTGTCCAGCACGATCAAGCCCTGTCGCGTGGCCAGTGCGGCCGCGATCTGGGCCAGCGGGTCGCGCTGCGCTGTCAAGGTCAATCCGATCCGCGCTGCCAGGCGCGGCAGTGCAGCAGCGGCGTCGCTCAGGTCAGACAAGTTGACCCAGGCGGCGGCGTCGCGCCACGGGCCGGCCCCGCGGCGGGTGATCTCGCGCGCCAGCCGGCTTTTGCCGACGCCACCCGGCCCGAGCAAGGTGACGATGCGCCCGATGGCGCGCCCACTGACACACCCGCTGGCGGCGGCCAACATCGCCTCGACCTGGCCCATCTCCAACGCGCGGCCAACGAAGCCGTCACGCGCGGGCGCGGCCTGCAAACTGCCGGGTGGGCCGGACGCGCCGGGCGGGTCCGCCGACACCGCGGCCAGCCAGCTTTGCAGGGCCGGCGATGGCTCGGCCCCCAGTTCCTGCCGCAGGCGGACCCGGAACTGCGCGAACAGCAGCCGCGCGTCACCGACCTGCCCGCCTTCGACGCAAAGCCTGAGTTGATGGCCCAGCGCTTCCTCGTCGAGCGGGTCGGCCGCCATCAACGTCTGGCACAACAGGGCGGCTGGCTGCGGGCCAAGTTCGCCGCGCGACAAGCTGGCCAGCGCAGCCTGGCGCCACTGGCGGTGCAGCGCCGCGCGTTCGACTTCAAGCCATTCCTGCAGGGCCGGGAAGCCCGCGCAGCGCATGTCCGCCAGCAGCGGCTGGCGATAGCTGGCCAACGCTGCGGTGCCGTCTTTCGCGGCCAGGGCCTGGCGCAGCAAAGCCAGGTCTGTCGGCAACTGCAGCCGCACCCGCTTGCGTTCGGCCCCGAAAGCTGCCTGCGCACCCCAGCTGTCCAGCAAGGCCCGCACGCGGTACAGGTTGACGCGCAGGTTGTGCTGGGCCTCGCTGGTGGCGGCATCGGGCCAGAGCAGGGCGAAGAGGTGCTCGCGCGTGACCCAGCCGCCGTGCGCCGCCAGGAACGCCACCGTCCACCCCGGCAGCGTGTGCGGCAAAGCTGCACTGCGCTGGGCCGTGCGCCAGTGGGGCGTGTCAAGCAGATAGAGCATGGCGGGTGCGGCGGGCCGTGGTTTCGATTGTCGCGCCGGCTGCGCCGCAACACGTCCAGCGATGAAGAGGGTGCAGATGAAATGACGTGCCTGCATTGACGGTGAATTGACGCTGCGCGCCGACACTGGACCGATGTCTGATGCCGTCCGCCGTGACCAGCCGCTGGCCAGCTACGTGCTGCGCGTTCGCGGCCGGCCGGCGACCTTGCGTTACGAGCTTTGCGACCTGCGCAGCGGCAACCGGCGTGTCTTCGTCAAGGTTGACCGGCTGGCTGCTTTCCTGCGCGAGCAAGGCCTGGCGCTGGCCGATCTGGAATCGGATTTGGAACTGCCGGCGCAAGGCGGTGGCACGGGGCCGGCATAAAGACGTGAAGGCCGGGCCGCCTGCACTCCGGAATGGCCGGATCGCCGAATGGCAGACAGGCCGAAGCACGGCACTAGCATCGCGCCGATGTCCAAACCCTTCATCGCATTCACCCCGCCATCGCTGTCAGCCCTGGTCGCCGGTTTCGTCGCCGTGCTGGTGGGCTTCACCAGTTCGGTGGTTATCGTCTTCCAGGCCGCCGCGGCCTTGGGCGCTACGCCGGCGCAGGCCACCTCGTGGATCTGGGCGCTGGGCCTGGGCATGGGGCTCACCAGCCTGGGCTTGAGCCTCTGGTACCGGCAACCCGTGCTGACCGCGTGGAGCACCCCCGGCGCGGCATTGCTGGCCGGCGCCGGCAGCGGTGTGGTGATGAGCGACGCCATCGGCGCCTTCATGGTCTGCGCGCTGCTCATCACCGCGGCCGGCGCGACCGGCTGGTTTGCGCGCGTGATGGACCGCATTCCGCAGGCCCTGGCGCAGGCATTGCTGGCCGGTGTACTGGCGCGGTTTGCGTTTGACGCGTTTGCTTCATTGCAGCGCCAGTTCGCGCTGGTCTTCGTGATGTTCGTGGTCTACCTGCTGGGCCGCAGGCTGTGGCCGCGCTATGCCGTGCCCGCGGTGCTCGCCGCAGGTGTGGGGGTGGCGGCATGGCAGGGCCAGCTACACCTGGGCAGCGTGCAATGGCAGCTTGCCACGCCAGTGTTCACCCTGCCCACCTTCAACCTGGCGGCCACCATCGGCATCGCCTTGCCGCTGTTCGTGGTCACCATGGCCAGCCAGAACCTGCCCGGCGTGGCCGCGCAGCGCGCCGCCGGCTACAACACGCCGGTGTCGCCCGTCATCACCACCACCGGCCTGGCCACGCTGGTGCTGGCGCCCTTTGGTGGCTATGCACTCAATTTGGCTGCTATCACGGCAGCCATCTGCATGGGGCGTGAAGCCCATGAAGACCCGGCGCAGCGCTGGCAGGCCAGCGCTGCGGCCGGTGTCATCTACACCGTGGTCGGCCTGCTGGGCGGCGCGGTGGTGGGGCTGATTGCGGCCTTCCCGAAAGAGCTGGTGCTGGCGCTGGCCGGTTTTGCGCTGCTGGGCACCATCGGTGGCGGGCTGGCTGGCGCGATGAAGGATGAAGCCCAGCGTGAAGCCGCGCTCATCACTTTCCTCGTCAGCGCCAGCGGCTTGACGCTGTGGGGCGTCGGCGCGGCGTTCTGGGGCGTGGTGGCCGGGGTGGGGGCCTTGGCAGTGGCGCGCTGGCGGCGGCCCGCTGGCGCACCCCACTAGGCCGCGCTCAACTCGGCCACGCCATGCTGCCGCACAGCCACCCCCTGCGGCCCCACCTGCACCACCGCGCCTTCGGGCAGCAACTGCCAGCCGGGTTGTTCTTCGCACAGCGGCTCACTGGCCACGATGGTGCCGCCGGCGCAATGGCGCAGGTACAGCGTCGGGGCCTTGCCATCGCTTGAAATGCGGAAGGCGTAGAAACGTTCGCCGTCGGCCAGCGTGGCGGCAAAACGCAGCGGCTGTTCGATGCCGCGTTCACGCATCAGCGCCATCGTGTGTTCCAGCACCGCCAGCACGGCAACGTCTGCCGCCGCGCCACGCTGCATGTGGGCCAGGGCGAGCAGGAACAGCAACTCTGAATCGGTGGCGCCGCGGCGTTCGGCGTACAGCGCGTCGGGCAAGTCGGCTTCCAGTCTGCGGCGCAGCAAGGCGTAGCCGCCGATCTGCCCGTTGTGCATGAACAGGTGGCGGCCAAGGCGAAAGGGGTGACAGTTCTGGCGCGCAATGCCGCCGGCGGTGGCGGCGCGCACATGGGCAAAGAACAGCCGCGATTGCAGGGTTTGCGAAAGCGCCAGCAGGTTGTCGTCGCTCCACGCCGGCATCACCTCGCGGTAGACGCCCGGCTCGGCGCGTTCACCGTACCAGCCGACGCCAAAGCCATCGCCGTTGGTCACCACCTTGGCCTGGTCGGCGTGCAGCGACTGCCGCATCAAGGAATGGCGCGGCTTGGCGATCAGTTCTTCCAGGTACAGCGGCGTACCCAGGTAAGCGGCCAGACGGCACATGCGCAACTCCTGTTGACGGCTCATCGGCCCGCGCCCGATGGGCTTGAACGCCGGGGTCGGCGGCCAGCGCCTGCTTGTGACAAAGTGGCGCCCTGCCGCCGCCTGGGCGGCCAAGGACTGCGAATGAAACTGCTTTTTGTGGCCGACCCTCTGGCATCCTTCAAGACCACCAAGGACAGCACTTTTGCGATGATGCGCGAGGCGGCTTCGCGCGGCCACACGCTGATGGCCTGCGAACCCAAAGACTTGCGCTGGCAGTGCGGCGAGCCGGTGACGGGCTTTGTGCGCGACATCACGCTCACCGGCGAAGCCACCGACTGGTTTCGCGCCGAACAGCAGCCTGGCAACGAACGCCCGCAGGCGCTGAAGGACGCGCACGCCGTGCTGATGCGCAAAGACCCGCCCTTCGATGCTGAGTACTTCTACGCCACCCACCTGCTGGGCCAGGCCGAACGTGAGGGTGCCCATGTCTTCAACAAACCCGGCGCGCTGCGCGACCACCCCGAAAAGCTGGCCATTCTCGAGTTTCCGCAGTTCATTGGCCCGACGCTGGTGACGCGTGACGAAGCCGATGTGAAGCGCTTCTACGCCGAACACAAAGACATCATCTGCAAGCCGCTCGACGGCATGGGCGGCATGGGCATCTTCCGCGTCGGGCCTGACGCCATGAACCTGGGCAGCATTGTCGAAACCCTGAACCAGGGCGGCGCGCAGACGCTGATGGTGCAGAAATACCTGCCCGAGATAGTGAGTGGTGACAAACGGGTGCTGGTTATCGCCGGCGTGCCGGTGCCGTTTGCACTGGCGCGCATACCGCAAGGCACCGAGATACGCGGCAATCTGGCCGTCGGCGGCAAGGGCGTGGCGCAGCCGCTGACGGCGCGCGACCGCGAAATCGCCGAGGCCCTGGGCCCCATCCTGGCCGCCCGCGGCCTGCTGCTGGTGGGGCTGGACATCATCGGTAGCTGCCTGACCGAGATCAACGTCACCAGCCCGACCTGCTTTGCCGAGATCACGCAGCAAACCGGGTTTGACGTGGCCAAGACTTTCATCGATGCGGTGGAGCGCGCGCTGCCCTGAATGTCCGGTCAACCGCTACGATGCCGCGCGAGCCGACGCACCCACGGCGGCCCAAAAGGGGGAGCGATGAAACACCACTTTCTGGCGTTGCGCGCGCTGTGTGCGCTGGCCACCCTGGGCAGCGTGTCCGGCGCGCTGGCACAGAGCGCCCCCGCGTCGGCACCCCGCGCCGGGCCTTACGTCGTTGCCGCCGCGGGCCGCAGCCACTACGACTACGACTGCTACCTGTTGGCCTGCGACCAGACGCGCGGCAACGCCAGCAAGCTGGGCTTTGGCTACCGCTTTGATGTCGTCGGCGTCGAGGGCTGGTGGATCGACCACGGCCCCGCCACCACGCGCAACCTGGGCGGCCCGCTGCGCATGCGGCAGGCCGGCATCAACGCGGTCTGGACAGCGCGCTGGGGCGCTTACCTCGAAGGCCTGCTGCGCGCCGGCGGCGCCCAGGTGCAGCTGACCCACCCGACGGGCGGCATTGCCGCGGTCAGCGTGAAAACCAGTCACTTCGAGCCGACCTTCGGCCTGGGCTTGGATGTCACCGTCGCGCCCGCGGTGAGCATCGAGTTGGCCTGGGATCTGGTGCGCGGCCGCAGCGACTCGACAGACGTGTTGACGCAGACGGTGACGCTGGGGTTGAAGCTGCGCTTCTGATCGGCCCGGTGCGTCGTGTTTCAGGCTCGGGCAGCGCTCGAGGGCAGGGCGCGACGCCAGGCCCGACGACAATCCCCACATGGCCCTGCTCACCCTTTCCAATGCCCACCTCGCCTTCGGCCATGTGCCCCTGCTCGACGGCGCCGCCGTTTCACTGGAGAACGGTGAACGCGTCGCCCTTATCGGCCGCAACGGCGCCGGCAAGTCTTCGCTGCTGAAGATACTGGCCGGGCTGGACAAGCCCGACGACGGCATCCTGCAATTGCAGACCGGCCTGCGCCGCGTCTACGTCGCGCAAGAACCGCTGTTCGACGCCGGCGTCAGCGTGTTTGACGCCGTCAGCGTCGGCGTGGCGCAAGCCCGCGCGCTGCGTGAACGGTTTGAGTTGCACGACCCGGCCGACGATCTGGACGACATCATGACCCGCCTCGAAGCGCTGGGCGGCTGGACCTGGGAACAGCGCGTGGACGAAGTGCTGCACCGGCTGCACCTGGATGGCAGCGCGCAGGTAGAAGCGCTGTCTGGCGGCACCAAAAAACGTGTCGCGCTGGGCCAGGCCTTGGTCGCCGAGCCCGATTTGCTGCTGCTCGACGAGCCCACCAACCACCTCGACATCGACGCCATCGAATGGCTGCAAGACCTGCTCGTGCAGCGCCGCGGCGCGCTGGTGCTGGTGTCGCACGACCGCGCCTTCATTGACGCCGTGGCCACGCGCATCGTCGAGCTTGACCGCGGCGTGTTGCGCAGCTACCCGGGCAACTTCGCCACCTTCGAGGCTACCAAGGCCCGCGAACTGGAAGACGAGGCACTGGAACGCGCCCGTGCCGACAAGCTGCTGGCGCAGGAAGAAGTGTGGGTGCGCAAAGGCGTGGAAGCCCGCCGCACGCGCAGCGTGGGCCGTGTGCAGCGGCTGGTGAAGCTGCGTGAACAGCGCGTGGCGCGGCGTGAACAACTGGGCCAGGTGCGGCTGGAACTGGACGCCGGTTTGCCACCCGGCAAGATCGTCGCAGAACTGAAATGCGTCGGCATGCGTTACGGCCAAAATGTGCTGATAGACGACTTCAGCGCGACCATCCTGCGTGGCGACAAGGTCGGCCTGATCGGGCCCAACGGCAGTGGCAAGACGACGCTGCTGAAGCTGATCCTGGGCACGCTGGCGCCCACGTCGGGCAGCGTGCGCCAGGGCACGCGCTTGCAGGTCGCCTACTTCGACCAGATGCGCGCCGGGCTGAACCTGGACGCCACGTTGGTCGACACCATCAGCCCCGGCAGCGAATGGATAGAAACCGGCACCCAGCGCAAGCATGTGATGAGCTACCTGACGGATTTCTTGTTCTCGCCAGAACGTGCGAATTCACCCGTGCGCACGCTGTCGGGCGGTGAACGCAACCGCGTGCTGCTGGCGCGGCTGTTTGCGCTACCCGCCAATGTGTTGGTGCTGGACGAGCCCACCAATGATCTGGACATCGACACCCTGGAATTGCTGGAAGACCTGCTGCAAAGCTACGCCGGCACGGTCTTCCTGGTCAGCCACGACAGGCGCTTTCTGGACAACGTGGTGACCAGCACCATGGCCTGGGAAGGCGACCCGGAATTCGGCGGTCGCACGGGGCTGTGGCGCGAATACGAAGGCGGTTATGAAGACTGGAAGCGCCAGCGTGAACGCGGCCGTGTGGTGGCTGCCGCTGTGCCGGTGCCGGCGGCGCTGAAAACGGCCGTGCGCACAGCAGCCACGCAACCAGCCCCACGCGCCAAGCTCAGCTACAAAGAACAGCGTGAACTGGACGGCCTGCCGGCGCGCATTGAAGCGCTGGAAGCCGAGCAGGCGCTGCTCGCCGAGGAACTGGCCGGCGCCGATGTCTACGCCAAACAGCCGCAGCGTGCACCGCAACTGCAGGCGCGGCACACGGCCATCGAAGCTGAACTTCTGACCGCGCTGGAACGCTGGGAAACCTTGGGCGCGCGCTGAGGCGGATGGGCCCCGCTGAGCGCTGCGGGCCAGGCTTCAAAGCCCGCTCACCGCCGCCGGGTGCGAACGGCTGACGATCAACGCCGACTGCAGGTACAGCGCGTTCAGCAAGCGCATCGCGCGGTCACGGTCAAAACCCTGCCAGGTGGCAATTTCATGCAGGGGCGTGGTCTGCACACGCAGCCGCGCCACCGCGGCGGCCAGCGTGCTGCCCAGGTCCAGCTTGTGCAGGTCTGCGCCCGGGCCGACGCGGTAGGTGGCAATGCCGGCAATCTCGGGCAGCAGGTCGGCACGCGCGCCGCGCAAGGCCATGTCCCACAGCAGCGGGGCCAGCGCTTGCAGCGCAGGCGCGGCGCCGCCGGGCTCGGGGGCGCGGGCCGGTTCCACCCGCAGCACGCGCAGGTCAGGCAGGCGCAGCGCCAGCCATTGCGGCGGCGACAGCGGGCTGTGCACCTGGCGGCTGGCGGGCAACACCGTCAAGGCCATGACGCGGTGGTTCAGCTGCAGGTGCAGCAGCAGCGCACGGTGGTGGCGCAGCGCGGCGGCCAGCACTTCCAGCAGGTCCAGCCCCTCGCCAGGGCGGGGGCGCTGCTCGAAACGCATCAGGTCTTGCAGCAGCGAAGGGTTTAACGCGCTCAGACGCGTGGCGCCGGCTTCGGCGTCACCAGCGCCGCTGGGCGCGGCGTGGTCGCGCTCAAATTCACTGACGCGCATCAGCGGGTCGTGGCCATCGGGCTGGGTGCGCTGGAACATGGCAGGTGGGCGAGTGGGCGGGTGGATGCGGGTGTGTGCACGGGTGCGTGCACGGGTGCGCGCTGGAGTGCGTGCCTGCGTGCGGACCAGCGCTCATTGGACCGGCGGTGCGGCCCGCCCGCCGCGGCGCGTGTGTTTCAGGTGTGTCTGGATGTACGCGCTGGTTTGCCTGCGCCGCGCCCGCCGCGCCCGCCACGTTCACGCAGTTGCACCAGGCGGCGCCAGAAGCGGGCGTCTTGCGCGGTGGCGAAGTTCACGCGCATCAGCGTCGTCGGCCGCGGCGTGGCGTGAAACAGGGTGCCGGGTGCGGTCAGCCAGCCTTCGTCCAGCAGCGCTTGCGCCAGCGCTTCGGTATCGGTGCCTGCGTCGACCCAGCCAAACAGGCCCGCCGGTGGCGCTGCGAAGTGGCAGCCGGCTTCACGCACCAGACGCACCGTGCGCGCCCGCGCGGCGGCCAGTTGCGCGACCACACGTTCGGCGTGGCGGCGCAGACTGCCTTGTTCCAGACACAGCGCCACCGCCTGTTCCAGCGCGCCGGGCGTGGTCAACGTGCTGATGAGCTTGGTGTCCACCAGCCGTTCGGCCAGTGCCGGCGCGGCAGCCACAAAACCCACCCGCCACTGCGGCACCAGAATCTTCGAGAAACCCGACACGTAGACCGTGCGGCGCAGGCCGTCCAGCTGCGCCATGCGGGTGGCGTGTGGCGGCGCCAGCCAGGCGTAGGTGTCGTCCTCAACGATGGTCAGGCCATGCGCTTCGGCCAGCCGCAGCACCTGGTGCGCGGCAGCGGCCGAGATGCTGGCGCCGGTCGGGTTGTGCAGCACCGACACCGTCACGTACAGCTTGGGGTGGTGGGCTTTGAGCAGGGTCTCCAGCACCGCCAGGTCGGGCCCACCGTCGGCTGGCATGCCGTCTTGGCCCGCCCTGGGCACAGGCAGCAGCCGCATGCCCATTTGCGACAGCCGCGCGTATTCCACCGCCCAACCGGGTTCGTCCACCAGCACCGCGTCACCGGGCTGCAGCAGCGTGCGCGCCACCAGGTCCAGTGCGTGGGTGGCGCCGACCGTGGTGACGATCTGGCCCGCCACCGCGGTGATGCCCAGGTCGGCCAGGCGCAGCGACAACGCCTGGCGCAGCCGCGGGTCGCCGGCCGGGTCGCCATAGCGCAGCCAGGGTTCGGGGTTGGCGCAGACCCGGCGCAGCGCCCGCTGCAGCAGCCCGGCGTCCAGCCAGGCTTCGGGCAGCGTGCCCATGGCGGGCGCGGGCAGGCCGCCCTGGGCCTGGAACATGCTGCGTATCAAGGCCGTGGCGTCGACCGGGGCCGGGCGCGGCGCAGCGGGTGCCGCGGCCCGTGCTGCGGCGCTGTTGCGGGGTGATGCCGCGGGCGCATCACGCACAAAAAAGCCGCGTTGCGGCTGCGCCTGCACCAGGCCACGCGCCTGCAGCAGGTCGTAGGCCGCGACCACCGTGCTGGGGCTGATGGCGTGGCGCTGCGCACAGTCGCGCACCGAAGGCAGGCGCGCGCCGGCGGCCAGCAGGCGCTGC
>JANMJI010000069.1:0-11030 GCA_031371275.1 Betaproteobacteria bacterium
GCACACGCCGAAACCATTTTCGGCATGACCACCGTCAACAGCCAGAGCACCTCACCCGGCCTGGCGCTGGTGCGCTTTGACAGCGCCACACCCGGCACCGTCACCACCATCGGCTCGTTCGCCGGCGTGGTGGCGGGGCAGGCCCTGCGCAGCATCGACTTCCGCCCGGCCACCGGCGAGCTCTATGCGATCAGCACCAGCACCACCATCGCCAACTTCGCGCAGGCCCAGCTCTACACCGTCAACCTGGCCACGGCCGCGCTGACGCCGGTGGGCGCCGGGCTGACCTTGACGGGCAATGCCAACGTGCGGGTGGAGATGGACTTCAACCCGGTGGTCGACCGCATCCGCATCGTGACGAGTGGTGCGAGCGCCACCGCCACCAACTTCCGCGCCAATCCGATCACCGGCGCGCTGGTGCAGCCTGACACCGACCTGGCCTATGCCCCGGGAGACGTACTGGTCGGTAACCCGCCCGCGCTGGTCGCTGCGGCCTACTCGAACAACGTGGCAGGCGCCACCACCACCACCTTGTATGCCTACGACTATGGCTTCGACAACCTGGTCACGGTGGGCGGCGTGGGCGGCACGCCTTCGCCCAACGGTGGCCAACTGTTCACCGTGGGCACACCGCCGGCTGGTTTCCTGACCACCAACGCCGCCATCGGCATGGACATCAGCGGCACCACCGGCGTGCTCTACATGACGCACGACGACCCGGTCAACATCACGCCGATGTCGCTGTACACGGTCAACACCGCCACCGGCGTGCAGACCAAGGTCGGTGCTTACGGCGGCGGCTTGTTCATCGCCGACATCTCGGTGCAGATTGCCGCTGTGCCCGAACCCGCGACCTACTTGACGACGGCGCTCGGCCTGGCCGGCTTGATGGCCTGGAAGCGCCGCTTTCGCGGTTGATGGGGCGCGGGTGAAGTAGCGCGGGTGAAGTAGCGCGGGTGAGGGGCGCAAAGCCCTTCACCCGCCAACCGGCTCAAGCCTCGCCGTCCCAATAATCCAGGTTCTGGCCCTTGCGCTGCAGCACATCAAAGCGCTGTTCGCCGCCCTCGGTGACTGTCGCCAGGAACTTGCCCGAATCGGGATATTCGCAAATCTCGGGCGATTCGCGCGTGCTGATGCTCAGGTACTTCAGCGGCGCGTTCGAGGTGTTCAAGATCTGGTGCGGGTAGGCCGGCCCGGGTGGGATGAAGACCACGTCACCGGCCCGCAGCGGCAGCAGTTCACCCGCCACCCGCAGCGTGCCTGTGCCTTCCAGCACCACGAACATTTCTTCCTGCACATGGTGAAAGTGGTACGGACAAGACCGCTTGCCCGGCGCCACGGTGTCAATCGACGCGCCCAGCTTTTGCGCCACGGTGCCGGGCGCCAGGCGGGCACCCAGGCTTGCATACAAGGGCGCGCGTGCGAAGGCATCCAGTGGCACATCGTTGAAGTTGCGTATCAGCCTGGCGGCCAGCGCGGCGGTGGGGGTGGTGTGGGTGGTGGGGGTGTGGTCCATGGCGCGGCATCTTAGAACCGCTGCGGCGGCGGGGTGTGAGGGCGGTCGTGCGTATGCTCGACGGCATGACATTCGCAATCTGGCTGGCGGTGGGTGGTGCGCTGCTGGTGTTCATGGCGCTGGCCGCTTCGATGCTGTCGCGCATGCCCATCAGCACGTCGATGCTGTACCTGGGGGCCGGTTTGGCGGTGGGGCCGCTGGGGCTGGCGCTGGCGGCCCCTTCGCTGTTCGACGACACGCTGTGGTTGCTGCACCTGACCGAAGTCATCGTGCTGCTGTCGCTGTTCACATCGGGCCTGAAGATGAGCGTGGGGCTGGGCAGCAAGCGCTGGTTTCCGCCGCTGCGGCTGGCGCTGTTGGCCATGCTGGCCACGGTGGCGCTCATCACCGCCGCCGGCGTCTGGCTGCTGGGCCTGCCGCTGGGCGCGGCGGTGCTGCTGGGCGGCATCCTGGCGCCCACCGACCCGGTGCTGGCCACCGAGGTGCAACTGGACGATCCCGCCGACCGCGACCAGTTGCGTTTTGCGCTGACGGGCGAAGGTGGCCTGAACGACGGCACGGCCTTCCCGGTGGTGTTGCTGGGGCTGGGGCTGCTGGGCGTGCACCCGCTGGGGCATTTCGGCTGGCGCTGGCTGGCGGTGGATGTGTTGTGGGCCACCGGCGCCGGCATCGCCATCGGTGCCGTGCTGGGCATCGCCCTGGGCCGGCTCGTGTTGCACTTGCGGCGCCGCCACCATGAAGCGGTGGGCTATGAAAACTTCATGGCCTTGGGGCTCATCGGGCTGGCCTATGGCTTGGCGGTGCTGGCCCAGGCCTACGGTTTCCTGGCCGTTTTTGCCGCCGGCCTGGCGCTGCGCCACACCGCCCAGGCGGTGAGCGAACAGGCCGCCGCGGCACTGGGCGTCTCACGCCTGGACAATGCCGGCCAGGACGCCAGCCATGACGCCAGCCATGACGCCAGCCAAGACGCCGCCGCTGCGATTGTCGAACAGGCCCACCACAGCCCGCAGGCCGCAGACGCTGAACACGCTGCCACCCACCCCCAGCTTGCGCCGGCCTACATGGCGCATGCGGTGCTGAGCTTCAACGAACAGCTTGACCGCATTGGCGAGATGGCCGGGGTGGTGGTGCTGGGCATGCTGTTGTGGGCGGTGCCGTGGGCCGCAGCGGCGTGGTGGTTTGTGCCGCTGGTGCTGCTGGTGGTGCGCCCGTTGTCGGTGGTGGTCGGGCTGGCGGGTTCGCGCACTTCGGCTTTGCAGCAGCGTTTGATGGGCTGGTTCGGCATCCGCGGCATCGGCTCGCTGTACTACCTTTGTTATGCCTTGACCCACGGTCTGCCGCAGGTCCACGCTGACGCGCTGGTGGGGTTGACGGTGGCTGTGGTGGTCACCTCCATCGTCGTGCACGGCATCTCGGTCACGCCCTTGATGGCCCAGTACCGCGCGGTGGTTGAACGCCGTCGCCGCTGATGAAACTCAGGCGCGGCTCAGGCCGCCACGGCCTCCATCGCATATTCCAGCAAGAAGGCCGTGCAGTCGTCCACCGACAGCGGCTTGCTGAAGAAATAGCCTTGCACGGTGTCGCAGCCCAGGCGGCGCAAAAACTCAAGTTGCACTGCGGTTTCCACGCCCTCGGCCACCACGCCCAGGCCCAGGCTGTGCGCCATCTGGATGGTGGCGGTGCAGATGGCGGCGTCGTTGGCGTCGTGTTCGATGTCCATCACAAAGCTGCGGTCGAGCTTCAGGCAACTCAGTGGCAATTGCTTCAGGTAGGCCAGTGACGAGTGCCCGGTGCCGAAGTCGTCGATGGCCAGCGCCACGCCATGGCTGCGCAGCCCGCGCAGCATTTCGCCAGTGCGCACCGGGTCACGCATGGCCACGCTTTCGGTGATCTCCAATTCCAACGCCTGGCCCGACAGGCCGTGGCGTTGCAGCGCCTGCGCCACCAGCGGCACAAAGCCATCGGTGCGCAATTGCTGGGCCGACAGGTTCACGGCCACGCGCAAAGTGGGCCAATGCGCCGCGCGCCAGCGCGCCACCTGGGCCAGCGCCTGTTCCAGCACCCACGCGCCGATGGCTTCGATCTGGCCGGTGTCTTCGGCGATGGTGATGAACTTCAGCGGTGGCACCAAACCCAGTTCGGGGTGGCGCCAGCGCAGCAGTGCTTCCAGGCCCACCACCTGGCTGCTGGCCACGTCCACCTGGGGCTGGTAGTGCAGGAACAGCTCGCCGCGTTCGATGGCGCCGCGCAGCCCCACTTCAAGCTGCAGGCGCTCGGCGCTGGCCTGGTTCATGGCTGCGGTGAAGAACTGGAAGTTGTTGCGCCCGGCCGACTTGGCGTGGTACATCGCCGCGTCGGCGTTTTTCATCAGCGTGTCGGGGTCGGTGCCGTCGTGCGGGAAGGCGCCGATGCCGATGCTGGGCGTGGAATGCAGTTCGTGCCCGTCGACGAAATAGGGCTCGCCCAAGGCCGCCAACACGCGCGCAGCCATGGCGGCGGCCACCCGCGGGGTGTCTTGCGCGCTGTGCAGGGTGCTGCTCTGGGCAATCCCCGTCAGCACCAGCACGAATTCGTCGCCGCCCAGGCGCGCCACGATGTCGCTTTCACGCACCAGGCCGCGCAGGCGCTGGCCGACTTGCACCAGCAGGCCGTCGCCGACATGGTGGCCCAGGGTGTCGTTGATGTTCTTGAAGCGGTCCATGTCGATGAACAACATGGCCACCTCGGTGCCTTCACGGCGGGCATCGGCCATGGCCTGTTGCAGCCGGCCGATGAGGAACACGCGGTTGGGCAGTTGCGTCAGCGTGTCGTGGTGGGCCAGGTGCAGGATCTTGTCTTCGGCGGCCTTCACCTCGCTGATGTCGACCGAGCTGGCCACGTAATGCAGCACCTCATCGCCGTCGCCCCGCACCACCGATATCGAGACCCATTTCGGATGGTCACTGCCGTCCTTGGCACGGTCCCACAGTTCACCGCGCCAGCGGCCGGTGTCGCGCAGCGTGCGCCACAGGGTCGAGCGTTCGGCCGGCGTGCTGCGGGGCGACGCCAGCAGGGCCAGCTTGTGACCCACCAGTTCTGCCGGGGCGTAGCCGCTTTGTTCGACATAGGCCGGGTTGGCTTCGACGATGCGCGTGTGGCCGTCGGTGATGACGATGCCTTCACCGCTGTGCTCAAAGGCCTGGGCCAGCAGTTCGATGCGTTGGCGCGCCTGTTTGTTCTGCGCCACCACATGCAGCAAGAAAGCCAGCCCCGAGCCATACAACAACAACAGGCCCAGACCGACAAAGACGGCGTTGCGCACCTCGTCGCGCCAGCCGGTCAGATAGTCGTCAGAGGCCAGCCCCACGATGACCAGCAGCGGCGCCACCTGCAGCCGCCGAAAACTGAGCGTGCGCTCCACGCCGTCGGCCGTACGGCGGGAATGCACGGTGCCGCGCGGCTCGCCTTGCAGCACGCCCTGGCGCAACTCGGCTGAAACGGTCTGGTTGCCGACCACGTTGGCGCTTGCCATCAGTGCCTGCGGGTGGCGCACCACCAGCCTGAAGTTGGCGTCACGCAAGACCACTGTGCCGTGGGGCCCCACGTCCAGCGTCATCAGTTCGTTCTTCAAATAGCCCAGCGGCACCGCGGCCGATACGGCGCCGGCAAACCGACCATCGGGCGCGCAGTAACGGCGGCTGAAAGAGATGATCCAGTTGCCCGTGATCTTGCTCATGATCGGCTGGCTCATGTGCAGGCCGGCGTCGGGCTTGTCGCGCTGCACCGCGAACCATTCGCGGTCGGCAAAGCTGACGGGCGGCTTGCGGTCAATGCCCGGGCCCACGATGGCAGTGCCGTGCACGTCGGCCACGCGCAGACCTTCCAGTTCGCTGCGGCGTGAGATCTGCGAATGGATGTGGGCGTTGGCCGCGTCCGCGTCCAGCGCGCCGCGGGCCAGCTGGTTTTCCAGATGATCGACGATCGAGCTCAGCGCCAGGTCGATCTTTTCGACGTTCGCAGCCACGCTGCGGTCCAGCGCAGCGGCCAGGTTTTGCGTCAGCAGCCTGGCGCGTTCTTCGTATTGTTGGCGGCTGCTGTTCAGTGCCAGCGCCCCCAATGCGCACACCACCAGCACCGGCAGCACCGCGTACACGCACAACAGCAAACGCAGCCACACCCGCAGCCGCAGCGCCGGTGTGGCGGTGGCCGTAGAAGCCTGGTGTCGCGCAGCGCTGGGCAGGAAGGACATGGTCTGGGGTGGCGCGAAAAGCCCGCAGCGCAGCCCTCGGACGGCCGGCGGCGCTGCACAAGCTACCGGGTTTATCGGCCGGTCGGGCAGCGACTGAAACCACACACCTGTCCGCGCGGTTGCGCCCGCAGCGGGTCCAGCAGCCTGCGGGCTGCGGGATCGCCCGCGGAGACTCAGCTGTCCGCTGTGAACCCGATGCGCCTGACCAGCGGCCCCCAGCGTTCGAATTCGGCGCGCTGGCTGCGCGCCATCTCATCGGGTGTGGAGCTTTGCGTCAGCAGGCCCACCACGCTCAGGCCGTCGACCACGCTCTTGTCTTTCAGCGCTTGCACGATGGCGGCGTTGGCAGCGGCCAGCATTGCGGGCGGGGTGCGCGCCGGCGCATAAAAGCCGAACCATTCTTCGGTCGTCAGTTCGCCGAAACCCTGTTCTGCAAAGGTCTGCACTTCAGGCGCAAAGGGCAGCCGCGCGCGGCCTGAAGTGGCCAGCAGGCGCAGCTTGCCGGCGCGCTGGAAGGCCAGAAAGTCACCGGCGGGGGTGAACATCGATGCGATCTGCCCGCCCACCACGTCGGTGATGCCAGGCACCGAGCCGCGGTAGGGGATGTGCTTCAACTCGATGTTCTGGCTGAGTGCCAACAAGGCGCCCAAAAAGTGCGGTGTGCTGCCCGCTGCGGGTGAACCGTAGTTGGCCTTGTCGGGGTTGGCTCTGGCCCAGGCGATGTAGTCCTTCACGTCGGTGACGCTGGCCGGCACCATGGGCCCCACGGCCAGGCCGTGGTGAATGATGGCGGCAATGGAGACCGGCGAAAAATCGGTCACCGGGTCGTAGCTGAGTTTTTTGTAGACATGCGGGTAGATGGCCGTGGCAGAGAAAGGGCTCAGGGCCAGCACCGAAGCATCGGCGGGCGCGCTTTTCAAAGCCTCCAGCGCGATGCGGCCACCCGCGCCGGGCTTGTTTTCGACCAGGGCTGCGTTCTTGGCATAGGGTGTGCCGGCCACACGTTCAGCGACGCGGCGGCAGACGATGTCGCCCGCGCTGCCGGCCGGAAAGCCGTAGAGGAAACGCGGTTGCTCAATGGCTTGGCCGCGGGCGGCGAGCGGCGTGGCGAGCGGCAGCGCGGCGGCGGCCAGGGCCAGGGTCTGGCGCCGGGTGAGCAGGGTGGTCATGCTTGTCTCCTTGATGGCGATCGGATCAGTCTGAACAACACAGCGCTTTGATGTCTTCGGGAACGGCAATGGCTTTGATGCGATCGGGGTTGGCGGGGTCGCGGATGCAGAAGGCACGCACTTCCGTGCCTTCGCACAAGACCACGCCACCGCGTTTGACGACATGACGGTGGCGAAAGGTCTTGGCCGCCCAGTCTTCCACCGTGGTGTGCACTGCTATCGTTTCGCCGTAAGTCGCAGGGCGCAAAAACCGGGTGTGGATTTCAAGCAAGGGCGTGCCGATGATGCCGCGTGTTTTCACCAGTTCGCGCCAGGGCGGTACGCCGCAGGCCATGAAAAAGGCCAGCGACGCTTCGTCCATCCAGCGGCTGAAGTTGGGGAAGAAGACGATGCCGGCGGGGTCGCAGTCGCCGAACTGAACGTGCACCGTGTAGACGTGCTGTTTGCTCGTTAGACCTTCGGTGTTCACGCCGCCTCCTGATTTTCGATCAGCAGCGCAATGCCTTGGCCGCCGCCAATGCAGGCCGAAGCCACACCCCAGCGCGCGCCGATTTCCTTGAGCTGTCGCGCCACGGTGATGGTCAGCCGCACGCCGGTGGCGGCCAGCGGGTGGCCGAGCGCGATGGCGCCGCCCTTGACGTTGAGTTTGGCCATGTCCAGCCCCAGTTCGCGCGCCACGGCCAGCGTTTGCGCGCCTTGCGCTTCGTTGATCTCGAAGCGGGCGATGTCGGCCAGCGCCAGGCCGCTGCGGGCCAGCAGCAACTGGATCGCCGGCGCCGGGCCGATGCCCATCAGCTCGGGTGCGACGCCCACCACGGCAGCCGCGGCCACCCGCGCCAGCGGCCGGCGCTGGGTGCGGTTGCACCAGGCTTGCATGGTGGCGGTGTCGGCCACCAGCGCGGCGGCGGCGGCGTCGGTCAGCGCCGAGCTGTTGCCGCCGGTCTGCACGCCGCCATCGAACACCGTGCGCAGCTTGGCCAGCACCTCGGGCGGGGTCGCACGCGGGTGGGTGTCGCGGTCGGCCACGGCAGCCTTGCCTGACAGGCGAAGTGAGCGGGGTTTGTAGCCTTCAAGCGCAAAGGTCTCGTTGGCCACGGGCACCCGTTCACCATCGAACCAGCCGGCGGCTTGCGCGGCCACCGCGCGGGCGAACGACGCCGCCGCAAACGCATCCACCTCGGCCCGTGTGATGGCGTACTTCTGCGCCAGGTTCTCGGCGGTCTGGATCATGCTGACGGCCGCGGGGTCTGTCAGTGCTTCCCACAGGCAGTCCTTGAAGCCCAGCGGCGCACCCAGCCGGAAACCGCCGCGGTGGTCGAAGGCGGCGATCGGGTTGCGCGTCATGCTCTCGGTGCCGACGAGCAAGGCCAATGTCGCCGCGCCGGTGGCGCATTGCTCGCCGGCCTGGCGGAACAACTCGAAGCCGGTGCCGCAGATGCGCTGTACGTTCAGCGCCGGCACCCATTGCGGCACGCCGCTGTACAGGCCGATGTGGCGGGCGACATAGAACTGATCGAAGCCGCCCGGCGCCATGTTCCCCGACAGCACCGAATCGACATCGGCGGCGTCCACCGCGCTGCGTGCGAACAAGGCTTTCGCAGCCTTGATGCCCAGGTCTATCGGGTTGGCGTTGGCAAACGCGCCCATGTAATCGACCATCGGCGTGCGCACGCCGACAAGGATGTAGCAGCCATCGAAGGCATGAAACAGGCCCCGCGGCTTCATGATGGTTTGCTCACCTTCGCAGCCCGCCCGTCCAGAAAGGCCCGCACGCGTTCCTTGGCCGCATCGTCGCCCTGCGCGATGGACGAGATCAGCGTTTCCATGAACAGGCCGTCGCTGGCCGGCAGGTCTGCAATGCGCGGCAGGGCTTGCGTAATCGCGTAGTTGGAAAGCGGCGCGTTGCTGGCGATCTTCAAGGCCAGCGCCAGCGCCTTGGCCAGGCCTTCACCGTCGGCGACCAGGTAGTTGCTTAACGCCACCTGCTGGCCTTCACTGGCGTCCAGCACGCGGCCCGTCAGCATCATGTCGGTCATGCGTGCGACACCGATCAGCCGGCTGACGCGCACCGAACCGCCGCCGCCCACAAAGATGCCGCGGGTGCCTTCGGGCAGGCCGTAAAAGGTGCTGGCTTCGGCCACCCGCAGGTGGGCTGAAGCGGCCAGTTCCAGGCCGCCGCCGACGACGGCGCCATGCAGCACGGCCACTACCGGCACGGGGCCGAACTGGATGGCGTCAAAGCAGGCGTGCCAGGCGCGTGAATGCTGCATGCCTTCGGTGATATTGCGTTCCGAGACTTCAGACAAATCAAGCCCGGCGCAGAAATGCGCGCCTTCACCGCTCAACACCGCGGCACGAATGTGGCGCGGCATGTGCAGCCACACGGTGTGCAACTGGGCCAGCAATTCGTCATTGACTGAATTGCGTTTGGCAGGCCGGTTCAGGCGTATGTGCAGCACCGGGCCGGCCTGTTCCAGGCGCAGCAAATGCAGGGCCGCCAGCGCGGGTGGCGGGCTCGTCAGAGCTTCAAAAGTAGAGGTCATTGTGGGCAGTTCCTCAAGCGGTGATGACGCGGCCATCGCAGGCAGCAACGGCCGGCGCGGCGTGCAGCGCCTGCACATCGGCAGCGCGGCGGGCCAGCACCAGGCGCTGGTTGACGTAGCCCTTGTCGGTGACTTCGCCAGCGGCCATGCTGGGTGCGTCGTGCAGCAGCAGCGCGCGGGTCGGGGTTTGTGATGAGCCGCCGCCGTCGGCCTTCAGGGCGCGCAAGCCTTCGCGCACATGGCGTGCCATCTGCTCTGGCGGCAATTCGCGGCCGGCTTCGGTCAGGAAGACGAGCACGCCGATTTCGCTGCCGCCGTGGCCGGTCACGACCACGTCTTGCGCATACGGCGCCAATGCGGCCACGACCTTCAGGCGCAGCGTGCCGACGCTGACCCAGGTGCCGCTGGTGAGCTTGAAGTCCTCAGCCACGCGGCCGTTGAAGACCACGCCCTGCAGCGCGTCGGCGTCGTCTTGCAGATAGCCGGCGTCGCCAATGCAGTAGTAGCCGTCTTCGTCAAACGCAGCACGCGTGGCGGCTTCGTTGTTGCGGTAACCGGGAAAGATGTGGTCGCCGCGCACGCGCATTTCCAGCTTGTCGCCGTTGGGTATGAACCTCAGGGACACACCGGCCAAAGGCAGACCGATGACACCGGGTTTGTCGAGTTGCCAGCTAACGAAGGTGACGGCCGGCGCGGTCTCGGTGCTGCCCCAGCTGGTGGTCAGCCACAGCGGCTCGTCACGCACGCTTGCAGCCGCGGCCTGCAGGCGCTGCCAGGTCGTCACCGGCATGCCGGCGCCGGCGTAAAAGGCCATGCGCAGGCGGCCGAAGAAGTGGCGTGCCAGCGTGGCATCGGCTTCCAGCGCGGGCAGCATCATTTCGTAGCCGCGCGGCACGTTGAAGTAGATCGTCGGTTGCACGTCGCGCAGGTGGGCGATCGTCTTGTTGATGGCGCCTGGCAGCGGCCGGCCATCATCGATGTACATCGTGCCGCCGGTGCGCATCACGATGTGCACGTTGTGGTTGCCGCCGAAGGTGTGGCTCCACGGCAGCCAGTCCAGCAGCACCGGCTTTTCATGGTCCATGAAACGCAAGGCCTGGCGCAGCATCTGCTGGTTGGCGCACAGCATGCGGTGGCTGTTGATGACGACCTTGGGCTGGCCCGTGCTGCCGCTGGTGAGCAGGTATTTGGCGTGGGTGTCGGGCGTGATGCTGGCAAAGGCCTGCATCACCGCCGGCGTTTCGCGCGTCGCCAGCAGGGCGGTGAACGACAAGGCCGGCAGCGCACCCGGGTGCTGTTCGGCGCCCTGGCTGAAGACCAGCACCGGATGGATGCCGGCGTGGTGCAGCGCCGGGCCGTAGGTGGCGGCGTCACTGGCGTAGACCAGGCCCGGATCCAGCGCCTGCAAGATGCCATGTATGCGTGAAAAGTCGCCCCCCGCCAGCCGGCAGTAACCGCTGGACACGGTGCACACCGCGCGCCCGATGTGCATGCCGGCCAGCAGCAGCACCAGGTGGTGCAGCGTGTTGTCTGACAACACCACGACCGGCTTGCCGGCCGGCAGCTGCAGGTTC
>JANMJI010000070.1:0-4559 GCA_031371275.1 Betaproteobacteria bacterium
CGTCTACGGCAACAGCTTTGCGTCGCGTGTGGCGGCCAGCGTGCTGGACGCGGTGGGCCTGGTTGAACTGGCCTTCGCCAATGCAGACGACTACCGCTGCGCCATCACCGCGCTGGCGCAAGACCCAGCCTTGCTGGCGGGTTATCGGCAGCACCTGCAATTGCAACGTTATGCATTGCCGCTGTTCGATACCACCGGCTACACGCGCGACTTCGAACGCCTGCTGCTGCGCATGTTCACGCGCTGGCAGGCCGGGCTGGCGGCTGAGCACTTGCCGGCCGAGCATGCACCGGCGGCGCATGCATCGGCCGAGCGGCCACCGGCCTTGGTCTGAGGCTGTTACCGGCTCACAAAGCCTGCGCGGCCAGGCCCTGCAAGAAGGCCTCGGCACGCGCCAGTTGTTCCAGGCTGACGTATTCATCGGCCTGGTGAGCCTGCGCAATGCTGCCCGGCCCGCAGACCACGGTGGACATGCCGGCGCCCTGGAACAAACCGGCTTCGGTGCCAAAAGCCACCAGCGTGGTTTGCCGCGTGCCGGCCAGGCGCAGCGCCAACTGCACCGCGGGTTCTTCCATTTGCGCCAAAAAGGCTGGCATGGTGGCGATGGCCTCGAAGCGAAAACCGGCCGTCGGCGCCACCGCTTGCATCGCCGGTTGCAGCGTGGCGGCGTAGTCCAGCACCTGCTGCTGCAGGGCCGCCACATCGCTGCCCGGCAGGTCGCGGAATTCATAGTGGAAGCGCGCGTCTTCGGGCACTACGTTGTCGGCGATGCCGGCCTCGAACACGCACACCGCGGCGGTGCTGTAGGGCACGTCAAAGCTGGCCTGGCGCGGCCCGTGGTCGCGCAGTGTGTCGCCGATGTGGCCGATGTGCGTGACCACGCGCGCCGCCGCTTCCAGCGCGTTCACCGCCATCGGCGTGAGTGACGAATGTGCGGCCTTGCCGCGCACGCGGCAGCACCAGCGGTGCACGCCTTTGTGCGCGGTGGCCGGCAACATGCCCGTGGGTTCGCCCACGATGCACAGCGCAGGCGCCAGGCCGGCCTCTTTCAAGTCGGAAATCAAGCTGCGCGCGCCCATGCCACCCACTTCTTCGTCGTAGCTGAAGGCGTAGTGCAGCGCATGCGGCAGGTCGGCTTCCAGCCAGGCCTTGGTCTGCGCCACCACCAGGCCTATCCAGCCCTTCATGTCGGCGCTGCCGCGGCCATACAAGCGGCCGTCACGCACCGTGGCCGACAGCGGGTCCAGCGTCCAGGCCTGGCCGTCCCAGGGCACGGTGTCGGTGTGGCCTGACAGCACCAGCCCAGCGGGCTTGCAAGCACCCAGCGTGGCAAACAGGTTGGCCTTGCGCTTGTCGTCGTCGTAGGTCAACCGGATGGGCACTTGCAAGCTTCGCAAATGGTCGGCGATGCATTCAATCAAAGCCAGGTTTGACTCACGGCTGACGGTGTTCATGCGCACCAGGCGCTGGGCCCAGGCCAGGGCATCGGCAGAAGGCTGTGCGGCGTCGTTCATACAACAACTGTAGCGGCTACAGTGTTCGCATGAGCGATGCCCCCGCGCTGACACGCCAGACCATTCGCCAAGCCGCACGGCGCGTCGCCGGCCATGTGCGCCAGACGCCGTTGCTGCGCCTGCCGGGCGCGGCTTTGGGCGTCGGTTGCACCGCGCTGTGGTTGAAGCTGGAACACCTGCAGCGCGGCGGCAGCTTCAAGGCCCGCGGCATGTTCAACCGCATGCTGTCGCAGCCCATTCCTGCAGCCGGCGTGGTCGTCGCTTCAGGCGGCAATGCCGGCATTGCGGTGGCCATCGCGGCGCAGGCGCTGGGCGTGCGCTGTGAAGTCTTTCTGCCTGAATTGAGCCCCGCTGCGAAGCGCGAAAAACTGGCCGCGCTGGGCGCCCATGTGCAGGTCGGCGGTGCCGCGTATGCCGACGCCTACGCCGCCTGTTTGCAGCGCCAGGCCGACACCGGCGCGCTGCTGATGCACGCCTACGACCAGCCCGATGTTGTGGCCGGCGCCGGCACGCTGGCCGCCGAGGTTGAAGGCGAAGCCGGCCTGCCCGACCGCGTGCTGGTCAGTGTGGGCGGTGGTGGTTTGATAGCCGGCATCGCGGCCTGGTTTGGCGGCCGCACACGGGTCGAAGCGCTGGAACCCGTGGGCTCGCCCACGCTGCACGCCGCGCGCGCAGCAGGTGCGCCGGTGGATGTGGAGGTGGGCGGCCTGGCCGCCGACGCACTGGGTGCCAGGCGCATCGGCAGCATCGCCTGGCCTGTCTGCCAACAGTTTGTCGCCGCGGCGCATCTGGTGTCCGATGCCGCCATCACCGCCGCCCAGCAAACGCTGTGGCGTGAACTGCGGCTGGCGGTGGAGCCGGCCGCCGCCTTGCCGCTGGCCGCGCTGGCCACCGGCATCGTGCGGCCGGCGCCGCACGAACGCGTGCTGCTGGTGCTGTGCGGCGCCAACTTCGACCCCGCCACCTTGAACGCGACCTAACGACCATGTTGCAGTTACTCGGCCGCCCGAATTCGATCAATGTGCGCAAGGTGCAGTGGCTGTGCGACGAACTGGCGCTGCCCTGTGCGCTTGACCCCTGGGGCGCCGGCCTGCGGTCCACCCGTGCGCCTGAATTCCTGGCGCTATGCCTTCATGCACCTGGTGCGCAACAGCCCGGCGCACGTCGACCCGTTGGCGGCGCAAGCCAGCGCGGTGCAGTGGCACCGTCACATGGCCCTGCTGGACGCCCGCCTGGCGCACACCGGCGCCTGTGTGGCCGGCAGCCACTTCACGCTGGCCGACATCGTGCTGGGCCTGGCCACCTGCCGCTGCTTGATGGCGCCGCTGCAGCGGCCCGGCTTGCCGGCGGTGGCGGCTTGCGTGCAACGGCTGTCTGCACGGCCCGCGTTCCGCAAGCACGCCCACAACGGCGTGCCTTGAAGTTCAACCGCAAACGTAGCTGCAACTGCAACCGCAACCGCAACCAGGCCCGCCGCCCATGTTCCAACGTGTGTTGATCGCCAACCGTGGCGAAGTGGCCTTGCGCGTGGCCCGCGCCGCGGCCGACCTGGGTATGGCCGTGGTCGCCGTGCACGCGCTGGACGACCCCGCGGGCGCTGCGTTGCGCGCGGCCTGCACCACCGTGCTGGCATTGCCCGGCCACGGCGCCGCGGCCTACCTCGACATCGAAGCGCTGTTGGCCGTGGCCCGCCGCACCGGCTGCCAGGCCGTCCACCCGGGCTGGGGCTTCTTGTCCGAATGCGCCGACTTTGCGCAGGCCTGTGCCGACGCCGGCCTGGTCTTCATCGGCCCCACGCCAGACCAACTGGCCGTGCTGGGCGACAAGGCCAGCGCCCGCGCGTTGGCGCAGCGTTGCGGCGTGCCGGTGCTGGCGGGCAGCGACGGCGCGGTGACGCTGGCCCAGGCGCAGGCATTCTTTGAAGCACAGGGCGGCGCCGGTGTGATGGTCAAGGCGCTGGGCGGCGGCGGTGGCCGCGGCCTGCGCGCGGTGCAGCGGCTGCAAGATTTGCCGCAGGCCTATGCGCGCTGCGTGTCAGAAGCACGCCATGCCTTCGCCGGCGAAGGCGTGTACGTCGAGCGGCTGATGGCGCAGGCTCGGCACATTGAAGTGCAGGTGGTGGGCGATGGCCGTGCGCTGCTGAGCCTGGGTGAGCGCGAATGCACGCTGCAACGCCGGCACCAGAAACTGGTTGAGATGGCGCCCGCGCTGCCGCTGCCTAACGGCCTTCGTGAGTGTATTGAGCACGCTGCTTTGGCACTGGCCCGCGCACTGCAATATCGCAGCCTGGGCACCTTCGAGTTTCTGGTCGACGTGGCGCCGACCACGCTGCCTTTTGCGTTCATTGAAGCGAATGCGCGCCTGCAGGTGGAACACACCGTCACCGAACAGGTCACGGGGCTGGACCTGGTGCAGTTGCAGCTGGCCATCGCCGCCGGGCAGACGCTGGCCGACCGGGGCTTGCAGCAGGCGCCGCGGCCGCGCGGGCAGGCGGTGCAGTGGCGCATCAACGCAGAAACGCTGGACGCACAAGGCCAGGCCCGCGCCAGCAGCGGCAGCATCGGCGCGCTGTCGTGGCCGAGTGGCCCGGGGGTGCGCGTGGACACGGCCGCTTCGGCCGGCGAAGCGCTGGCGCCGCAGTACGACACGCTGCTGGCCAAGCTGGTGGTGCACAGCAGCGGTGGCTGGGCCGACGTGCTGCGCCGTTCACGCTGTGCGTTGGCCGAGTGCGCGGTGCCCGGTGTGGCCACCAACCTGCCATTGCTGCGTGCGCTGGCCGCGCGGCCCGAACTTGAAGCAGGCGCGCTGCACACGGGGTTTGTCGAACAGCACCTGGCAGCGCTGTTGCACGCCGCGCTGGCCTTCGGGGCTGCGCAAACGGTGCCGGACTTCGGGCCGGATGCACAGGGCAAGCAGCTTGTTGCGCCGATGGCCGGCCGCCTGGTCGAGGTGCTGGTGCAAGTGGGCCAGACCGTGCCCGCCGGCGCCGTGGTGGCGGTGCTGGAAGCGATGAAGATGGAGCATGTGCTGACGACCACGCAAGCC
>JANMJI010000081.1:0-3725 GCA_031371275.1 Betaproteobacteria bacterium
ACGCTCTTGGCGTTGCCGGCCAGCACCGCGTCGACGATGGCCAGCAGCGCGCTGCTGTCGTTCATCTGTTTCAGGCCCTGGGCTTCGATGATGGCGTCGACATCGCGGGCATCGCCGGACCACAGCAAATCGAACACCTGGCGCGCGCCGTTGTTGGACACCGTGCCGTCGGCCACACGCCGTATCAACGCGGCCAGCGTGGCCGGTGCCAGTGCGGCGGCTTCGATGCCGCGCGCTTCGGCGTTCAGGCGTTTGCTGACCTCGCCCATCAGCCAGTTTGCAGCCAGCTTGGGCTGGCTGCAGCCGTCGCGCACGGCCTCGTAATAACGCGCAAAAGGCAGGCTCTGCGTCATCATCGCGGCGTCGTCGTGGGCCAGGCCGTCGGCCTGCTGGAAGCGGGTGGCCATGGCCGCCGGCAACTCGGGCATGGCCGAACGCACACGCTCTATCCACTCATTTGCAATCACCAGCGGCGGCAGGTCGGGGTCGGGGAAGTAGCGGTAGTCGTGCGCGTCTTCCTTGCTGCGCATGGCCCGCGTTTCGCCGCTGTCGGGGTTGAACAACACCGTGGCTTGTTCGATGGCCAGGCCGTCTTCGACACGGTCGATCTGCCACTGCACTTCAAAGTCGATGGCGTGAGCCAGATTGCGAAAGCTGTTCAGGTTCTTGATTTCGCGCCTTGTGCCCAAAGCGTCGCCGGGTTTGCGCACCGACACGTTGGCATCACAGCGAAAGCTGCCTTCTTGCATGTTGCCGTCGCAAATGCCCAGCCACATCACCAGCGCGTGCAAGGCCTTGGCGTATTCCACCGCCTCGGCGCTGCTGCGCATGTCGGGTTCGCTGACGATTTCCAGCAGCGGCGTGCCGGCGCGGTTGAGGTCGATGCCGGTCTGGCCGGCGAAGTCTTCGTGCAGGCTCTTGCCGGCGTCTTCTTCCAGATGGGCACGCGTCAACCGCACCGTTTTTTTCTGGCCGTTGAGCATGAATTCGACGCGCCCGCCCTGCACCACCGGCGTTTCGTACTGGCTGATCTGGTAGCCCTTGGGCAGGTCTGGGTAGAAGTAGTTCTTGCGCGCAAAAATGCTCTGCGGCGCCACCTTCGCGCCCACCGCCAGGCCCAGGCGTATGGCACGTTCCACAGCGCCGCGGTTCATCACCGGCAGGGTGCCCGGCAACGCCAGGTCGACCGCGCAGGCCTGCGTGTTGGGCGGCGCACCGAACTGCGTGGAAGCACCGCTGAAGATTTTGCTGGCGGTCGAAAGCTGGGTGTGCGTTTCCAGGCCGATGACGACCTCGTAGCCGCGGGTCAGTGCCGGGGCGTTCATCTTGCCCCCAAGGCGCTTTGCGCCTGCCCCCCAAGGGGGCGCGAGCGCCATCGGAACGGCCGTGCGGTGCTCACAGCACGGGCTCCTTGCCGGCATCGGGCTCTGCCCGGGACGGCAAAGCCCCCTCGGGGGGTGGCGACCAACGGGAGCCTGGGGGCTCGTGTTCGTGCCAATCGGTGGCCTGTTGCAGCGCGTGCGCGGCGTGCAGCAGCGTACCTTCTTCAAAGTAGTTGCCGATGAGCTGCAAGCCCACCGGCATGCCACCACCTTCCTTTGAATTCGCAAAGCCCGCCGGCACGCTCATGCCCGGCAGGCCGGCCAGGCTGGCGGGCAGCGTGAAGATGTCGGCCAGGTAGGCGGCCAGTGGGTCGTCGCCTTGCTCGCCCAGCTTCCAGGCCACGGTGGGCGCCACCGGGCCGGCGATCACGTCGCAGGCCTTGAAGCAGTGCTGGAAGTCGTCGGCGATCATGCGGCGCAGCTTTTGCGCCTGCAGGTAGTAGGCGTCGTAGTAACCATGTGAAAGCACATAGGTGCCGATCATGATGCGGCGTTTCACCTCGGGGCCGAAGCCTTGGCTGCGGGTCTTCTTGTACATGTCCATCAGGTCACCGTATTGCGCCGCGCGGTGGCCAAACTTGACGCCGTCGAAGCGGCCCAGGTTGCTGCTGGCTTCGGCCGGCGCGATCAAGTAATACACCGGGATCGACAGTTCGGTGCGCGGCAGGCTCACATCGACCAGCGTGGCGCCCAGTTTTTCCAGTTCGGCCAGTGCGCCGCGCACGGCGCCGTTCACGTCGGCGGCCAGTGCGGCGGGAAAGAATTCCAACGGCAGACCGATGCGCAAGCCCCGCAATGGCTGGGCCGCCGTGGCGCCATCGCGCGACTTCAACATCTGCGCGTGGAAGTCCTGCGGCGGGCGCTGCGCGCTGGTGGCGTCGCGTTCGTCGAAGCCGCTCATGGCCGACAACAGCAAGGCGCAGTCTTCGGCAGAGCGCGCCAACGGGCCGGCCTGGTCCAGGCTGGAAGCGAAGGCCACCATGCCGTAGCGTGAACACACGCCATAGGTGGGCTTGATGCCGGTGATGCCGGTGAAACTGGCGGGCTGGCGGATGGACCCGCCGGTGTCGGTGCCCGTGGCCGCGGGCACCAGGCGTGCGGCCACGGCGGCGGCGCTGCCGCCCGATGAGCCGCCGGGCACACGGCTGCGGTCCCAGGGGTTCAACACCGGGCCGAAAGCCGAGTTCTCGTTGGCCGAGCCCATCGCAAATTCGTCGCAATTCAGCTTGCCCAAAGTCACCGTGCCGGCGGCTTCCAGGCGCGCCACCACGGTGGCATCGAAGGGGCTGGCATAACCCTGCAACATCTTGGACCCGGCGGTGGAAGGCAGGCCGGTGCGCGCAAAGTCGGTGACGAAGATGTCCTTGTGCGCGATGGGCACGCCAGTCAGCGGGCCGGCGGTGCCGGCGGCCCGTGCCGCGTCGGCGCGCTGCGCACTGGCCAGTGCGGCTTCGGCATTGGTGGCCAGGAAGGCGCCCAGATTGGCGTGGCTGGTGATGCCCGCCAGCAAGCCCTGCGTCACTTCCACGCTGGATACCTGCCTGGCCGCCAGCGCCCGGCCCAGCGCGGCCACGCCCAGGGTGAGCGATGCACCGCTCATTCAATCACCTTGGGCACCAGAAACAGGCCTTCTTCCACCAGCGGCGCGCTGCGCTGATTGGCTTGCCGCTCGTCGTGTTCGGTGACGCGGTCTTCGCGCAGTCGCAACGCCACCGCCTGCACGGCCGACAGCGGCGTGTACAGCGGCTCAACGCCGCGGGTGTCGACCGCGCTCATCTGTTCGACGATGCCGAAAAAGCCGTTCAGCTGTTCCAGCATCAAGGCTTGTTCTGGGGGTTGAAGTTCCAGCCGCGCCAGGTGGGCGATGCGGCTCACGTCCTGCGGGGTCAGGGCCATCGGGTTCGGGTGGGCGGTCGGGCTGTGAAGGCACCGCGTGGGGTGGTGCGGTGCTGTAAAAAACAGCGCTTCACCTCGGCCGCGGTGGGTGGGTACGTTATTATCTATGGTTACTTGCAAGCCCTTTGCAGAGCTTGGGCAAGGGCCTTCGACGGGTTAGCGTCAGGGGCCTTGTGTTCAACATCCGAAGTGACTCGAAAGAGCAAAAGAGGGCTTGCAACCCGAACACCCACCCCCACGCGCCCGTGCGCCGCGGCCCCTGCCGTACCGTCGCTGTTTCGTCGACACACCGCCCCGCCTGCACACCACGCCTTTTCGCGCTCCGTATTCGCCATAGCCCATGTTCGCTGCTTCCCTGCGCCGTTATTTCTCCACCGACCTGGCCATTGACCTTGGCACCGCCAACACGCTGATTTACGTGCGTGGCAAGGGCATCGTGCTGGATGA
>JANMJI010000111.1:0-3833 GCA_031371275.1 Betaproteobacteria bacterium
CAACCTGTGGGTGGGCAGCACGGCCACCAATGAAGTGGTGGAAATCACACGCACGGGCAGCGAAGTGCGGCGCGTCAACCTGGCGCCGCAGGGCGTCAACCAGAACGAGATCAGCGGCCTGGCGTTTGCGGCCGACGGCAAGCTGCTGGTGGCCAGCACGCAGGGCGCGGTCTACCGCGTCAGCACCCAGCTCGACGTGGCCGCCATCAGCAAACCCACGCTCACCGCCATCGTGGCGCGCACGACCAGCGGCGTGGCCGCCAACGCGGCGCTGCCAGCGACCCATGTGGGCGAGGTGATAGAGATCACCGGCAGCAACTTCAACGCCGGCACCCGCGTGCTGTTCCAGGTGCGTGACAACGCCGGCGGCGTCAGCACGGTGGCCGTGCAGGCGCTGGCCGTCAACGTCGCCGGCACGCGGATGCAGGTGCAGGTGCCCGACCAGGCGACCACGGGCGACCTGCGCGTGGTCAACCAGAACGTGCAAAACCTGGCCGGCAGCAACGGCTATGCCGATGGTGTCTACCGCAACGTCACGATGCAGTTCACGGCCGGCAGCAGCACCGCCAACATCCGCTTCAGCGATGGTGGCTTGCAAGGCATCGGCGACGAGAGCTGGGGCCTGGACAACGTGCGTGTCAGCCAGGGCGGGGCCACCGTGTTCAGCGACAACTTCGAAGGCGTGGTGTCGCCGAAGTGGGCTGACGCCAGCGTCAACAGCGAAGCGCTGGGCATCTTCAGCCACTACAGCGGGCGCTTTTCCAGCGCCAGCCAGTCGCTGGCCCTGGACGGCCTGACCGCCGGCCAGACCTACACCCTGAACTTTGACTTGATCGTGCTCGACAGCTGGGACGGCACCAACCCGCAATACGGGCCCGACCTGATCGATGTCAGCGTCGACGGCGCCAGCATCTTCCGCGAGCATTTCGCCAGCGACTACAACGACATCCGCGGCGCGCAGACCTACAACACCAGCGCCGCCATGCGCCTGCAAATCGTGCCCACGCTCACCGGCACGGCCAACGGCCGGCCTGGCGACAACAACCCGTTCAATCTGCAGGGCTCGGGCTTCATGGAAGGCGCCAGCACCGTCACCGTCGGCGGCGTGGCCTTGGTGGACAACCAGCGCAACACGTCGCCCTTTGATGTCACGGGCACGCGCAACAGCGACATCACGGTGCTGGCGCCGCTGGCGCTGGACGGCCCCATCCGCATCACCACCGAAGGCGGCTACGCCGAACTGGCCGTCCCAAGCATTGCAGCGCAGCCGCTGTCCAACTTCAGCGGCATCACCAGCCTGCTTGAAACCAGCGCCGCTGCCGACCCCGGCAAGCCCGCACAAGTCGCCGGGGGCGACATCCGGCTGAACGGCCAGGGCTTCAGCAGCAACTCACTGATCCAGTTCCAGGGCGTGGACGACAGCGGCCGGCTGGGCACCATCACGGTGTCGCCGCGTACCGTGTCTGGCACCACCCAGCTCTTTGTCACCGTGCCGGCGCTGGCGCGCAGCGGCGCCGTCACGGTGCTGGGCAGCGGTGCGGCTTTTGATTTGCAGGTCGTGCCGCGCATCAGCGCCGTGGCGGGTACTGTGGTCGCGGGCAACACGCTGCTCGTTACCGGCAGTGGCCTCAACCCCAATGACCTGGCCGTCACCGTCGGTGGCCGCAATGTCGGCAGCTTCACGGTGCGCACCATCTACGCCACCGGCAACGCCACCGACCCGCAAGACCAGCAAATACTCAGTGTCGTGGTGCCGCCCGGTGTGGTGGGCAGCGACATCGTCGTCAGCACCCGCGGCGGCAGCGCCACCGCACGCACCGGCGCGGTCATCACGCCGCGGGCTGCGCTGACGCCGGCGGCTGACGTGGGCAGCCTGCTGAGCACGGCCTTGCCGCTGGTGCTGAACAGCGACCAGCGCCAGGCCGTGAACAGCGACATCGGCGGCTTGCTGGCAGGGCTGGATGTCGACCTGTACCAGATCGACCTCGCCGGTGGCGACGTGCTCAGCCTCAGCGCCAGCGGCACCATCGCCACCCGGCTGCGCCTGTTCGACGCCGCGGGCACACAGCTCACGGCCGGCACCTTCGTGGCGGTCGGCACCACCGCGGCCCTCAGCTACACGGCGCTGGCCAACGGCACCTATTTCCTCGGTGTCAGCGGTTCGGGCAACACCAACTACAGCCCCACCGTGCAAGGCAGCGGCACCAACAGCGTCGTCGGCAGCTACGCGCTGGGCATCGACCGCCTGGGCGCCAGTTCCACGCGTCTGGCCGGCATCACCGCCAGCGCCAGCAGCGGCACCGCGGCCAACACCACGCTGCCTTCGGCCAACACCGCGCAAAGCATCACGCTGCGCGGCGCCGGCATCGTGGCTGGCGACCGTGTTGTCTTCACCACCATCGACACCAATGGCAACTTCGGCACCGTCGTCGTGACCCCGGCGGTGGGCGCGGTGGATGTGGCCAACCAGACCATCACCGTGGTCGTGCCAGACACCGCCACCACCGGCGGCGTGCGGCTGGAACGCGACGGCACCCACAGCGGCGTGCTGCTGCAACTGGTGCCGACCTTGAGCGACGTGAACTTTGCGTCGGGCAGCAGCGCCTTCGTCGGTGGCACCGTCACGCTGTCGGGCAGTGGTTTCGCCGAAGGCCTGATGTTGGTGAACTTTGGCGGCCAGCGTGTGGCCGACCTGTCACCCGGCTACGGGCTCGACGTGTACAGCAGCGGCGGCAGCAACAACCGCCTGAACATCGTGGTGCCGGCGACCACGCCGGCCACGCCGGTGGGGCCGATCAGCGTCACCACCCTGGGCGGCACCAGCGCGGCTTTCGGCCTGAGCTTGAGCGCGCTGTCGGCCACTGCCGCCGGCACGCCGGCCAACGCGGCCATGGCCTCGGCCGTGCCCGGCCAGACCATCACCCTCACCGGCAGCTTGTTCGACCGCAGCATGGACGTGGTGTTCGACATCATCGACGCCAACGGCACGCGCACCGACCTGGTGGTCAAGCCGACCACCGTCAACGCCGCGGGCACTGTGGCGCAGGTGGTGGTGCCGCTGAATGCCGTCACCGGCAACGTGCGCCTGGTCGGCGACATCAATGGCCGCACCTTGCCCTTGCAGGTGGTGCCGGTGGTGAATGATGTGCAGGTGGAATCGGTGGCCGGTGACGGCAGCAGCGCGCAGGTGCTGATTGCCGGCTTCGGTTTTGTTGAAGGCGGCAATGCCGAGTACCGCTTTGGCAGCGAAGTGGTGTTGGACGCCGGTGCCAACACCGGCCCCGACGTGCTGGCCCGCAACGACGCCGTGCTGGGCTACGTGGCCAATGGCTATGTGCGGGTGACGGTGCCGATGGTGAACGGCGCGTTTGGCGCCATCACCGCGAAGACCGCCGGCGGCACCAGCGCGGCTTACAGCGTGAACCTGGCCAGCATCACCGGCGTGGCCTTCAGCGGCACGGCAGCCAACGCCGCACTGGCCAGCGCCAACGCGTCGCAAACAGTCATCTTGCTGGGCAGCGGCCTGAGCATCAGCACCGACGTGCTGATGAGCTACACCGACATCAACGGCGCGGCCCATGTCGCCCAGCTTTCACCCACCACGGTGGCCGCCGACGGCAGCAGCGCCACGCTGGCCGTGCCCGACTACGCCAACGGCGTGCCGCAGTTGCGCGTCTTCGGCTCGGCCGGTGCGCCGGTGCTGCAAGTCGTGCCGACGATCACCAGCTACGACACGCAAGACCGGCTGGTGCTGTTTGGCAGCGGCTTTGTCGAAGGCAGCGGCAGCTACCAGATTGGTGGCGTGACGGTGGCCGACAGCGCTTTGGTGGGCA
>JANMJI010000120.1:0-31347 GCA_031371275.1 Betaproteobacteria bacterium
GTCGTGCCTGCGCTCCAGATGTCTGCGGTGCGCAGCCCGGCGCCCAGCACGGCTTTCACCGCCGCTTCAATGCGCTCGGCAGCGGCAGTTTGTTGGAGTGAGTAGCGAAGCATCATGGCCACAGACAGAATTGTAGCCAGCGGGTTTGCAAGGTCCTTGCCGGCGATGTCGGGCGCGCTGCCATGGCTGGGCTCGTACAGGCCCTTGCTGTTCTTGTCCAGCGAAGCGCTGGGCAGCATGCCGATGCTGCCGGTGAGCATGGCCGCTTCATCGCTCAGGATGTCGCCAAACATGTTGCCGGTGACGAGCACGTCAAATGACTTGGGTGCCTTCACCAACTGCATGGCGGCGTTGTCGACGTACATGTGCGACAACTCCACATCAGGGTATTGCGCATGCACTTCGGTGACCACGTCTTTCCAGAACTGGAAGGTCTCCAACACGTTGGCTTTGTCGACGCTGGTGACGCGCCCGCTGCGCTGGCGCGCGGCCTGGAAGGCGACATGTGCGATGCGTTCTATCTCTGGGCGCGAATAACGCATGGTGTCGAAGGCTTCTTCGGCACCGGGGAAGTGGCCATCGACCGCAGTGCGTCGGCCGCGGGGCTGGCCGAAGTAGATGTCGCCCGTCAGCTCGCGGATGATGAGGATGTCCAGGCCCGCCACCAGCTCGGGCTTCAGCGACGAGGCATGCGTCAGTTCTTCGTAGCACAGCGCCGGGCGCAGGTTGGCGAACAAACCCAGGTGCTTGCGCAAACCCAGGATGGCCTGTTCGGGCCGCAGTGCGCGTTCCAGCTTGTCGTACTTCCAGTCACCCACGGCGCCAAACAGCACGGCGTCAGCAGCTTGCGCCAGCTTCAGCGTGGCCTCGGGCAGGGGGTGGCCATGGGCCTCGTACGCGGCGCCGCCCACCAGCGCGGTTTCGGTTTCGAAGTTCAGATCAAGGACGTTCAGCACGCGCACCGCCTGCGCGACGATTTCCGTACCGATGCCGTCACCGGGCAGGATGGCGATTTTCATCATGGCTGTGGGTCTTTCTCGCCGGGGTAGATGAAGTGGTGAACCAGGCTGTATTCGCAGACCTTGAACACGATGTAAGCCAGCATGCTGACGTAGGCGGTGGCGACGATTTCCAGCAACTGCGCACCGGCGCCGTCCATCACCGCCATCCAGCCGTAGTCGGCAATCAAGGCCAGGTTGGCGCGCAACACATAGACGATGTTCAGGCTGCCAGCGCCGAACAGCAAGAAGCTGATGCCCATCACCGTGAACGTTAGCCAGCGCCGCGAAAGCACATGGCGGTGGAAAGCGCGCTTGAGCATGCGGGCCAGTGCCTACAGTGCGCGCTGCGCCAGCCAGGGCATGCGCGCCAGCCGTTCGGCCTCAAAAGCCTTGATCTTGTCGGCGTGGCGCAGCGTCAGGCCGATGTCGTCAAAGCCGTTCACCATGCAGTATTTGCGGAAGGGCTCGACATCAAAAGGCAGCTCACTGCCATCGGCCTTTACCACCACCTGGCGCGGCAGGTCGATGGTCAGCTGGTAGCCCGGGAAGGCCAGCACTTCATCGAACAGCGTGGCCACTTGCGATGCGGGCAGCACCACCGGCAGCAGGCCGTTCTTGTAGCAGTTGTTGAAAAAGATGTCGGCGTAGCTGGGTGCGATGATGGCGCGAAAGCCGTACTGTTCCAGCGCCCAGGGTGCGTGTTCACGCGAAGAACCGCAGCCGAAGTTGCTGCGGGCCAGCAGCACGCTGGCACCGCTGTAGCGCGGCTGGTTCAGCACAAAATCAGCGTTAGGTATTCGGCTCGCCGGGTCTTGCCCAGGTTCACCCGGGTCCAGATAGCGCCATGCATCGAACAAGTTGGGCCCGAAGCCGCTGCGCGCAATCGACTTCAAGAACTGCTTGGGGATGATGGCGTCGGTGTCTACGTTGTCGCGGTCCATCGGCGCGACCAGGCCTTTGTGAACGGTGAAGGCTTGCATGTTCGTGGGTCCTTGACCGGGCTTTCAGGAAATGCGGCGCACGTCGACGAAGTGCCCGTTCAAAGCCGCCGCCGCAGCCATCGCCGGGCTCACCAGATGCGTGCGCCCGCCTGCGCCCTGGCGGCCTTCAAAGTTGCGGTTGCTGGTGCTGGCGCAGCGTTCACCAGGTTCCAGCCGGTCGGCGTTCATGGCCAGGCACATGCTGCAGCCGGGTTCGCGCCATTCAAAGCCGGCGGCGGTGAAGATGGTGTCCAGCCCTTCGGCTTCGGCCTGCGCCTTGACCTGGCCCGACCCCGGCACCACGATGGCCAGCCGCACATTGGCAGCCACACGCTGGCCCGCGCGTTTGACCACCGCCGCCGCTTCGCGCAGGTCTTCAATGCGGCTGTTGGTGCAGCTGCCGATGAAGACCTTGTCGATGCGGATGTCGGTGATGGCCTTGTTCGGCTCCAAGCCCATGTAGACCAAAGCGCGTTCGATGGCGCCGCGTTTGATGGCGTCTTTTTCCTTGTCGGGGTCGGGCACACGGCCATCGACCGCCACCACCATTTCGGGGCTGGTGCCCCAGGTCACCTGCGGTTGAATCTGCGTGGCATCAAGCTCGACCACGGTATCGAACCTGGCGTCCGGGTCGGACTGCAGCGTGCGCCAATGCGCCACCGCGTGGTCCCATTCCACGCCCTGCGGCGAAAACAGCCGGCCCTTGCAGTAGCTGATGGTCTTCTCATCGACTGCCACCAGCCCGGCACGCGCGCCGGCTTCGATGGCCATGTTGCAGACCGTCATGCGGCCTTCCATCGAAAGTGAGCGGATGGCACTGCCCGCAAATTCGATGGTCGTGCCGGTGCCGCCGGCGGTGCCAATTCTGCCGATGATGGCCAGCACCACGTCTTTGGCGGTGACGCCGCGGCCGAGGCTGCCCTCTACTTTCACCAGCAGGTTCTTCGCCTTCTTGGCCAGCAGCGTTTGCGTGGCCATCACATGCTCGACTTCGCTGGTGCCGATGCCATGCGCCAACGCACCGAATGCACCGTGCGTGGACGTGTGCGAATCACCGCACACCACCGTCATGCCCGGCAGCACGGCGCCGTTTTCTGGCCCGATCACATGCACGATGCCCTGGCGCTTGTCCAGGAAAGGAAAGTAGGCCGCCGCGCCGCTGGCCAAGATGTTGGCGTCCAGCGTCGTGATCTGCAGTTTGCTGATCGGGTCGGCAATGCCGTCGTAGCCATCGGCCCAGCCCGTGGTCGGCGTGTTGTGGTCGGCGGTGGCCACGATGGAACTCACACGCCAGACCTTGCGGCCGGCCAGCCGCAGGCCCTCGAAGGCTTGCGGGCTGGTCACTTCATGCACCAGATGGCGGTCGATGTAGAGCGTGGCGGTGCCGTCTTCTTCGGTGTGGACGACGTGCTCATCCCACAGCTTGTCGTAAAGCGTTCTGGCAGTCATGGCGTGGCAGTTCTGAAATTAAAGGGTGCGCGGTCTGGCGCCGGGCAAGGTGCAGCCGTGACTGATTATCCGGCCACGGCCCTTCAATTCACTGACAGCACGACGTTGCCCACGGCGCTGCCCTGCTCCACCAGTGCGTGCGCCTGCGCCACTTCAGCCAAGGGCAGGCGGGCAGCGATCTGGTGTTGCAACACGCCCCTCTCCAGCAGCCGGGTGAGCAGCGTTTGCGCACGCAGGCGGTCGGCTTGCGCCAGGTTGTAGACGATGAAAAAGCGCAAGCCCAGGTTCTTTGCGATGAGCGGGAAAAACGGCAGGCTGAAATTGCCGGCGCCGCTGCCGTAGACGACACATTCGCCGCCCGGGCGCAGCAGTTCCAGATTCAACGTGGCGTTGGCGGCGATGTCGACTTCAATGATGCGGTCCACGCCCTGCCCTTGCGTGGCAGCGCGCACCTGCTCAGCCACGGCTTGACTGCGGTAGTTGACGACGGTGTCGGCCCCCGCGGCGCGCGCCACTTCGGCCTTGGCCGCATTGCTGACCGTGGTCATGACCTGCGCCGCGCCCAGCAGCCGCGCAAACTGCACCGCGTAGTGGCCCACCGCGCCAGCGCCACCGGCCACCAACACCTGTTTGCCGGCGACACCGCCGTCCATCAGCACCGCATGCAAGGCGGTCATCGCGGGGATGCCGAAACACGCCGCTGCATCGCCCGCAACCTGGTCGCCCAATGGCACGGCCTGGTGCTGCGGCAACACCACAAACTGCGCCGCGGTGCCGCAGGCGCGGCCCCAGGCGGTGTTCCACAGCCACACCCGCTGGCCAATGCACGCGCCGTCCACACCGGGGCCCACGGCGTCGACCACGCCCATGCCGTCGCTGTGCGGCACGACGCGCGGGAACGGCATCACGCTGCTGCGCAGGCCGGCGCGCGCTTTCACGTCTGACGGGTTCACGCCAGACCACTGCACGCGCACGCGCACCTCGCCCGCGGCGGGTTCGGGCACGGGCAACGCGCCCAGTTGCAGCACTTCGGCAGCGGGGCCGGTGCGTTCGTAGAAAGCGGCTTGCATGGCGGGCATGGGAATCAGCTATTTGGGCTAACGTTGATGTTGAGTGTCTACCGACGGTCTGTCGCAACCCGCTGGAAAACCAGCAGCAGGTTGTTGGCCGGCATCTGCAGCGTGTGCGCCAGCGTCAAGCCGGCGTGCACCGCCTGCTGCTGCACGTCGTGCAAACGGCGCAGGCCCCACAGCGGGTGGCGCTGGCGCAGGTCGGCATCAAAAGCGGCGTTGCTGGGCGCCAGCGGCTGGCCGTCAACCATGAAAGGCCCGTAGACCACCAGCACGCCGCCCGGCTTCAGGCAAGCAGCAGCGCCCTGCATCAAGCCCGCAGTCGCAGGCCAGGGCGCGATGTGCAGCAGGTTGGCAACAAACACCGCGTCGAAGGCACCGGCCGTGAAAGGCCACGGCTGCGTTGCGACGTCCAGCACTTGCGGCGCCTGCACACCCGGCAGGCCGGCACAGCGTGCGGCAATGGCGGGCAGCGCGGCGGCGTCGGCGTCGCTGGGCTGCCACTGCCAGCCGGGCTGCCGGGCCATGAAGAAGGCGGCGTGCTGGCCGGTGCCGCTGGCCACTTCAAGCACCTGCGCGGTGGCCGGCAGCAGCGGCGCCAGCGCGGCCAGCATTGGCGCGCTGTTGCGTTCGGCAGCGGGGCTGAAGGGCCAGACAGGTTCAGGCAGCGGTGCAAGCTTCATGGCGCGATTGTTCACCGGCCCGGCGCGGGCGTCATCAATGCCTGTGCCCTGACTGCACTTGTGGGCCCTAACTCGTGGCCCCGGCGCCAGCCTTGCGGGGGATGCCGCTCTGCGGCGGCGCTGCCTAAAGTGGTTTTGTTCGCGGTGTGATGTGACTGCATCGCGACGGTTCAACCATCCAAACCGGAGCGCTTCATGTCCCCCATCTTTGCAAAACGTTTTAACTTCACCCGCGCCGCTTTGGCTGCTGCGGCCCTGGCAGCAGCGGCCGTGTCATCGCACGCAGCCGTTGAAGTCTTCACCAGCGGCACGCCGTTCTTCAAACGCGTCGTCACCAACACCAGCGTCAACACCACTTCGGCGGTGACCTTTGCCGATGTGCCGGGCAGCTTGACCACCATCTTTGTGCCGGGCCTGACCAACGTTTTGGTGAGTGTCGATTTCAACGCCGAAGCCGCTTGTTACGGCGGTGGCGCAGGCAACCCCAACTGGTGCGAACTGATGGTCATGATTGGCGGTGTGGAAGGCAGCCCGCAGGCCAGCACCACCAGCCTGGGTGACACCTACGCCTTCGCCTCCACCGACAACGGCGCAGCGTCCGCCGATTCGTGGCGCGGCCACGCCATGAGCCGTCACCGCTGCATTCGCAATGCCAGCACGGCACCGCTGGCGGTGCCGATTTCGGTGCAGTGGAAGATCGTGCAATTCGGCGCGGCGGTCAGCACCTTCTGGCTCGATGACAGCGCCATGGTCGTGCAGATGTCCAAGGACTGCACCGTGCAAACGGTGCCGTCGGCAGCCAACATCGGCCCCGTCAACGCGGGTTCTGGCCAAGCGGCCAAGCAGTGAGGCTGCAAGCCCAACCCCACCCGGAGAATTTCACATGAAGACACTCGAATTCAAACCCTCACGCGCCCTCATCGCCACTGCCTTGGCCGCCGCCCTGGCGGCCAGCATGGGCAGCGCCCAAGCCACCACGGCCACCTTGTACGGCACCCGCGCCGAATTCCTTACCGCCCTGGGCGGTGCCGCCACGGTGACGCAAGACTTTCAGAGTTTTGCCGCTGGCAGCAATCTGGCCGGTGTGCAGGTGTTGCCGCAAGTCACCTTGTCGAGCAACCTGGCCAGCCTGGCGGTGTTGGACAGCGCCACCCTGGGCAAGGTGGCGTTCGCGTCGCCGCGCAACCAGCCCGAGGCCACCTACGACATCCACTTCGGCGGCAACTACAAGGCCTTTGGCTTTGACATCGCGGGCTTCGACCCGGCCACACCCGGCCCGGGTTTCCTGAGTTTCTTCTTTGCCGACGGCGATATCACCTACACCTTGATTCCGGTCTTGCCGACCAACGCCAACGAAAGCACGCCGCTGTTTTTCGGCGTCATCAGCAGCAGCCGCTTGACGGGCATTCGCTGGTCAGAAGGCCCAGAAATCGGTGGCATCGCTTGCTGCGAAGAAACGGGTCTGGACAACCTGATCGCGGCCGCACCGGTGCCCGAACCCGGCCGCGGCTTGCTGATGGCCGGCGGCCTGGGCGCTGCCGGCTGGGCGCTGCGCCGGCGTCGCTACGCGCTTTGATGCGCAGCTGAAATTGACATCGGCAGGCACGGCTGCCGATGTCGGCGCCCTTTGCCCGCCGCGTTGGGTGCCGCCCTGGCCGGTCAAAGCCATTTCCAACCCGCGCTGGATGTCGTGATGTTTCAGCAGCGGCCCGGCCCCCGCATCGTCAGGGCTTGGGGCACTGCCTCAGCCCGCAGTCGGCAGTTCCAGGTTGTCGATAAGCCGGGTGCGCCCCAGCCGCGCGGCGGCCACCACCACCAGTGCAGTGCCGTCTTCTGACCCCGGCAGCGACAGGTCGGCCTGGCGGCGCAAGGCCACGTAGTCGGGCGCCCAGCCGCGGCTCTGCAGTGTGGCTTGGGCCTGCGCTTCCATGGCGGCCCAGTCGCGCCGGCCGGCCTGCACGGCAGCGGCCAAGGTCCGCAGGGTTTGCGCCAGTGCCGGTGCTTCGGCCCGCTCTTCGGGTGACAGGTAAGCGTTGCGCGAAGACAAAGCTAACCCGTCATCAGCACGGCAGGTTTCAGCGGCCAGCACCTGCACCGGCATGGCCATCTGCCGCACCATATGGCGCACCACCATCAGCTGCTGGTAGTCCTTCTTGCCAAACACCGCCAGCCGCGGCTGCACGGCGTTGAAGAGCTTGGCCACCACGGTGCACACGCCGGTGAAAAAACCGGGGCGGAAGGCGCCTTCAAGCATGTCGGCCAGCGCTGCGGGCGGCTGCACTTTCACGTCCTGCGGTTCTGGATAGAGCTCGGCTTCAACGGGCGCAAACAGGATGTTGCAGCCCTGCTCGCGCAGCAGCGCGCTGTCGCGATCAAAGGTGCGCGGGTAGCTGTCAAAGTCTTCGTGCGGCGCGAACTGCAAGCGGTTGACGAAGATGCTGGCCACCACCGGCGTGCCGGCCGCCACCGTGGCACGGGCCTGGCGCACCAGGGCCAGATGGCCTTCGTGCAGATTGCCCATGGTCGGCACAAAAGCCGTGCCCTGCGCGCCTTGCAAGGCCGCCCGCAGCGCGGCGATGGTGTGTAGCACTTGCATGGCCAGCTTCTCAATAGCCGTGGGCGACGGGGTCAGGAAAGCTGCCGTCCTTCACCGCCGCCACATAGCCGCGCACGGCTTGCGCGGCGGGGTTTTCGCAGGGCCCCACTTCGGCCATGAAGTTGCGCACGAAGCGCGCCACATGGCCGCCGTTGAGGCCCAGCATGTCGTGCAGCACCAGCACTTGCCCGGCCGTGCCAGGCCCGGCGCCAATGCCGATGATGGGAATGGGCAGCGCCACCTGCAAGGCCGCCGCCAACGCGCTGGGCACGAGTTCCAGCACCAGCATGGCCGCGCCCGCAGCAGCCAGGGCTTGCGCATCTTCATGCAGACGTTTTGCGGCGCCTTCGTCGCGGCCCTGCACACGCCAGCCGCCCAGAGCATGCACCGACTGCGGCGTCAGCCCCAGGTGTGCGCAGACCGGGATGCCGCGCTCCACCAGCGCGGCCACCACGGGCACTGTCCAGCCGCCGCCTTCCAGCTTGACCATCTGTGCGCCGGCTTGCATCAGCCGCACCGCGCTGTCTATGGCCTGCGCGGTACTGGCTTGATAACTGCCAAAAGGCATGTCAGCAATCAGCCATGCCGTGCGCCGGCCACGGGCCACGCAGGCGGTGTGATAGGCCATTTCTTCCAGCGTCACAGGCAAGGTGGTGTCACGCCCTTGAACGACCATGCCCAAGGAGTCACCGACCAGCAGCAATTCGACCCCGGCTTCTTCCAGCAGGCCCGCGAAGGACGCGTCGTAGCAGGTCAGCATGGCCAGCTTTTCACCAGCGGCGTGCTGGGCGCGGATGCGGTGCAGGGTGACGGGTTTTCGTTCGGTCATGCGTTCAGTCGTGCGTTCAGTCGTGCGGTAGGTCATACGGCAGTCGCAAAGCGCGGCCAGCGGCCACGGGGCGCGAAGCATAAGGCCGCGTTCATGGCGATGGTGTGTTCGGCGCTTGAAGCCGCTGTTCGGGCCGGGGCCACAGCTTCAGCCCAGCGCCGCCACCACGTCCGCCGGCGCCTGCACCAATTCGATCAACACGCCCTCGCCGCCGAGCGGAAACTCGTCATTGCCCTTGGGGTGGATGAAGCAGATGTCGTGGCCGGCCGCGCCCTTGCGTATGCCGCCGGGGGCGAAGCGAACGCCGTGCGCCGTCAGCCACGCCACCGCCTCGGGCAGCTTGTCCACCCACAGCCCGACATGGTTCAGCGGTGTGGTGTGCACGGCCGGTTTTTTGTCTGGGTCCAGCGGCTGCATCAGGTCGATTTCCACCGCGTGCACGCCTTCGCCCAGTGCGCAAATGTCTTCGTCGACGTTCTCGCGTTCGCTGACGAAACTGCCCTTGACCTGCAGCCCCAGCATGCCCACCCACAGGCTTTTCAAGCGCTGCTTGTCGGGCCCGCCGATGGCGATTTGCTGCACGCCCAGGATGCGGAAAGGTTTGTCCATGTTCAGCCCACGCTGCCGGTGACGGACAAGTCCAGCCGCTGCAACAAAGCCCGGTCGTCCACCACATCGGGGTTGCCGGTGACGAGCAGTTTGTCGCCGTAGAAAATGCTGTTGGCGCCGGCCATGAAACACAGCGCCTGGATGCCTTCACCCAGTTCGCGCCGCCCGGCCGACAGGCGCACGCGCGAGCCCGGCATGGTGATGCGCGCGGCGGCAATCACGCGCACCACCTCAAACGCATCCAGCGGCGGCTCATCGGCCAGCGGCGTGCCCGCGACGCGCACCAGGTTGTTCACGGGCACCGACTCTGGCGCCGGGTTCAGGCCGGCCAGCTCGGCGATCAAACCGGCGCGCTGCGCGCGTGTTTCGCCCATGCCGACGATGCCGCCGCAGCACACCGCCATGCCTGCTGTTCGCACGTTATGCAGCGTGTCCAGCCGGTCTTGGTAGTCGCGCGTGCCGACGATGCTGGGGTAGAAGTCGGGTGCGCTGTCCAGGTTGTGGTTGTAGTAGTCCAGCCCGGCAGCGGCCAGTGTGCCGGCCTGTGTCGGACTGAGCATGCCCAGGGTGGCGCAGGTTTGCAGGCCCAGCGAACGCACGCCGCGCACCAGTTCGGCCACCTTGTCGACATCGCGGTCGGTGGGGCTGCGCCAGGCCGCGCCCATGCAGAAGCGCGTGGCACCGGCTTCGCGCGCCGCGCGGGCGGCCTGCAAAACGGCATCTGGCGACATCATCTTGGTCGCCTCAACGCCGGTGTCGTGGTGAATGCTTTGCGGGCAGTAGCCACAGTCTTCGGGGCAGCCGCCAGTCTTCACCGACAGCAGCGAAGCCAGTTCGATGTCGCCCCGCGGCCAGTGCTGCTGGTGTACGGCGTGGGCCTGCTGCACCAGCGCCATGAAGGGCTGCTCGATCAACGCCAGCACGTTGTTGGTGGTCCACGCGCCAGCAGCAGGCGAGGCAGGTTTTGGCGCCGCGCGGCGGTGCAACTGGATGGGGGCTTCGGCGTTCAGGGTGGTCATGTTCAACAGTTCAGTGGGGTCAGACGAAGCTCAGGATGGGTTGGTCCACCGCCAGGCTTTCGCCCTTCTTGGCCAGCAATTCAGCCACGGTGCCGTCTTGCGTGGCGGTCAGGATGTTCTCCATTTTCATCGCTTCGATGACGGCCAGCCTTTCACCGGCCAGCACCTTCTGGCCGGGCAACACCGCAATGTCGGCCAGCAGGCCGGGCATGGGCGAGAGCAGGAATTTGCTCAGGTCTGGCGGCTTTTTGTGCGGCATCAGCTTGAAGAGTTCGGCCGCACGCGGCAGCAGCACCAGAGTTTCGATCTGCGCGCCGTTGTGCGCGACACGAATGGCCAGCGGGTTGTTGGCACTGCCACGTTCTACCTGCGCCGTGAAAGGCTTGCCGTTGCAGATGCCGTTCATCAGGATGTCGCCCAGTTCGCTGGGGCTTTGGATGGCGAAGTGGCGGTCTTCGACAACGACCTCGGCCTTGCCCGATGTCGGCTCGAATTCGCCGATGGTCACGGCATGGTGCTGGTGCGCGCCATCTGCACCCAGCACCACCACCACCAGGTCGGGCGTGGTCTTGACATGGTGGCCAGGCAACTGGCCGCTGATGCCCGCAGAACGTTCGCGCGCCTTGCGCCGCACGAAGGCGGCCAATGCAACGAGAAACAGCGGGTCTTCGTGCTGCACATCAGCGCTGCTGAAACCCTTGCCGTAATGCTCGGCAATAAAGCCGGTATTGAAGTCGCCAGCGACAAACTTGGGGTGTGCCAGCAAAGCCGCCTGGAACGGGATGTTGCTGCCAATGCCACGAATGACAAAACCATTCAGTGCCTCACGCATCTTGGCAATGGCGTCCCGCCTGTCGCGGCCGTAGACGATGAGCTTGGCGATCATCGAGTCGTAGAACATCGGTATCTCACCGCCTTCGTAGACGCCGGTATCCACCCGCACACCACCACCTTCGGGCACCGGCGCCGCGGCTTCCATCGTCGTGGCCGGTGGTGCATAACGCACCAAACGCCCGGTGGAGGGCAGAAAGCCGCGAAAAGCATCTTCGGCGTTGATGCGGCATTCCATCGCCCAGCCTTTGCGCTTCACGTCGGCCTGGGTAAAGGGCAGTGGCTCGCCGGCTGCGACGCGAATCATCCACTCCACCAGATCCAGCCCGGTAATGCATTCGGTGACCGGGTGTTCCACCTGCAGCCGCGTATTCATTTCCAGGAAAAAGAAACTCTGGTCTTTGCCGACGACAAATTCCACCGTGCCCGCGCTCTGGTAATTCACGGCCTTGGCCAATGCCACGGCCTGCGCACCCATTGCCGCGCGCGTGGCTTCGCTGATGAAAGGCGAAGGCGCTTCTTCAATGACTTTCTGGTGGCGGCGCTGGATGCTGCATTCGCGTTCGTTCAGAAACACGACATGGCCTTGCGAATCGCCCAGCACCTGAATCTCGATATGGCGCGGTTCTTCGATGTACTTCTCAATGAAGACACGGTCGTCGCCAAAGCTGTTGCGGGCCTCATTGCGGCAACTGCTGAAACCTTCAAACGCCTCTTTGTCGTTGAAGGCCACGCGCAGGCCTTTGCCACCGCCGCCAGCGCTGGCTTTGATCATTACCGGGTAGCCAATGTCACGCGCGATGTCCACCGCATGTTCTGGCGTTTCAATCGCTTCATTCCAGCCCGCAATGGTGCTGACATTCGCCGCCTTGGCCAGTTTCTTGGACGCAATCTTGTCGCCCATCGCGGCAATGCTGTGGTGCTTGGGGCCGATGAAGACAATGCCTTCTTCTTCGACGCGGCGTGCAAAGTCCTGGTTCTCGCTGAGAAAGCCATAGCCTGGGTGTACGGCCTGCGCGCCGGTGGCTTTGCACGCGGCAATGATCTTGTCGGCGACAAGATAACTTTCCCGCGAAGGCGCCGGGCCCAACAGCACGGCTTCATCGGCCAAGTGCACATGGCGCGCGTCGCGGTCTGCTTCTGAGTAAACAGCCACCGTCGCAATGCCCATCTTCTTCGCGGTCTTGATGATGCGGCAGGCGATTTCACCGCGGTTGGCGATAAGAATTTTCGTGAACATGCTTGTCGTCTCCGCCGCGGTCATAGCGGAATGTTGCCGTGCTTGCGCCACGGGTTTTCCAGCTTCTTGTCTTTCAACATTGCCAACGAGCGACAAATACGTTTGCGCGTTTCGTGCGGCTGAATCACATCGTCGACATAACCGCGGCTGCTGGCCACAAACGGGTTGGCAAAACGAGCTTTGTATTCGGCTTCACGCGCCGCCAGTTTCACCGGGTCGCCCTTGTCTTCACGGAAGATGATCTCCACCGCGCCCTTGGCGCCCATCACCGCAATCTCTGCATGCGGCCAGGCGAAATTCACATCACCGCGCAAGTGCTTGCTGCTCATCACGTCATAAGCACCGCCATAGGCTTTGCGTGTAATGACGGTGACTTTCGGCACCGTGCATTCCGCATAGGCATACAGCAACTTCGCGCCGTGTTTGATGATGCCGCCGTACTCCTGCGCCGTGCCCGGCATGAAACCCGGCACGTCAACGAAGGTGATGACGGGGATCTTGAAGGCATCGCAAAAACGCACGAAACGCGCCGCCTTGATGCTGCTCTTGATGTCCAGACAGCCAGCCAGCACCAGCGGGTTGTTGGCCACGATGCCCACCGTTCTGCCGGCCATGCGCGCCATGCCGATGACGATGTTCTTGGCGTGTTCGGGTTGCAGTTCGAAGAAGTCGCCATCGTCCACCACCTTCAATATCAATTCCTTGATGTCATAGGGTTTGTTGGCGTTGGCCGGCACCAGCGTGTCCAGGCTCATGTCACCGCGTTCTGGCGGGTCGCCGCCATTCAGGCCCTGGCGGACTGGCACACCATCGCGGTTGTTCAAAGGCAGGTAATTGAAGAAGCGGCGCAGCATCAGCAGCGCTTCCACGTCGTTCTCGAACGCCAGGTCGGCGACGCCACTCTTGCTGGTGTGGGTGCCGGCGCCACCCAGTTCTTCGGCGGTCACTTCTTCGTGCGTCACCGTCTTCACCACCTCGGGGCCGGTGACGAACATGTAGCTGCTGTCCTTGACCATGAAGATGAAGTCGGTCATCGCCGGTGAGTACACCGCGCCGCCGGCGCAGGGGCCCATGATGAGGCTGATTTGCGGCACCACGCCCGAAGCCATTACGTTGCGCTGAAAGACTTCGGCATAACCGCCCAGCGATGCCACGCCTTCCTGAATGCGCGCGCCGCCGCTGTCGTTGAGGCCGATGACGGGTGCGCCGACCTTCATCGCCTGGTCCATCACCTTGCATATCTTCTCGGCGTGGGCTTCTGAAAGCGCACCACCGAAGACAGTGAAGTCCTGGCTGAAGACAAACACCAGGCGGCCGTTGATCATGCCGTAGCCCGTGACAACACCATCGCCGGGAATCTTGTTGTCCTGCATGCCGAAGTCGGCACAGCGGTGCTCGACAAACATGTCCCATTCTTCGAAGCTGCCTTCGTCCAGCAGCAACTCCAGCCGTTCACGCGCCGTCAGTTTGCCCTTGGCGTGCTGGGTCGCAATGCGTTTTGCGCCACCGCCCACGCGTGCAGCGGCACGTTTGTTTTCCAGCTGTTCAATGATGTCGTGCATGGGATGATGTCCTCGGTATCAGCGTCGGTGTTTGATTCACGGCTTTATTCACTGCTTTATTCACCTTCTTATTTGCGGCTCTATGCGGTAACTCAGTTCGCCAGGTCCAGCAAACGCCGCGCTGCTACCGAAGCCGCCACGCGCCCGGCGCGCACGTCGGCGGCCAGCGCCGGCAGCGCGGCACGCACTGCGGCGTGCTGGTGAAAACGTTGTTGCAGGCCGGCTTGAATGCGTTCCCACATCCAGGCTTCGTCATGCGCATGGCGGCGTTCGGCCAGCCTGCCGCTGCTGGTTTGCAATTGCCGGAAATCAATTGCCGCCTGCCAGAAATCGGCCAGGCCCACGCCCTTCAGCGCGCTCAGTTGCAGCACCTGCACCAGGTGCTGCGCGTGCGGGCCCAGGAAGCGCAAGGCGCTGGTGATCTGCGCCCGGGCGCGTGTGGCGGCGGCCTCGTCCAGGTCGGCCTTGTTGATGACGACCAGGTCGGCCAGCTCCATCACGCCCTTCTTGATGGCCTGCAAGTCATCGCCGGCGTTGGGCAGTTGCAGCAGCACGAACATGTCGGTCATGCCGGCCACTGCGGTCTCGCTCTGGCCCACGCCCACGGTTTCGACAATCACGATGTCGTGCCCTGCGGCCTCACAAACCAGCATCGCCTCTCGCGTCTTCTCGGCCACGCCGCCCAAGGTGCCACTGGCCGGGCTGGGGCGGATGTAGGCCCGCTCATTCATGCTCAGCCGTTCCATGCGCGTCTTGTCGCCCAGGATGCTGCCGCCGCTGATGCTGCTGCTCGGGTCCACCGCCAGCACCGCCACGCGGTGGCCACTTTCGATGAGCATCAAGCCCAGCGCTTCGATGAAGGTGCTCTTGCCAACGCCCGGCACACCGCTGACGCCCAGTCGAAAAGCCTTGCCGCTGTGCGGCAGCAGGCTGTTGAGCAACTGGTCAGCACGGGCGCGATGGTCGGCGCGGGTGCTTTCCAGCAGCGTGATGGCCTTGGCCACAGCCCGCCTTTGCGGCGGGCCTTGTGGGCCCAGCACGGCATCGGCCAATGCCCGGTCTTCGGCTTTCATGGGGCGCTCATTGGGCGCTCATTGGGCGCTCATTGGGCGACTTGCCACAGCGCCAGCCGCTGCAAGCCAGGCGGGGTTTCTGGCGAGCTTGGAGACAACCTCCAGGCCGGCGGCGCAGCCACCGTGGCCCACAGTTGCTCACCGCTTCGGATGCGTCCGTCACGAACGCGAAAAACCGACTGCGCCAGCAAGCTGGCCGGCGTATGGTCCACCCGCACTGCTGACATCACGCGCCCGTCTTGCAGCGCATCCAGACGCAGCAGGTGGAGGGTCCAGCCCTCGGGAAATTCGGCGTTGGCGCGTATGAACGCGTCCGCCCCCACCATGCGCTCGCCCGTGGCTGGCCAGTCCATGACGGCGTCGTCATGCACCAGCGCCCGCGCTGCCGCCCATTCACGCGCCTGCCAGTGTTGCCAGAGCGCGCGCACCACATGCAGGGGGTTGGCGGCCGGCGCACGGCGGTACTCGATGTCGAAATCGCTGCGGCTTGACTCCACCAGGCCGTGGCGTTGGTAAAAGCGGTTGGCAGCGCTGCCTTGCAGTGCGGCCAACTCCAGCGTCTGCTGACGCAGATCGGCCAGGGCGCAGGCCCAGTCCATCACCCAGGCGCCAATGCCCTGGCCTTGCGCGGCCGGCTCGATATACAAATGGTCCATGCGCAGCGCACCCGGCTTGGGGCGCAGCGTGACGCAACCGACGCGTTCGCTTTGATGCACACCACCCCGCATGACATGGTGCATGTGCTCGGGCGCAAAGATGCTGGCGAAACGTTCGCGCGCGCGCGCGGGGTCAAAGCGGCCCAGCGCTTGCAGGCTGGGCTGCATGGCCCGCATGCGCAGCGCCAGCAGCGCATCAAAGTCAGCCGCCGCCACAGGCTGCAGCAACAAGCCTGCATCCAATGCGGTGGCCATGTTCAGGCCTGCGCCAAGCGGATCTGTTCCAGCACATCCTTGGCACTCACAGGTATCGGTGTGCCCGGCCCGTAGATGCCCTTGACGCCGGCGTTGTACAAAAAGCCGTAGTCCTGCGCCGGGATGACACCGCCGACAAACACGATGATGTCGTCGGCACCCTGGGCCTTCAGCGAAGCAATGATGGCCGGCACCAAAGTCTTGTGGCCCGCCGCCAGTGTGCTGATGCCCACCGCATGCACGTCGTTCTCAATCGCCTGCCGCGCGCATTCTTCGGGTGTCTGGAACAGCGGGCCGATGTCGACGTCGAAACCCAGATCGGCGAAGGCGGTGGCCACGACTTTGGCGCCGCGGTCGTGGCCATCCTGGCCCAGCTTGGCGATCATCACGCGCGGGCGGCGGCCTTGCTGTTCGCCGAATTCGGCGATCTCGGCTTTGAGCTTGTCCCAGCCTTCGGCGCTGTCGTATTCGCTCGCGTATTCGGCTGCGTACACACCGGTCACCTTCATGATGTCGGCGCGGTGGCGGCCGTAAACTTTTTCCAGCGCATCGCTGACTTCGCCCACAGTGGCGCGCAGGCGCACGGCGTTGATGCTCAAGGCCAGCAAATTGCCTTCGCCACTTTGTGCCGCGGCCGTCAACGCATCCAGCGCCGCCTGCACCTTGGCACCGTCGCGCGTGGCGCGCACCTGCTGCAAACGCGCGATCTGGCCTTCGCGCACACCCACGCTGTCGACCTCGCGGATATCTACCGCATCTTGCGCCTTCAGCTTGTACTTGTTGACGCCGACGATGACATCACGGCCGCTGTCAATGCGCGCCTGTTTCTCTGCCGCACTGGCCTCAATCTTCAGCTTGGCCCAGCCGCTGTCCACGGCCTTGGTCATGCCGCCTTGCAGTTCAACCTCTTCAATGATGGCCCAGGCCTTGCCAGCCATCTCGTGCGTCAGCGACTCCATCATGTAGCTGCCGGCCCAGGGGTCGACCACGCTGGTGATGTGTGTTTCTTCCTGCACGATCAACTGCGTGTTGCGCGCAATACGGGCGCTGAATTCGGTGGGCAACGCAATGGCTTCGTCAAAGCTGTTGGTGTGCAGGCTTTGCGTGCCGCCAAACACCGCGGCCATGGCTTCGATGGTGGTGCGAACAACGTTGTTGTACGGGTCTTGTTCGGTCAGGCTCCAGCCGCTGGTCTGGCAATGCGTGCGCAGCATCAGGCTCTTGGGCGCTTTGGCGTTGAAGCTTTTCATGATGCGTGCCCACAGCAGCCGCGCCGCGCGCATCTTGGCAATCTCGAGATAGAAATTCATCCCGGTGGCCCAGAAGAAACTCAGGCGGCCGGCGAATTCATCCACGTCCAGGCCTTTCGCAATGGCCGTCTTCACGTACTCTTTGCCGTCGGCCAATGTGAAAGCCAATTCCAGTGCCTGGTTGGCGCCGGCTTCCTGCATGTGGTAGCCGCTGATGCTGATCGAGTTGAACTTCGGCATGAACTTCGCCGTGTACTCGATGATGTCGGCCACGATGCGCATCGAAGGCTCGGGCGGGTAGATGTAGGTGTTGCGGACCATGAACTCCTTGAGGATGTCGTTCTGGATGGTGCCGCTCAACAGCGCTTGCGAAACGCCCTGTTCTTCCGCTGCAACGACATACCCCGCCAAGACTGGCAACACCGCGCCGTTCATCGTCATGCTGACGCTCACACCGTCCAGCGGAATGCCGTCGAACAAGATCTTCATGTCCTCGACACTGTCGATGGCCACGCCGGCCTTGCCGACATCGCCCGCCACGCGCGGGTGGTCGCTGTCGTAGCCGCGGTGGGTGGCCAGGTCGAAAGCCACGCTGACGCCCTGCCCGCCGGCGGCCAGCGCCTGGCGGTAAAACGCATTGCTGTCTTCGGCGGTGGAAAAGCCGGCGTACTGGCGAATGGTCCACGGCCGCACGGTGTACATCGTGGCCTGCGGGCCGCGGAGGTAGGGCTCGAAGCCGGGCAAGGTGTCGGTGTGCGGCAGCGCAGCGGTATCGGCCGCGGTGTACAGCGGCTTGACGGTGATGCCCTCTGGCGTCGTCCATTGCAACGCCGCCACGTCACCACCGGGGGCCGACTTGGCAGCCGCCTTGTGCCACATCGCCAAGGTCGCGGGGGTGAATTCGGCATCGCCGCTGGGTTCGTTCATCGCTTGCCTTCCTCGTCCTTGTGGGCGTCCTTGTTGGGGCCCTTGTTGATGCTCTTGTTCGGCCCTTGTTCGCGCGCCCATATCTCGCTAAGATTATCCATAATTATGAATTCAAAATCCAACGCAAGCTGACAATCACCAGCTAACAAACGCAGGTGCACCGCCCTTGGTTGCAGCTCTCTCTCCCCGCCCCGCCCCCGCCGCACCGCTGTCGCCCCGCGCCCTGTACCAGGACGTGGCGGAGCGCCTGCGTCAGCAAATCTACGCCCGCGAACTGGAACCCGGCAGCTGGATAGACGAGATGAAGCTGGCCAGTGAATTCGGCATCAGCCGCACGCCGCTGCGCGAAGCGCTGAAGGTGCTGGCAGCCGAAGCCCTGGTGACGATGAAGGTGCGGCGCGGTGCCTATGTGGCGCAGATGTCGCGCGACGACGTGGTGCAGGTCTACCATGTGCTGGCACTGCTGGAAAGCGACGCTGCGCGCACTGTGGCCACGCTGGCCACGCCAGCGCAACTGGCGCAATTGGCGCTGCTGCATCAAAGGCTGGAAGCCCAGGTGCGCCATCGCGACGATTTCTTTGCCAGCAACGAGCAATTCCACATGGCACTGCTGCAAATGGCCGGCAACCGCTGGGCGCTGCAAACCGTGCTGGACCTGCGCAAGGTGATGAAGTTGAACCGCCACCATTCGCTGTTCAAGCGCGGGCGGCTGGCCGCATCGCTGGCCGAACACCGGGCGCTGATGCAGGCCATCACCGCGCAAGACGGCCAAACCGCGGCGCGGCTGATGCAGGCGCATTTCGACAGCGGGCTGGAAGCGGCGGCCTGAGAGGGTGTGAGCGCCAAGAGACAAGAGCGGCGCGCACGAAAAAGCCGCCCGAAGGCGGCTTGTTTCTGAGCAGCGCCGAAAGGGCGCGCGATGCTTACTTCTTGACAGCGTCCTTGACGGCAGCGGCAGCATCCTTGGCAGCCGCGGCAGCGCCAGTGGCGGCCGAAGCGGCGACATCGGCAGCGCCCATGGCGGCCGACGCGGCACCCATCGCGGCGCTGGCAGCAGCGTCAGCCATCGGCGCTGCGGCCGGGACGACGACCACAGCGGGCGCGGGGGCCGGAGCCGGCATTTCTTCCTTCTTGCCACAGGCGGCCAGAGCCACGGCGGCGACCAGGGAAGCCAGAACGATTGACTTGTTCATGTTTGTCCTCAAGAGTTTTGGGTCAGTAGCGGGTCAACAAAGGGAGCTTCTTAAGGGCACTCTTTGCCAACGCTCAGAGACCCATTTCGGGAAGATCATCAAGGCATGGGAGATATCCCCCCCGTACCTAGCCCACGAGTATAGCCAGAACTAGGGCATTCCCTAGAGGCCGAGCGTTCGCACCGCAAATGCGCGTTCAGATCGTTGCAAAACTACATCAATGTCTTCGCACCACTGGCGGGCACGGCGGCTGTCCAGCGCGGTGCGCCCGCGCCAATGCACGGCGTCAACCAGGTGCACGGTGACAGCGCCATCGCAGGTCAACAGCGCGGGCAGGTCACGCGCCAGGTCTTCCGGCGGCTGCCAGGCTTCAATGGCATGGGCGAAGTTGGCGCGCCAGCCGTCAAAGCGCGGGCTGCGCCGCGCCACACCGTCGTAGCTGCGCGCCAGCAGCACCAGCCGCCGCTGCGGCAGGCGCAGCCAGGCTGTCAGCGCTTGCAACAGCGCCGGGTCGTCCAGCGGCCAATCGGCGAAGTTGGCGTCCACGCACAACAGCCGCCGCGCGCCCTGCGCGATGGCCGTGTGAAAGCCCCATTGCAGCGCCTGCACGAAGCCTGTGCGGCTGTCTATGACGGGCAGGTCTGGCGCGATGTTCATGCGGCGCTGCCGTGCATCCAGCCTGCGGCGCACCACGTTTGCAGCAACTCGTTGGCGCCTGGGCTCAGGCCGCGGCGGCTCTGGGCCGATAGCTGGCGGGTGTCGGCCAAGCTGCGCATCAGGCGGGCGTCGCGGCCACTGGCGACAAACGCTTCACCGTTGATGAAGATGTGGCGGCTGTCGTAGAGCATGCGGGTGCGGGCGTTCAGACGAATCTCGGTCAGTGTACTTTCATCGTTATCACGGCTTTCGAAGTACACCGTGGGCTTGGGCTCGCTCAGCACTTCACCCAGTGCGCGCGGCAGCGCCTGCGCATCGGCCAGATGGCGTTGCAGCGCCCGGCTTGCGAAGGCTTGCAGCGCGGGCGGCAATGCGGCCGGGTTGGCGGTGGCGGTTTGCTGCGGATCTCGGTACAGCGTGGCCCCTTCGTCGTCATCTTCGTCTTCTGACAAACGCAGCAGCAGTTCGCGCACCAACTCGCCCGCAGCGGGTGCACGAAAACCCACCGAACAGGTCATGCAATCACCACCATCGGCAGTACCGTCATGGCCCCAGCGTGGTGGCAGGTAGAGCATGTCGCCGGGTTCCAGCAACCATTCCTGCGTGGGCTGGAAATCACGCAGCAGTTTCAGCGGCGCGCCGGCCACCAGCGCCGGCGCTGCGGCCCGCGCACTGGCCCGCGAACCAGCCCGCGAACCGGCCCGCGCAGCAGCGGGCAAAGGGCCAATGCGCCAGCGCCGACGGCCTTGCACCTGAAGCAGAAACACGTCGTAGGAATCGACATGCGGGCCGACGCCACCGCCGGCGCTGGCCCACGACACCATCAGGTCGTCCAGCCGCGCATCGGGCACAAAGCGGAAGGCTTGGAGCATGGCGTGCGCAGCGGGCAGATGCAGGTCCAGGCCCTGCACCAGCAGCGTCCAGCCCGGGCGAGAAATGGGCGGCAGCGCACGCCGCGGCAGCGGCCCCGAACGCAGTTGCCAGCCAGCACCGCGCTGTTGCACCAGGCGCGATTCCACAGCCTCGTTTTCAGCCAGCGCAAACAGCGCGGCACGCGACAACGGCGGCACCACACCAGGCCAGGCCTGGCGCACCAGCAGCGGTTTTTTCTGCCAATGCCGACGCATGAAGGCCGCCGGGGTCAAGCCGCCCAACAAGGGCAGTGCAAGGTCTACATCCATGGCTGCATTCTGGACGATGGCCGGCGCACGGCCGGGGCCCGCGGCCCGTGTGCCATCATTCCCGCATGCACATTGCCGACCCCTGCGTCGTGAGCCTGACCTGGCAGCTTACCGACGGACAAAACCGCCCCATCGACGCGCTGGAAGAGCCCGTCGAATTCTTCTACGGCGGCGAAGACCTGCTGACCAAGGTGGAAGAAGCACTGGCCGGTTATGGCCCGGGCGACGAATTGAATGTGCACCTGGAACCCGAACACGCGTTTGGCGACTACAAGGCCGAATTGGTGTGTTTCGAGGACCGCAAACTCTTTCCCGAGTTGCTGGAAACCGGCATGGCTTTCGAGGGCCTGCCCGCAGGCCACGCCACCCCCGGCATGCCGGCCGATGTGATCTATGTCGTGACCGAGATTTACGTGTCGCATGTGGTGCTGGACGCCAACCACCCGCTGGCCGGCATGTCGCTGCGCCTGCTGATGAAGGTGCGGGACGTGCGCGAGCCCAGCGACGCAGAACTCGAAGCCCGCAGCGTGGGCAATGCCGCGATTTCAGTGCTGGGCAGCAGCCCACGCGCGGCCGGCGCGCTGCACTGAAGCTGCGCGAACCCGGCCTGCGCGGCGCGGTTTCAGCCCTGCCCTGTAGACCCGAAACCGCCGCCGCCGCGCGCACTGGCGTCAAAACTTTCCACGCGCCGAAAGGCCGCCTGCACCACCGGCACCAGCACCAGTTGCGCGATGCGTTCCAGCGGCTGCACGGTGTAGGCCACCTGGCCGCGGTTCCAGCAGCTCACCATCAGCGGGCCTTGGTAGTCGCTGTCAATCAGGCCGACCAGGTTGCCCAGCACGATGCCGTGTTTGTGGCCCAGGCCTGAACGTGGCAGCAGCATGCCCGCCAGGCCTGGGTCTGCAATGTGAATGGCCAGGCCGGTGGGGATCAGCGCCGCAGCGCCGGGTTGCAGTTCCAGCGGCGCGTCAATACAGGCGCGCAAGTCCAAGCCGGCGCTGCCGCGGGTGGCATAACTGGGTAACAGCGCTGACGAATCCCTCAACGAATCCGCCGGCGAATCCGCCAGCGAATCGCCCAGCAAGCGCTGGTCCAGCACCTTGATGTCGACCGTGGTCATGGTGGCGCCGCCGCCATGCGCGCGGCGATTTCGGCGACCAGCAAACGCGCCAAGCCGAGCTTGTCGCCAGTGGGCAGGGCACGTTCGCCCTGGGCGTCGACCAGCACCAGCGTGTTGTCGTCGCGGCCAAAGGTGGCCGGGCCGTGGTTGGCCACCATCAGCGCCACGCCTTTGTTGACGAGCTTGGTGCGCGCGTGGGCCAGCATGTCGTGGCTTTCGGCGGCAAAGCCCACGCACCACGGGCGCTGGGCTCGCGGCAGGCGGGCCACCGCGGCCAGGATGTCGGGGTTCTCCACCAGCGCCAGCGCGGGTGCCCGGCCGCTGCCGTCTTTCTTGATCTTCTGTTCGCCGACCGAAGCCGGCCGCCAGTCGGCGACCGCGGCGGTGGCGATGAAGATGCCGTGTTGTGGCGCCAGCGGCAGCACGGCGTCGAACATCTGCTGCGCGGTTTGCACGTCGATGCGTCGCACGCCAGCCGGCGTGGGCAGGTGCACGGGGCCGGCCACCAGCGTCACCAACGCGCCGGCTTCGGCAGCAGCCCGGGCGACGGCAAAACCCATCTTGCCACTGCTGTGGTTGGTGATGCCGCGCACCGGGTCGATGGGCTCGAAGGTCGGGCCGGCGGTGACCAGCACGCTGCGGCCGGCCAGCAGCTTGGGCTGGAAGAAGGCGACCAGCGCATCCAGCAGTTCATCGGCTTCGAGCATGCGGCCGTCGCCGGTTTCGCCGCAGGCCTGGTCGCCCGCGGCGGGGCCCAGCATCACGGCGCCGTCGGCCTGCACTTGCGCCACGTTGCGTTGCGTCGCCGGGTGGGCCCACATCTCGCGGTTCATTGCCGGGGCCAGCAGCAGCGGGCAGCGTTGTGCCGGGCGCGCCAGGCACAACAGCGGCAGCAATTCGCCGGCGCGGCCCTGGGCCAATTGAGCGATGAAGTCGGCGCTGGCCGGCGCCACCAGAATCGCATCGGCCGCGCGCGTGAGGTTGATGTGCGGCATGGCGTTGGGCTCGCGCGCATCCCACTGGCTGGTGTGCACGGCGCGGTTGCTGAGGGCCTGCATCGTCGCCGCGGTGATGAACTGCTGGGCTGCGTCTGTCATCACCACCTGCACGGCGGCGCCGGCCTTGCCCAGCAGGCGCGTCAGTTCGGCGGCCTTGTAGCAGGCCACGCCGCCCGACAGGCCCAGCACGATGTGACGGCCTTGCAGCCCGTATGCGCTTGACATGGGGCGCGACTCTAGCAGCCGGGGCCTGGCGCGCGGCGGCGTGCGCGAGACCTTGCCGACGCCGCACCGAAGTTATGCTGGATATTCAGTAATTCCTGAAACTTCGATAGACTATGCTCTGAATCTGAAAACCTGCGTTACGCCATGCCGCAACTTTCCCCCCTTGTCAGCAGCTTCGTCGGCCACTTCGGCGAGATGGGCAGCCGCTGGGGCATCAACCGCACCGTGGGGCAGATCTACGCGCTGATCTTCGTCGCGCCAACGCCGCTGCACGCCGACGACATTGCCGAAAAACTCGAATTCAGCCGCAGCAACGTGAGCATGGGTTTGAAGGAATTGCAGGCCTGGCGGCTTGTCAAACTGCGCCACCAAGCGGGTGACCGGCGTGAATATTTCGAGGCGCCGGCTGATGCCTGGGAAATCTTCCAGACCCTGGCGGCTGAGCGCCGCCGGCGCGAAATCGAGCCGACGCTTTCGATGCTGCGCAACGCCATGCTGGAACAACCGGCCAGCGAAGAAGACCGCATCGCGCAGCAGCGTATGAAGGGCATGCACGACCTGATCGAGCTGATGACGAACTGGTTCGATGACGTGCAGCGGCTGGACCAGCAAACGCTGTCGCAGTTGATGAAAATGGGCGCGAAAGTGCAGCGACTGCTGGAATTTACAGGCAAGATTAAACCGACCAAGGAGACCGCTTGATGGACGCCCTGATCCTGGCCCGCATGCAGTTTGCGGCCAACATCACCTTCCACATCTTGTTCCCCACCATCAGCATTGCGATGGGCTGGACGCTGCTGTTCTTCCGCCTGCGCTGGCTGAAGACGAACGACACCGCCTGGCTGATGGCCTACCGCTTCTGGACCAAGGTGTTCGCGCTGACGTTTGCTTTGGGTGTCGTCAGCGGCATCACCATGAGCTTTCAATTCGGCACCAACTGGCCGGGCTTCATGGAACGTGTGGGCAACATCGCCGGGCCGCTGCTGGGTTATGAAGTGCTGACTGCGTTTTTCCTGGAAGCCACCTTCCTGGGCGTGATGCTGTTCGGCCATGGCAAGGTCAGCGAACGGGTGCACCTGATGGCCACTTTCCTGGTCGCGTTCGGCACCACGATGAGTGCTTTTTGGATCCTGGCGCTGAACTCGTGGATGCACACGCCGGCGGGCTTCTACATCCGCAGCAACGGCGAGTTCTTTGTCAGTTCGTGGTTGCAGGTGATCTTCAACCCGAGCTTTCCGTATCGGCTGGTGCATGTGCTGCTGGCCTCGGGCTTGACGGCGTCCTTCATCCTGGCCGGCGTCAGTGCCTGGCAACTGCTCAAGGGCAAAGCCAACGCGTCCACGCCCAAAGTCTTGCGCACTGGGCTGACCGTGGCCGCGGTGCTGATACCGCTGCAAATACTGGCCGGTGACATGCACGGCCTGAACACCCTGCACTACCAACCGCAGAAGATTGCCGCGATGGAAGGCGTGTGGGACAGCGAACGTGGCGCGCCGCTGCTGCTGTTTGCAGTGCCCAACGAAAAAACCCGCAGCAACGATTTCGCCATCGGTGTGCCGAAGATGGCTTCGTTCATCCTCAAGCACGACAGCAACGCAGAGATCAAGGGCCTGAACGATTTCAAGGGTGCACACCCGCCAGTCAAGCCGCTGTTCTTCGGCTTTCGCATCATGGTCGGCACCGGCATGCTGATGCTGGCTTTCAGCTGGGGGGGCCTGTGGCTGTACCGCCGCCGTGCGTGGGTCGCCAGCGCGCTGCCACGGTCGCTGCTGTGGGGCCTGGCGGGCATGACGTTCTCGGGCTGGCTGGCCACCGTGGCCGGCTGGTACGTGACCGAGATCGGCCGCCAACCGTTTGTCGTGTTCGGCTTGATACGCGTCGATGAAGTGGCTTCCAGCGTGCCCAGCCCGATGATCGCGCTAACGCTGGCGATGTACGTCACGGTGTACCTGGCCTTGATCGTGGCCTATGTCGCGGTGGTGAAGTACATGGCCGAAAAGCCGGTGGACATGGCCGCCCAACCCGGTGCGGCACCGGGCAACAATACCGTGGTGGTGGCCACATGAACTGGGATACCGCGCTGCCCGTCATCTTCATGGGCTTGATGGGTGCATCGATGCTGGCCTATGTCGTGCTGGACGGCTATGACCTGGGCGTGGGCCTGCTGCTGCACCGCGCCAACGACGCCCAGAAAGACACCATGATCGCCAGCATCGGCCCCTTCTGGGACGCCAATGAAACCTGGCTCGTGCTGGGCGTGGGCATTCTGCTCATCGCCTTCCCCAAAGCGCACGGCATGGTGCTCGGCGCGGTGTATTTGCCGGTGGCGCTGATGCTCGTCGGCCTGACGCTGCGCGGCGTCGGTTTCGACTTTCGCGTCAAGGCACAAGACAGCCACAAACCGCTGTGGAACAAGGCCTTCTTTGCCGGCTCCGGTCTGGCCGCAGCAGCGCAGGGCTGGATGCTGGGCCGCTACATCACCGGGCTGGCCGAGGGCTGGGAATTCCTGCTCTTTGCCGCCGTCATCGCGCTGTTGTTGCCCGCCGCCTATGTGCTGCTGGGCGCCTGCTGGCTGATCATGAAAACCGAAGGCGATCTGCAAAAGCTGGCCGTCGGCTGGGCCAAGACCGCGTGGGCGCCGGTGGTGCTGGGCATGGGGCTCATTTCACTGGCCACGCCGGTGCTGAGCGCCACCGTGCGCGCCAAGTGGTTCAGCATGCCCGAATTCATCGCGCTGCTGCCGATTCCGCTGATGACGGTGATGGCCTTGCTGGGCGCACGCGCCATGCTCAATTCGCACCGCGTGCTGGGCAAGGTCTGTTGGCTGCCCTTCACTTTGGTTGTTACGGTATTTCTGCTCGGCGCCATGGGCCTGGCCTACAGCATCTTCCCGTATGTGGTGATGGACAGGCTGACCATCTGGCAGGCCGCCAGCGCCACCGAAAGCCTGGCTGTGATTGCCATCGGCTGCGCCATCACCGTGCCGGCCATCATTGTCTACACGGTGTTTTCCTACCGCGTGTTCTGGGGCAAGGCGCGGGCACTGAGCTACGCCTGAAGCTGCATCACGCCACGCTAGAACCGTGGCATTTCTTGAACTTCTTGCCACTGCCGCAAGGGCAAGGGTCGTTGCGGCCGGGCGCGGCCTGGATCCGGCGGGTTGCCGTTTTCGGCGCGAAGTCGACCCAGAACAAACGCAGGTCTTGCACCGAAAGGCAGGCCTCGGCCAATAGTTCGTCGCGCGTGGGTTCGCCCTTGGGGTAGTACTCGGCCAGATGGGCTTTGTACTCGTCGCCGCCGGGCGTGAAAAGCAGGGCACCAATCTGGTCGAAGGCTTGTTTGAATACCGCTTCGGCGTCTTCATCCGCGGGCTCGGCCCACAACGCGTCGAAGGCTCGAATGCCTTCAAAAAAACCTTCGACCCACAGGCTCCCGGTTTGCATCTGGGCCGCTTCTTCGGGCGTCAGCACCGCGTCATTGACCAGCTGCTGACGGTCCTCGTCGCTGACCTCGCCCATCAGCGGTTGCAGCCGCAGTTGGTCTTCAGATTCCAGCAGCGCCGCCGGGTCAAGCTGGTCGCACAAGACCTTCAAACGCGCTTGCAGCGAACGCAGCGCGCTGGCATGGTCTTCAGGGTCGGCAAAGGCACGCTCGAAAGCGTCACCGCACAGCGCCGGCAGCCATTCTTCGGCTTCAGGCAGGCGCGGTGAAGCCGCCAGCGCAGTCAGGAAACCATCGACCCATTCGAAGCTGATCTCGGGGTTGAAACCGGCCAGCCGCTCGCAGGTGGTGTCGAACGCGGCGAGTTCGGCTTCGGTGCTCTGACGCGGGGGTCTGGGCATCATGGGGGTGTAGCCGTTGCAGGGGCTGAAGAGGGCGCGGTGGTCAGCGCCCAGTGGGCGCGCAGGAATTGTTCAAGGGCCAGCGCCGAAGCTGCACGCGCTGCCGCATCGCCGCCCACATGCACGCCCTGGCCCGGGTGGCGGCCGTTGGGCACATCGGCGCGCACGCGCACGGCCGCGCTGCCATCAAAGCCGTGCACCGCACCGGCATAACTTTCCCACTGCACGGCAGCGGCTGGCGCGCCCACCGCGTCGGCACCCGCACGCGCCGCCGCAGCCAGGGCCTTGCAGGGTGCGGCCGGCGTCCAGTCGTCGGCTTCGCCCAGCAGCATCAGCAGCGGCGCGGCCGGTGTGTAGCCGCGCTGCAGTTCGCTTTCACAGCCGGGGTAGAAGGCCACGGCCAGCGTAGGCTGCACGGGCGCGGCGCGCACCTCGGGGTGGCTGCGGTTGCTGGCCGCCAGCACCGTGCTGCCGCCGTTGGACCAGCCCAGCAAACCCACGCGCAACGGATCGACACCCGGCTGCGCGGCCAGCCATTGCAGAGCACCCAAGGCATCACGCCGACGCTGCAATTGGGTCACCCGGCGCTGGCCGGTGCGCTGCGTGCACAGCTCTCTTTCGCCGCGCGGCGTCAGTGAATCTGGGGCCAGCGCATGCACACCCATGGCGTTCAAGCGCGCGGCCAATTCGTTGTAGCGCAGCGCCAGGCGGCCGGGCCGGTCGTACAGGCCACCACAGCCGTGCAGCAGCACGAGCGCGGGGGCACGCGCGAGTCCAGTCGCGGGCCCAGGCGCGGGTCCAGGCGCGGGTCCAGGCGCGAGGCTGTGCGCGAGCCCAGGCGCCGCCCCAGGGCCGGCTGCCGAGAGCGGGAACCAGTGCGCCGGCAGCACCACTGCGGTGCCTGCCGGGCTGTCCAGGCTGGGCACCTGCACAGCTTCGGCGGCGTGCACCGGCAACGTGCAGCACAAGGCCCATGCGACCGACCGCAGGCACGCCACCACGCAGCCCGGTCTGGAACGCTGCGTCAAGCGCTGTGTCAAGCGCTGCGTCAAGCGCTGTGTCAAGCGCAGTCTCACGCGCCAGGCCAGGCAACCACCGGCGGGTGCGGGTGCAGGCGGGCCATGGCGTAGACGTCGGCATACGCGCCATCGCGCAGTGCGTAGGCGCGGTGCGTGCCTTCGTGCTGGAAGCCAAAACTGGTGTACAGCGCGATGGCGCGCGGGTTGTCGGTGAACACGGTGAGTTCGATGCGCAGGATTTGCGCCCAGCCGTCGGCGTAGTCGCACAGCGCCTGCATCAGCGCCCGGCCCACGCCCTGGCCCTGGGCTTCGGGCGCCACGCTGATGCCCATCATCGCCACATGGCGGCGGCGCAACTGCGGCGCCGGGTGCAGGCCGGCGCTGCCCACCACCTGGCCGCCGCACTCGGCCACCAGGTGCAGATCGGGGCGGTCGGGGTCGTTGTGGGTTTCCAGACGCTTGCGCCAGTGTTCTTCACTGGCCAGCGGCATCTGCATCAAGTTGGCATAGACGGCGGGGCTGGCCATCATGCGGGCGATGTCGGCAGCGTCGGTCGGGCGGGCGCGGCGCACGGACAGCGGGGCTTCGGGCAAGGCGGGCATGGCGTGCAATCGATGTGGGGTGTGCTTGCAATCCACAGTGTCCCACGGCGGGCTGTCACCAAACCTGCATGGGCGGCAGCGATGATCCAGGGCACGCTTCTTGCGAAATTTCGGCGCAGTGCTGAAGAACTGCGGCCAGATGCACAGCTTGGCATCAACGTCAAGCCGGATTTCCGCCGACGCGCAACGCAATCACAGGGCACGTCAACAGCCCGGGTTCGTTGCATAGTGTCACATCAAGGTTCCGCCGCCAGGCGGACTTCTCATTTTTCAGAGGGCAGAATTTTATGAACAACCGGGACTGGATGGTCTTTTCGCGCACGGCCCTTGCCGTGGCCGTGGCCGTGGTGGCCGCAGCACCTGCGCTGGCGCAGAACACCACCGCGGCGCTGTCAGGCCAGGTGACGGGCGCCGACGGCAAGCCGCTGGCCGGCGCCACGGTCAGCATCGTGCATGTGCCCTCGGGCTCCACCAACACGCTGACCACCGACGCCGAGGGTCGCTACAGCGCCCGCGGCCTGCGCCCGGGCGGCCCGTACACCGTGACGGTGACCAAGGGCGGCCTGGTCGACAAGCGCGAAGACGTGACACTGACACTGGCCGAAACCGCGAGCCTGGATGCGCAACTCGGCGCCGCAGCACAGACCGTCGTCGTCACAGGCCGCGGCGTGTCTGACAAGTTCAACCGCGCTGCGATGGGCGCCGGCACCAACATCGGCAGCCGCGAACTGGCCGCCTATGCATCGATAGCGCGCAACCTGCAGGACTACGCGCGCACCGACCCGCGGCTGGCGCAGACGGACAAGGAACGTGGCGAGATTTCGGCGCTGGGCCAGAACAGCCGTTTCAACAAGATCACCATCGACGGCGTCACCACCAGCGACACCTTCGGCCTTGAAGCCAACAACCTGCCGACCGCGAAGCAGCCGATCTCCATCGACGCCATTCAATCGGTGCAGGTCAACCTGAGCAATTACGACGTTACGCAACAGGGCTATACGGGCGCCAACATCAATGCCGTGACAAAGAGCGGCACCAACGAGTTCCACGGCACAGCGTCGTATGTCTTTCGCGACAACAACGGTGTCGGTCAGCGCTTCAGCCGTTCGTCGGAAACCTATTTCGACTTCCTGCCGTTCAAGGAAACGACGATAGGCGCCACCGTCGGCGGCCCGATCCTGAAGGACACGCTGTTTTTCTTCGCCAGTTACGAAAAACTCAAGAGCAACCGTGCGCAGCCCGAATTCGGCCCGGTCGGGTCTGACCTGACCAACGTCGCGATTACGCAGACCTCCATCGACGCGTTCTCGGCGATTGCGAAAACGAAGTACGGCTTCGACCCTGGCGTGATCCAGCAACCGACCAAGCTCGAAGTCTCTGATTACCTGTTGAAGTTCGACTGGACCATCAGTGACAGGCAGCGCGCCAACCTGCGTTTCGCGCGCACCGAACAGGAAGAAACCAACGGCGGCAGTTTCAGCAATTACAGCGCCACCAGCCTGCAGCTGACCTCGCAATGGTGGCAGCAGAAAAAGAAGATCGACACCGTCGTTGCCCAGTGGTTCGCTGACTGGACCGACACCTTTTCCACCGAGGCGAAGCTGTCCAACCGTGCCTACGACGCGGTGCCGCAAAACAATTCGCGGCTGCCGGCCATGTCATTGCGATTCCAGGGCCCGGCACCGGCCGGCGCGCCGGCAAGCGTGAACACCGGCAACCGCTTTCTGAATTTCGGCACCGAACAGAGCCGGCAATTCAACGTGCTGAAGACGAAGACACTCGACGGCTATTTCGGCGCCACGCTGGCACTGGCCGACCACGAAATCAAGGCCGGTGGCGACTATTCGCGTAACGAGGTCTACAACGCCTTCTTCCAGAACGTCTACGGCAATTACACCTTCGGCTGCACCAACACGAGCGCGACCTTCACGTATGCGTTCAACAGCGGCGCGGCGCTGAATTGCACCACGGCCACGGCGCCGCAGATCGAATCGGCGGTGCTTGAGAACTTCTCACGCGGCCGGCCGTTGTCGTACCAGGTGCAGGTGCCCATCGGCGCCGACGGCAAGGCCGACCTGAACGGCTCGTTCGAACCCGGCATCGCGCGCTGGACGCTGGCCAACACGGGGCTGTTTCTGCAGGACACCTGGACCGTCAGCAAGCGCCTGACCATGACGGGCGGGGTGCGCTTCGACCAGTTGAACACCGGCGACAAACCGGCTTTCAATGCCAAGGCGGCAGCGCCGACGATCGCCGGCGCAGTCACCAGCATCAACACCGTGACGCGCAACACCGGCGGGTTTGGCCGCGACAATTCTGTCAACGTCGATGGCCAGAATCTGTTTCAACCGCGGCTGGGCTTCAATTACAGTTTCGAGCAGGGCGAGGACAAGCGCCGGATGCAATTGCGCGGCGGCGTCGGTTTGTTCCAGGGCGCAGCCGCCAACGTCTGGATTTCGAACCCCTACTCGAACACCGGC
>JANMJI010000142.1:0-4140 GCA_031371275.1 Betaproteobacteria bacterium
TGCTCTTGCTCCATCCAGTCCATCGTGGCCGCGCCATCGTGCACTTCACCGATCTTGTGGTTCACACCCGTGTAGAACAGGATGCGCTCGGTGGTGGTGGTTTTGCCAGCATCGATGTGGGCGCTGATACCGATGTTGCGGTAGCGCTCGATGGGGGTCTTGCGGGCCATGGTGAATCTCCAAATGCAGGGGCCGCCCGCGGGCTAGTACTAACCCGTAAAGGCGGCCAGAGGACAGCGTCGGTCGGGGTTTAGAAGCGGAAGTGCGAGAACGCCTTGTTCGCTTCTGCCATGCGGTGAACTTCGTCGCGCTTCTTCACGGCGCCGCCACGGCCTTCGCTGGCTTCCAGCAATTCATTGGCCAGGCGTGCCGCCATCGACTTCTCACCGCGCTTGCGTGCCGATTCCTTCAGCCAACGCATGGCCAGGGCTTGACGGCGAACGGGGCGAACTTCCACGGGAACCTGGTAGTTGGCACCGCCCACGCGCCGAGACTTGACCTCGACCATCGGCTTGATGTTGTTCAGCGCCACCATGAAGATCTCCAGCGGATCTTTTTGGGCCTTGGTTTCCACTTGCTCCAGCGCACCGTAAATGATGCGCTCGGCAATGGCCTTCTTGCCCGATTCCATGATGACGTTCATGAACTTGGACAAGTCAATGGAGCCGAACTTCGGATCGGGCAGTATTTCGCGTTTGGGTACTTCGCGGCGACGTGGCATTGGAATCTTCCTGGCTTAAGTTTCAGTTGGCGCGGATGTTCGGTCCGCACCGCGAAGCGTCATCTTGGCGCTTCACTTACTCGGTGGCACGAAGGCCACCGCGGTTGGCTTGCTCAAGCCTTCTTCGGACACGAAAGCCGTCAGGCTTTCTTGGGACGCTTGGCGCCGTACTTGGAACGCGATTGTTTGCGGTCCTTGACGCCTTGCAGGTCTAGCGAGCCGCGCACGATGTGGTAGCGCACGCCGGGCAGGTCTTTGACCCGGCCGCCGCGCACCAGCACGACGCTGTGCTCTTGCAGGTTGTGGCCTTCACCGCCGATGTAGCTGATGATTTCGAACCCGTTCGTCAGGCGCACTTTGGCGACCTTGCGAAGGGCCGAATTCGGCTTCTTGGGGGTTGTGGTGTACACGCGCGTGCACACGCCGCGCCGCTGCGGGCTGTTCTGCATCGCAGGCGATTTGGACTTCGTGGCTTCGACCTGGCGGCCTTGGCGCACGAGCTGGTTGATGGTTGGCATTGGTAACTTGTTCCCGTTTGAAGCTACGTAATTCAGTTCGCTTGATCTCGCCGCGGGCCCAGGCGCTTGTTGCGCCACGCTGACCACCTTTTGGATGCTGCTCGGCAAACACCGGGGTTTCCAATGCGGTTTTCCGATGCCATGCCCCGGCAAAAAGCGCCGAAAAGCCTTCTAGTATATTCGCTCGTCCTTGCGGGGGCAACACCGCCCAGTGAAATGACCGCCAGCCTCCCAGCCCATACGCCGACGGTGGTGCTCGACACCAACACCGTGCTCGACTGGCTGCTGTTCCAGGACGCTGGCATGTTGGCGCTGGCCGGCGCGATTCAAGCCGGCCACATCCGCTGGGTGGCCTGCGCCCGCATGCGCGATGAGTTCCAGCGCGCGTTGGACTATGCCAACTTGGCCAAGTGGCTGCCAGACAGTCAACGTCTGCTGTCAGCGTTTGATCTTTGGGCGCTGGACAGACCCACACCGCCACCCACGCCTGCGGCATGGCGGTGCAGCGACGCCGACGACCAGGTCTTCATCGACCTGGCCCTGGCTGAAAGTGCCCGTTGGTTGGTAACCCACGACCGCGCGGTGTTGCGCCTGAGCAAACGTGCGCGCGAGCGGGGCTTGCTGATCGTCAAGCCCGCCGCCTGGCACCTGGACGCACACGGCACCTGAGCCGCCCAAGAAAAAAGGGCAGCTCACGCTGCCCTTCTTGAAACCACCGGCAGGCGGGGCCTGCGCGGCATTCCTCAATCGTTGCCGCCGTCCGCTGGCGCTGCGTGTTCCGCGTCCACCGCGGCCATTTGCACAGCCGCCAGCTCTTCGGCTTCTTGCAATGCAATGGCACGGCGCTCGGTCTCGTCCATGGCTTCCTTGGCCTTGCGGGCTTCGTGGAACGCCATGCCGGTACCGGCCGGAATCAAACGGCCGACGATGACGTTTTCCTTCAGGCCACGCAGCTCGTCGCGCTTGCCCATGATGGCAGCCTCGGTGAGCACGCGGGTGGTTTCCTGGAAGGAAGCCGCGCTGATGAAACTGTCGGTAGACAGCGAGGCTTTGGTGATGCCCAGCAGCACATCGGCGTGCGTGGCCGGCAGCTTGCCTTCGGCGCGCATGCGGTCGTTGGTGTCCAGCAGCTCGCTGCGTTCCACCTGTTCACCGGCGATGTAGGTCGTGCCACCCACGTTGGTGATTTGCACACGCCGCAGCATCTGGCGCACGATGACTTCGATGTGCTTGTCGTTGATCTTCACGCCCTGCAGGCGATAGACGTCTTGCACTTCGTCAACGATGTAGCGCGCCAGCTCTTCAATGCCCAACAGACGCAGGATGTCCTGCGGGTCGGCACTGCCGTCCACCACCAATTCGCCGCGGTTGACCACCTGACCTTCGTGCACCAGGATGTTCTTTTCCTTGGCCACCAACTCTTCGTGCACGGTCAGTTCGGGTGAGGTGATCTGCAGGCGGTTCTTGCCCTTGGTCTCCTTGCCGAAGCTGATGGTGCCGGTGATCTCGGCCAGGATGCCCACGTCCTTCGGTGAACGCGCCTCGAACAACTCGGCCACACGCGGCAAACCGCCGGTGATGTCGCGTGTTTTCTGGCCTTCCATCGGGATACGCGCCAGCACTTCACCGGGCGACAGGTCTTGCCCGTCGCGAATCTGCACCAGTGAACCCACCGGGAAGCCGATGGTCACCGCGTGGTCGGTGCCCGGAATCTTCACTTCAACCCCAGCAGCGTCCAGCAGCTTGACCTGCGGACGCACCACCTTGATGGCGCCACGGCGCTTGCTGTCGATGACCACCAGCGTTGACAGGCCCGTCACCTCGTCGACCTGCTTGGCCACGGTGACGCCTTCTTCCACGTTCTCGAACTTCGCACGACCGGCGAATTCCGTGATGATGGGGCGGGTCAGCGGGTCCCAGTTGGCCAGCACGGTGCCGGCCTTCACATGCTGGTCGGGCTTGATGTTCAGCGTCGCGCCGTAAGGCAACTTGTGACGTTCACGTTCGCGGCCATGCTGGTCGCTGATGACGATTTCACCCGAGCGCGAAATCACCACCAACACGCCCTTGGCATTGGTCACGTAGCGCATGGTGGCGTTGAAGCCGATCACGCCTTCGCTCTTCGCGTCCACGCTGCTGGCCACCGCTGCACGCGACGCTGCACCACCGATGTGGATGGTGCGCATGGTCAGCTGCGTGCCCGGCTCGCCTATCGATTGCGCAGCAATCACGCCGATGGCCTTGCCCACGTTCACCTCACCGCCACGGCCCAAATCGCGGCCGTAACACTTGGCGCAGATGCCAAAGCGCGTGGCGCAGGTCAGTGCCGTGCGCACCTTCACTTCGTCCACACCGGCAGCTTCCAGCACGTCGATGGTGTCTTCGTCCAGCATGTGCCCGGCGCCCAGCATCATCTGCTGGGTTTCGGGGTGCAGCACCTCGACAGCGGTAACACGGCCCAGGATGCGGTCGCGCAGGCTTTCGATGACTTCACCACCTTCGACCAAGGCGCGGCGGTTCATGCCGTTGCTGGTGCCGCAGTCTGTTTCGATGACCACCAAGTCTTGTGTCACGTCCACCAGGCGGCGCGTCAAGTAGCCTGAATTGGCCGTCTTCAGCGCCGTGTCCGCCAGGCCCTTGCGCGCGCCGTGGGTGGAGATGAAGTACTGCAACACGTTCAACCCCTCGCGGAAGTTGGCCGTGATCGGCGTTTCGATGATCGAGCCATCGGGCTTGGCCATCAGGCCGCGCATGCCGGCCAGCTGGCGGATCTGCGCGGCAGAGCCGCGCGCACCCGAGTCAGCCATCATGTAGATCGAGTTGAACGACTCTTGATCCACTTCCTTGCCGTGGCGGTCAATCACCTTCTGCTTGGACAACTGGGCCATCATGACTTTGCCG
>JANMJI010000150.1:0-14562 GCA_031371275.1 Betaproteobacteria bacterium
CTCGGCCGCGCTCACGTCTTCGCGCAGCATGACGATGAAGCCGCCGCTGCGCAGCGCGCCCGCCACCGCTTGCGCGTCGCGCGGCGCGCTGTCGACGACCAGGCGGTTGCCCACCGTGCCCAAGCCCAGCACCAGCGCCAGCCGCTGCCGGCCCATGCCCACGAGGGCCTGTGCGGCCCGCACGGGGCGCGGCACGGCCAGGCGCAGGTCTTGCGCGTCGGGCAGGTGAATCTGGGGCAGGGCCGCCGGCACACCGCCCACCGGGCCGGGCACGTCGCCGGCCTGCCCGCATGCGACACCACCGAGCAAGCTGGCGCTGAAGACCAGAACAAGATGCAGGGTGTGCAAGCGCTTCATTCGGGGTTGTCCGCGGGCTGAAGTTTATGGACGACGGTGACAGAGCGTAACGCGCCTGGCTTTGCCTGGCATCCAGCGGCTGGGGGACTTGGCTGCGCAACAACGGAAGAACGCTTGCGCTGGCCTTTGGCGTCAACCCCATGTTCAGCAGGGGGTGACGGGCCCGGGCGGCGGGGCCCCGGCAGGAACCCTTCCCCCAATGTGAGGGGGGGCTTCAAAAGACCCTCTCGATGAAGCATATTGGCCGCAGAAGTCGCATGCTAGAACCCCTGCGAAGACTTGTCGGTCCACTTTGGACGATGAGGAGCCGGGCCCTCAAAGCCCCGGGATCGGAGCCCCACATGAATTGGATTGCACTTCCCCGCAAGGGTCTTCGCAGCGCGGCCCTGGCCGGCGTTTGTCTGCTCAGCCTGGGCTTGAGTTCCTGTGGCGGTGGTGGTGGCGGTGACGCCGCCCCGCCGCCCGAGACTGCCAAAGTCACGGCCGTCACGCCGGGCACGCCCAAGTACGGCCAGACGCTGCTGTTCACGGTCGACGGCAGCCTGCTGGACGGCACGCTGACGGTGACGGCATCGGCCTGCGCCAACCTGCTGCGCAGCACCACCGCGCCCAACGTCAGCAGCGCGACAAAGGCCTTCTACACCTGCACGCTGGTGGCCACCGGCGCCAGCACGTTTACGGTCAGCCACCCCACGCTGGGCGCTTTGGGCAGCGCGGTCTTCACGGTGCCGCAGCCGCAGGTGACGCTGACGGTGAGCAACGGCTTGGGCGTCGCCGGTGACCTGGTCTTCACGCTGGACCCGGCCAAGGTGAAGGCCACGGTGGACAACTTTTTGCAGTATGTCGCAGAAGGTTTTTACCCCGGCACGGTGTTCCACCGCGTGGTCACGGGCTTTGTCGTGCAAGGCGGTGGCTATGCGCCCGTGGCCGGCACGCTGACGCTGAAAACCCCGCGCGCACCGATTGCGCTGCAAGTCGGCCAGGGCCTGAGCAACACCGCGCTCACACTGGCCATGGCACGCGGCGCGCAGTCCAATTCGGCGACTTCGCAGTTCTTCGTCAACCTGGGCGACAACAGCACCGGCCTGGACCCGGGCGCGGCGTCTGCGGGCTACGCCGTGTTCGGCGCCTTGACAGCCGGCCAGACCGTGCTGAACAGCATCCTGGCCGCGCCCTGCGCCCCGGTGGCCGGGTTTTCTGAATGCCAGCCCGGCCCTTTTGTCGTCATCACCGGCGCGGCACAAACGCGCTGATCTGTTCGCAAGTTAATCCGTTATTTAGCTAACGTTAATAGTGAGCGGCCTGCGGGCCGCTGAAGCACCCGGCGCAAGCCCTCAAGGCGCGCCAGGCCGACGGCGCCGCCGCCCACCCACCCCGGGGCGGCGGGCCGCTTCGCAAGCTACCGAATCCGGAGCATCGACATGCACAAGCCAGCACGCACCGAAGGCCGTACCGCTTCCAGCACCGACACCCACCTGAACGCGACAGCGAAAGCGAACGCGCGGCGCCAGCCGCAGCCTTCGCGGCTGTTGATGGCCTTGATGCAGCGCATGCAAAGCTGGCTGGGCGGCTTGCTGGCGCGCCTGGGCCGCTGGTTCAAAACGCGCAGCGAACGCCTGGCTGACGCCGCGCGCAGCATGAGCTTTGAGTTGCTGGAGCCGCGTGTGCTGATGTCGGCCGACCTGTTCCCGGCCGCCGTGGGCATCTCAGGGCCGATGCACTTTTCACCTTATGCCGGCGCAGCGGGCGACAGCGCAGAACGCCAGGTGCTGCGAGACGAAGGCGTCAGCATCAACACGGGCGTCGGTGGCCCGCTGGGCACTGCGCACATCCTGGCCACGCCGACGGCGGCCACCGCCACCGTCACCGACAGCGACGGCACCGTCGTGACTGCCACCGTCAGCGGCGGCGGCCTGGTCGACCTGTCAGCACAGGCTGGGGGTTATCTGCTCACCGTCACCGGCACCAGCGCGGCCAGTGTGTTGACGCTGGCCACCGCCGGCGGCAACGGCCGCGTGTCCATCACCGGCATCGATGTCACGGCGGCTTTGGGCGAAGCCAGGCTCGACACTGCCGATCTTTCCGGCCTGGCCAGTTTTGCCGGCGGCGTGAAGACGCTGACGGTGGGCGATGTCAGCAACGTCACGCTGCGCAACACCGTGGTCGGCAGCGCCAGTTTCAGTGCGCGTGATGTGCAAGACCTGCGCCTGAACGCGCCCGCGGCCGACCTGGCCGTCAGCGTGCGCCAGTGGGGCGCCACCGTGGCCGAAGCCTTGCCCGCGGCGTCGATGCTGGCGGCGGCAGGCCTGTCGTCGCTGACCGTCACCGGCGATTTCGGCGCCAGCGTGCAACTCTCGGGCAGCGGCCTGACCGGCACCGTGCTCGACGCCGCCAGCATCGGCGGCGCGCTGAGCGCTGGCCAGTGGCTGGTGGCCGGCAACACCGGCAACCTGAACCTGGGCAGCGTGGACGGTGGCTGGCGCGCCCAGTTCACCGGCGCGGTGGCGCAACTGAACACGCTGCGCGACATGAGCGGCTATGTGTCGGCAGGCAGCATCGGCACTGTCGACGTGGGCGGCGCCCTGCGCGGCGCCACGCTGCTGGTGGGCGCGCAACTGGGCACCGACGGCCAGTTTGGCGGCAGCGGTGCAGCGGCCGACGTGTTTGCCGCCGGCACGCTGAACACCCTGCGTGTGGCCGGCGACATGGCCGACAGCCGGATCGCCATTTCCGTCAACCCCGGCAACGGCGTGCTCTTCGACGGCAACGACACGCCGGTGGCCAACGCCACCAGCGGCCTGCAACTGCTGACCGTGGGCGGGCAGATTCTGGGCGCCAGCGTCATCGTCGCACCCAGCTTCCCGGCCACCGTCAGCGTGGCCGGTGTCAGCGGCGCGCCGAGCACGGTGGGCGCGCTGCAAACCACCCCGGCGGCGGCGGTGCTGCCGGCGGTCAGCGTGCAACTGGCCAACGACAACGGCAGCTCAGCCACCGACAGGCTGACCAACGACGCCAGCCTGCGCGTGCTGGCCAACGACCCCGGCACCGTGGCTGCAGTGCAGGCGCGGTTTGGCGTGGCCGGCAACTTCACCACCGTGCCGGCTAGGCTGCAGGCTGGCGGTGGCTTCGTCATCGACACCGCCGCGCTGGTGGCCTTGAACGGTGGCACGCTGCCCGATGCCATCTACACCGTGCAGGTGCAGGTGGTGGACGCATCGGGCACGGCATCGACAGCCGTCGGCGTGACTTTTACGCTGGACCGCACTCCGCCGGCCTTCACGCGCATTGCGCTGGCCGCAGGCTCGGACACCGGCGTGGCCGGCGACAGCATCACCACGCTGGCCCTGGCCACCATCGAAGGCACGGCGACGGTGGGCGCCGTCGTCACCTTGGGCACGCGCAGCGCCACGGCGGCGGCCGATGGCAGCTTTTCATTTGCCGACGTGGCACTCACTTTGGGCGCTAACAGCCTGGTCTTCAACATTGCCGACGCCGCCGGCAACCACGCCCAGCAGACGCTGCAAGTCACGCGCGCCGCCCTGCCCACCTTGGCCGCGCGGCTGGCCAACGACAGCGGCACATCGGCCACCGACGGCCTGACCAACAACCCCGTCGTCAGCGGCCAGGGCGCCGGCCCTGCGGCGATCAGCAAACTGTTCGCCGCGCTTGACCCCACGGGCAGTGCCGCGCCCAGCAACGACATCAGCAGCGCGCTGGCCGCCGACGGCAGTTTCAGCATCAGCCGCGCGGCGCTCAACGCCTTGGCAGGCGGCACGCTGGCCCAGGGCGACCACCGGCTGCGCTTGCAGGTGCTGGACGCCGCCGGCCACGCTTCTTCAACCCTGGACGTGGTCTTCACGCTGGACGATGTCGCCCCCACCATCACCCGCGCGGGCCTGGCTGCGGCTTCAGACACCGGCGTCTTGGGCGACAACGCCACAGACACCGCCAGCGTCACGCTGGAAGGCATCGCCACGCCCGGCGCTTTGGTCAGCCTGGGCAGCCGCAGCACCATGGCGGCGGCCGACGGCAGTTTCAGCTTTGCCGACGTCGCGCTGGCCGTGGGCGCCAACCCCTTCAGCTTCAGCGCCAGCGACGCCGCGGGCAACAGCAGCACGTTGGCGCTGCAGGTCACACGCACCGTGCCCTCGGTGCTGCCGACGCTGACAGCGCGGCTGGTCAGCGACAGTGGCAGTTCTGCCAGCGACGGCATCACCAACAACGCCGCTGTCACCGGCCAGGCTGTCGCGGGCAGCGCAGCGGTGACGCAACTGCGTGCCGTGCTCGACCCGCTGGGCAACGCCGCGCCCACCACCGACATCAGCAGCACACTCACTTCGGGCGCCAGCTTCACGGTCAGCCGCGCGCTGCTCAACACGCTGGCTGGCGGTACGCTGGCCCAGGGCAGCCACACGCTGCGCCTGGCCGCGGTGGATGCCAACGGCGTGGTGTCGGCCGCCGTCGACGTGGTCTTCACGCTGGACGACGTGGCCCCGGTGATTGCCAGCGTCGGCCTGGCCGCTGCGTCAGACACCGGCGTGGTGGGCGACAACAGCACCGAGACCGCCAGCGTCACGCTGCAAGGCCTGGCCACGGCAGGGGCCGTCGTCACGCTGGGCACGAACACCGCCACGGCGGCGGCCGACGGCAGCTTTGCGTTTGCCAACGTGGCCCTCGCGCTGGGCGCCAACAGCTTCAGCTTTGGCACCACAGACGTGGCCGGCAACAGCGGCAGCGCCGCCCTCACCGTCACCCGCGTGGCGCCAGCCAGCGGCGGTGGCACGGGCGGGGCATCGAACGCGTCGCTGTCGGTGGCGCTGGTGGCCGACACCGGCGCCGGGCCCATAGACCGCATCACCAGCAACCCCGCACTGGCGGGCCAGGTGACCACCGCATCGGCCGCCGTGCAGTTGCGCGCCGTGCTCGACCCGGCGGCGCTGGACAGCGCCACCACCGACATCACCACCCGCCTGGCCAGCAACGGCAAGTTCACGCTCGACCGCGCCACGCTTGACGCCCTGGCCGGCGCCACGCTGGGCCAGGGCACGCACACGCTGCGCCTGGTGACGGTGAACGCCCAAGGTGTGGCCGGCACGCCGCTGAACTTCACCTTCACCTTCGACAGCACCGCGCCGGCCAGCGGCACGGTGGCGCTGGCGGCGTCTGACGCCGTGGCCGGCACGCCCGGCACCACCACCGCCGCCGTGGTGCAGGTGCGCGGCACGGCCGAAGCCGGCGCCACCGTGGCGCTGGCCGCGCAGGGCTTGAGCACGCTGGTGGCCGCCGACGGCAGCTACGCCTTGCCCGGCGTGGCGCTGGCGCTGGGCAGCAACACGCTGGCCTTCACCGTCACCGACTTGGCCGGCAACAGCACGACCTTCACCGGCACTTTCTTGCGCAACGCCGCCAGTGCCGGCCAGACCGACGCCGTGCTGACGTGGAACGACATCGCGCTGCGCGCCATCCAGGCCAGCGTCACGCGCCCCGAGGTCGGCACGCGCACGCTGGCCCTCGTCAGCCTGGCCCAGTACGACGCCTTGGCGGCCATCGAAGGCACGCCGGCATTCATGGTCCGCCGCAGTCTGGCCGGCGCCACCGACGCCACGGTGGCCACCGCGGTGGCCGCGCACCGCATCCTGAGCCTGACCTACCCGGCGCTGCAAAGCATCTTCGACACCGCGCTGGCCCGCGCGCTGGCCGCCGTGGCCGATGGTGCGGCCAAGGACAACGGCATTGCGCTGGGCCTGAGCGTGGCCGATGCGGTATTGGCGCTGCGCGAGAACGACGGCTCCAACGCTTTTGTCGAATTTCCTGGCAGCACCGCGGTCGGCAAGTGGCGCCCCACCGGGCCGATGTTTGAAGTCGCCGAAGACCCTGAATGGGGCAACGTGAAGCCTTTTGCGCTGCTCAGCGGTGACCAGTTCCGCGCGCCGCCGCCACCGGCTGTGGACACCGCCGCCTATGCCGCGGCGATCAACGAAGTCAAGGCCCTGGGCAGCGCCACCGGCAGCACGCGCACCGCAGACCAGACGCAGCAGGCCTTGTTCTGGGCCGACGGCAAGGGCAGCTACACGCCACCCGGCCACTGGAACACGATTGCGACCTCGGTGGCCCAGGCCAAGGGCAACAGCCTGAGTGCCAACGTGCGCCTGTTTGCGCAGCTCAACGTGGCGCTGGCCGACGCGGCCATCGCCTGCTGGGACACCAAGTATTTCTATGGCGCCTGGCGGCCTGAAACCGCCATCAACCTGGCCGACACCGACGGCAACGCCGCCACGGTCGCTGACGCCACCTGGCGCGCGTTGCTGCTAAGCCCGCCGCACCCCAGCTACGTGTCCGGCCACTCGACCTTCAGCGCTGCCGCCGCCAGCGTGCTGGGCGCAGCTTTTGGCAACAACACCGCTTTCACGTCGACCAGCCCCACGCTGCCCGGCGTCACCCGCAGCTTCACCAGCTTCAGCCAGGCCGCTGACGAAGCCGGTGTCAGCCGCGTCTACGGCGGCATCCACACCAGCTACGACAACGTCGCAGGCAAAGCCCTGGGCGCCCAGGTGGCCGCAGCCGTGCTGGCGCGCTTTGCGCAGCAGCAAGACACCCAAGCCCCGGTGGTGACGCTGGCCGCCACGCCGGCGGCCAGCAAGACCAACCTCGTCTTCACCGGCCAGGTGCTGGACAACCTGTCGGGCGTGGCCGGCGCGCAGTACCGCGTTGACGCCGGTGAGTTGCAGACGCTGACGCTCGACGCCAACGGCGGCTTCAGCATCACCACCACGCTGGCCACCGACGGCAGCGCCGACGCCGCACACACGCTGACCGTGCTGGCGCGCGACGCCGCGGGCAATGTCAGCAGCGCCACCACGCGCAGCTTCACGCTCGACACCAAGGCGCCCACGCTCAGCCTGACGAGCCTGGCCGCGGGTGATGCGCTGACGGCCGCCAGCCGTTTGACGGGCAGCGCTTTGGGCACCGGCACGGCCGTCACGCAGGTGACCTACAGCTTTGACGGCGCAGCCGCGCGCAGCGTCGGCTACGACACCGCCACGGGCGCCTTTGATGGCGCGCTGGCCTTCACCAACCTGGCTGTGGGCGACCACAGCCTGACGCTGAAGGCCAGTGACGCCGCCGGCAACACCAGCACGCTGACGCGCAGCGTCAAGGTCGCGGCGCTGGCGCCCTTCACCATCACCGCCTTGTCACCGGCCAGCGGCAGCACCGACGTGGGCGTGACGCAGCGCCCGCTGGTCAGCTTCAGCCGCGCGGTGAACCCGGCCACGCTGACGGCCGCCAGCTTCTACGCCACCGGGCCCGACGGCACGGCGCTGGCCGCCACCATCGTGCCGGCCAGCGATGGCAGCTTCGCCTGGCTGTTCCTGAAGGACGCGATGCCGGGCGGCGCACAGGTCACCGTGCATGTCGACGGCAATGCGATACGCGGCGCCGCCGACGGCGCGTTTCTGGACGCCGACGGCAACGGCGCGGCCGGCGGCCAGCGTTCACAGACCTTCACCACCGTCAGCCGCACGGTGGTCGCCGGCACCACGCTCACCGGCAAGGTGGTTGACCCCGGCGCCGACCTGGAGCCGATGACCTTCGACGACATTCGCCGCGGGCCCGACGGCATCATCCACACGCCCGATGACGTGTTCGTGCTGCCCATCGCGCACGCCAAGGTCTACATCCTGGGCCAGGAGGACCTGTTCACCTACACCGATGCCAGCGGCAACTTCACGCTGCCCAATGTGCCGGCGGGCAACGTCAAGGTGGCGGTCGACGGCCGCACCGCCAGCAACGCCCCCAGCGGTGTGTTCTTCCCCGAGATGGTGATAGACGCCACCTTGCGCGCCGGCCAGGCCAACACGCTGATGGGCAGCATGGGCACGCAGGCCGAGCAGGCCGCCAATGCAGACCGCCAGGAGGTCTACCTGCCGCGCATTGCCACCAGCGTGCTGCAGGCCGTCAGCGCCAGCGTGGCCACCGTCATCACCGCCAACAGCGCCGCAGCAGCGCCGGCCTTGAGCGCCGCAGAACGCGCCGCGCTGACGCTGACCGTACAGCCCGGCAGCGCCGTGGGCGCCAACGGCCAGGTGCTGAGCAATGTGCAGATCGGCATTGCCACGGTGCCGCCTGAACTGGTGCGCGACATGCTGCCGCCCGGGGTCTTGCAGCACACCTTCGACATCACCATCCAGGCCCCCGGTGTATCGACCTTCACCGAGCCGATGCAGATCACATTCCCGAATGTCTTCAATTCGGCACCGGGCGAGAAGCTGGCGATTCTGAGCTTCGACCACACCACGGGCATGCTCGTCATCAATGGCATGGGCACGGTGTCGGCCGACGGGCTGACTGTCGTTTCCGATCCAGGCGCCGGTGTCAGGGCGCCGGGCTGGCATGGCGTGGCGCCACCCGGGGGTTGCGGCGGTTCAGGCGGCACGCCACCCGACCCGCCGCCGCCCGACCCGACAGAGACCGTCAAGGAGCACGACCCGGTTGCGCTGTCCATGATCTTTGGCGACAAGGGGCCCGACGCCTGGGCCAAGCTCGAGTGGAACGCCCCGGCCTTGAACATCATGGTCCCGCCTCTGCCGCCCATCCCCGGCTGCGAGGTGCCACCGCACAACAACAGCAACCCGCAACAACCCTTCATCAACGTCACGATCCAGGTTGATGGGCCGCTGGGCACCTTCGCCGCGCCGGTCAACGGCAGTGTCGATCTGGTCGGCCAGGCGTTCACGCTGTCGGCCGGCACCGGCGACAAGAAGGTCTTCGACTTCGACCCCAAGACCTACGAGAAGCTGTTCGGCAGCATCGACGCGTTCCGCGCGCTGGTTCACGACCAGCTCTACGGCGCCAAGGTCAAGATCACCGTCGTCGAGCAGAAGGCCGATGGCAGCCGCACGCGTGACATCTACACCTACTACCAGTACCGCTGGGTGGACGTGATAGACGCCGACAAGGCCAAGGACAAGGTCGGCGACACGGCGGCCTTCCTGCGCACGCTCAACGACGGCGCCGGCGGCTTCACGCGCGACAAGTTCGTCGACGCGCACCTGCCCAGCACGGTCACCACCGACTACAGCGCGGCAGCGCCTTTCAAGGTCAGCGACGTCGGCGGCGGCGAGCGCCTGTTGCTGTGGAACGCCGACCCGACCGACACCAAGACCTACAACGACAAGATCACCGTCAAGGTCAACGACCCGAAGCTGCCGGCCGGCGGCAAGGTGGGCGAGTTGACTTCGGTACTGAAGGCCGACCGGCCGACGATTCTGTCCACCGACCTGGCCGGCTACCAGGTCGAGTTGACGCGGGTGCTGGTTGACGGCATGCGCGACGTGCTGTTCGCGGGCGTCGACGCCAAGCCCGGTGTTGCCGGCGTCGACGACGACGGCGACGGCGTGGTTGACGACGCTTCAGAGTACGGCTTCGCGGGCAGCGACGACAAGCTCACGACGATCTACACCTACCTGGGCCAGAACGGGCCTGCCGACACGCTGACGCCAGGCGCCGACGGCAAGCCCGGCAAGGCCGGCATCGACGACGACGGCGATGGCACGATCGACAACGCCAGCGAATACGGCTTCGCGGGCAGCGACGACCTGCACAAGTACACGCTCACCTCGGCAGAGGTCGACGGCACCGACTACCTCATCGCCTCGCCGCACTTCAAGACGCTGTTCGCGGGCTTCATGCCCAGCGACCGCGGCGTCGGCGCTGACGGCGTCGCCGGCACCGTCGACGACGCGTTCTCGGCCGTCACGACCGCGCTGATGACGGTCAAGGTCGGGCTCGAAGCGCTTGACCTGTTCGCCGAGGTCAAGAAGGACTTCGCGTTCCTCGGCAACGCGGTCGTGATCCAGGCCGCCAACGCTGGCGCCGATGTCACGATGACGTGGAAGGACAGCAGCGTCAACTACGGCGGCGTCTCGCCGCGCGACGAGGACTACGCCAAGCTGACATCGATCATCGGCACCTACAACCGCACCGACCCGGTGCTCGGCACCAAGTTCACGCTTGAGCTGTCCGAGGCGGCCGAGGCCTGGGCGATGGCGCAGTACATCAACAGCCGCTACGACGGCACCGGCGAGTTCGCGGTCGGCATCAACCTCAAGTTCACCGACGCCGCCACGTCGTTCGCGCAGTTCATCGCCAACACCGTCAGCCACGAACTGGGCCACACGCTGGGCCTCAACGAGGGCTACTTCAGCGGCGGCGCCGGCGGCGTGCACCCGGGCGGCGGCACGGCCAAGGTGCGCGCCGACAACAACGCCTATCCGTACGACATCATGTCCAACGGCCAGATCACCGACAAGGATTTCAAGTTCGAGTCCCCGATCGATGACATCCTGCGCGCCTCGACCGGCATCGCCCCCAGCGGCGTCGGCCAGTTGCAGGCCGCGCTGAACGTGTACCGCGATGCCTTCAACCTGCGCAACGGCCGCATGGACGAGGATGGCCGGCGCGACATCAACACCACGCCGTTGACGACGCCCGAGATCGTGCTGCGCGCCGCCGACGGCCACGGCTACTTCGGCTTCGGCGACGAAGCGACCAACTTCGGCACGGTCGGCGCAGACGGCGCCGGCGGCAAGCTGGCCGAAATCACTTTCGCTGTCCGCAACGAGGGCGTGGCGCCGCTGCACATCGCCAGCGTCGCGCTCGCCAACGCGGCGGGTGGCTTCGCTATCACCTCGACAAGCCTGGCCGGTTCGGTCATCGCGCCCTACCAGTCGCTGCCGCTGACACTGCGCTTTGACCCCAGCGTGGTCGGCAGCGGGGCCAACCAGCTGCGCATCAGCTCAGACGCGGGCACCGTGCAGCAGTTCGTGCTCGACCTGTCGGGCATTGCCATCGCAGCCACCGGCAAGGCGCAGGTGCGGGTGCTGAACAACAACCTCGGTGGCGTCGCCGTCAACGGCGGCGTGGCGCAGAACAACAGCGCCTTTGTGGTCGAGAACATCGGCGACCAGCCGCTGGTGATCTCCAACATCTTTGCGGCTGCGGGCGCGGGCGCGTTCGCGGCGCTGGGTGTGCCGGTTGACATCGGCGCGCACCCGATCGTGCTGAAGACCGGCGAGCTGTTCCGCTTCGGTGCCGCCTTCGACCCCGACAAACTCGGCCTCATCCGCGGCGCGCTGACGCTGACCACGAACGACCCGGCGGGGCCGACCACGGTCGGCGTGGTGGGCACCGGCGTGGCCGCGCTGGCCAAGGCGCAATGGGGCAATGACTACGCGTCGGTGCAGATCAACGGCGCTGCGCCGCTGCGCACCCTCAGCGACAACGCCGGCAACTTCAGCTTCTTCCTGCCTGCCAGCCAAAGCTATGCGCTGCGCATGTTCGATGCTGCGACCGGTCTGATCGGCACCAACTACGGCACCACGGCGGGGGGCGGCAAAGGCACCGACCTGACATCGAACCTGGTGTTCGCGGCCAGCACCGAGCCCGACACCGACTTCGACGGTCTCCCCGACGACATCGAGTTCGCCATCGGCAGCAGCCCGACCCAGAAAGACACCGACCGGGACGGCCTCGACGATTTCATCGAGATCGCACAAGGCCTGGACCCGCTGGGCGGCCTGGGCGTGCCCTTGGGCGTGGCGTCTGCGGCGGCGCTGAAGGGCACCGCCGAAGCGGTGACGGTGCTGGCCGCCACCGACGGCAGCAACGGCCTCACGGCGCTGCTGGCCACGGGCTCGCAAGGCCTGGCCACGGTAGACGCTTCGCAGTTGCTGCGCCCGCGTGTGCTGGCAGAGCTTGACTTGCCGGGCAACAACGTCGATGTCGCCGCCGATGCCAGCCGCGGCCTGGCCGCGGTGGCCGGCAGTGCGGCCGGTCTGCACATCGTCAACATCGCCAACCCGGCCGCGCCGGTGCTGGTGCAAACCGTGAGCTTCAGCAGCCCCGTCACCCGCGTCGAAGTGCGCGACGGCATTGCCTATGCCGCCACCGGCACCAACGTGGCCCTGGTCGACCTGAATACCGGCGACGTGCGCGCCACGCTGGACCTGGGCGCTTTGGGCGGCACCACGCTGACCGACGTCGCCATCGAAGGCACGACGCTGTACACCATGGATGCTGGCGGCCTGCTGCGCAGCATCACCATCACCGGCGACCTGCTCACACCGCGCGATTCACTCGTCGTCGCGACTTCGGGCGGCCGGTTGTTTGTCGGCGGCGGTGTGGCCTATGTCGGCAGCACCAATGATTTCAGCCAGGGTTTCAGCACCGTGAACGTGGCCGACCCTGCCGACATCAGGCTGCTCAGTGGCATTGACGCCATCAACGTCGCCGGGCAGTCGCTGGCTTCCACCGGGTCGGGCCTGGTCGTCAACGCCGGCAACCTGCGCGGCGCGACGGGCCAGCAAATCTACGCCGTCGATGTGCTGGGCGGCAGCGACCCCGCCAACACCGGCAATTTCATCACCCGCATCAACCTGCCGGCGGCGCCGAAAGACCTGGTGCTGGCCAATGGCCTGGCCTTTGTGGCCGATGGCGTGGGCGGCCTGCAGATCGTCAACTACACGGCCTTCGACAACAAGGGCGTCGCGCCCACGGCCACGATCTCGGTGGCGGCCGTCGATGCCGACCCCAACACCGCCGGCGTGCAGGTGCTGGAAGGCCGTTCGCTGCGCGTCACCCCGGTGGTCGCCGATGACGTGCAGGTGCGCAATGTCGAGCTGCTGGTCAACGGCGTGGTGGTGGCCAACGACGTGAGTTTTCCGCACGAGTTCTTTGCCGACATTCCCACCCTGGCCGCCGGCGGCAACACCGTCACCGTGCAGGTGCGTGCCACCGACACCGGCGGCAACGTCGGCTTGTCCAATCTCGTCACGCTGAATGTGGTCGCCGACACCTTCCCGCCGGTGGCCACCAGCGTCAGCATTGCCGACGGCGACAAGCGTTTCTTCGTGCGCTCTGTCGACCTTGTCTTCGACGAACAGCTCGACCTGAGCAAGCTCGACGCCAACAAAGTGGTGCTGCTGCGCGCCGGCACCGACGGTGTCTTTGGCACCGCCGACGACGTGCGTGTCGACGTGCGCCTGGACACCCGTGCCCAGGGCCAGCGCTTGTCGGTGGTGATAGACACCATCCTGCCCCAGGGCGACTACCGGCTGAGCATCGACAAGACCATGCTCGCCGACAAGGCCGGCAACGTGGCTGCCGCCAACATCGTGCGCAGCTTCAGCATCCGCGCGGCCAGCGACGTGCGGGCCACCACCGGCACGCCCGAGATCCCCACCGCGCCGTCGGCCAACCCGGGCCAGCAGGTGGGCTTTGCCGTGCCCTTCGACCCGAGCACGGCGCGGGCTGAGTTCAACGTCATCGACCAGTCGGGCAACGTCACCAAGCGCACGCTGCTGCCGGTGCGTGTGGACACCGCCGCGTCCAAGGCTTTCTTCACCGTGCCGGTGGACGCCAGCACCGGCGATATCGTGGTCTACGGCCTGGTGGGCACCGTGCGCACCGACTTCCCCGACGGCACACTGCCGCTGCAAATCGTGCCGGTGGTGACCAGCGTGGTCGTCGAAGGCGTGGCCGGTGACGGCACCAGTGCCACGCTGCTGCTGGGCGGCCTGGGCTTCGTCGAAGGCAACAACAGCCAGTACCGCTTCGGCACTGAAGCGGTGCTCGACCCGGCCAACAACGCCGGGCCCGACGTGTTCGGCCGCAGCGACCCGCTGCTGGGCTTTGTCGCCAACGGCTACGCCCGTGTCGTGGTGCCCCTGGTCGACGGCGCTTTTGGCGCCATCAACGCCAAGACCAGCGGCGGCACCAGCGCCAGCTTCACGACCAGCCTGGACAGCATCACCAGCGTGGCCTTGATCGGCACGCCCAGCAACGCGGCGCTGGCCAGCGCCAACGTCAGCCAGGCGGTGACGCTGCTGGGTTCGGGCCTGAACACAGCCAGCGTGCTGCTGCTGGCCTATACCGACATCAACGGCACCGCGCAGCAGGCCCTGCTGCGCCCGACCACGGCCGCGGCCGATGGCCGCAGTGCGACTTTGATCGTGCCCGACTATGCCAACGGCGCGCCCAAGCTGCGCTGGTTTGGTGCTTCCAACACGCCGGTGCTGCAAGTCGTGCCGACGATCACCAGCTACGACACGCAAGACCGGCTGGTGCTGTTTGGCAGCGGCTTTGTCGAAGGCAGCGGCAGCTACCAGATTGGTGGCGTGACGGTGGCCGACAGCGCTTTGGTGGGCA
>JANMJI010000185.1:0-12452 GCA_031371275.1 Betaproteobacteria bacterium
GAGCTGTCGCGCTTCAGTTCACCGGGTGCGTTGCCGCTGTTGCCGCGTCCGCCCGAGGTCGATGAGAAGCTGGGCCGCGCCATCCAGAAAGCCGCCAAGGCCGACTGCCGCAGCGCCTACAGCAGCGCCGGCGTGCTGGCCGTGGTGCCCTTGGCTGTCGACGCGTTGCGCAAGGACAGCGGCTGCCGCTGGTAGTTCCGCGGGTGGTTGCGGCGGTGCTTGCGGTGCTTGTGCTTGCCGGCATCGCAGCGCGCTGTGCGCGGGGCACAGGGCGCAGCCCGCGCCTACTTCAGCCACAGCGTGTGGATGGCCAGCGTCTCGGCCAGAAAACACAGCACCCACAGCACCACCGGGCCTGATGCGCCCTTGAACTTGAAGCCCAGGGCTTCGAATTCCATCTCGCCAAAGACCGGCTTGAACAACAGCACCACGATCATCGCCGCACCACCGGCCCACGGCACGCCCAGCATGGCCGGGGTCTGCTTCTGGATGATCTGGGCCAGCCCGTTGTCGCCGCCAATGAACAGCATCAACAGCATGAAGATGGGCACCACCAGCAGGGCCAGGAACAGCGCACTGCCGATCAGGGTTCTCAGGCCCCTGGGCAGGGGTGAATCAGCAGCCATGGCAGCACCTTTGCACCCGCGGATGGCGGGCACGACAGCCGCGGTTGTAGCCGCAGCGCCTACCCTTTGGCATCACCCCAAGGGACGACTACTTCGCCGCCTGGCGTTGCGCGATCACGCGCAGACCTTCGCGCAGTGTCAGCGCCGAAAGCTGTTCGCGGTGCTCGTCGCAAAAGGCCTGCACTTCCTTGGCCGCGCGGTAAGAACGTTCGCGCAGCGCCCAGCCCATGCCCTTGCGGATGAAGAACTCGGCGGCCAGCGGGCTGTGGCCGATGGACGGCAACAGGCAGGCATAGAACAGCGGCGCGTCGAAGCTGGTTTTCAGCCCACGCTGGCACAGCATGGCGGCGCGGCGCAGCCACAGGTCTGGCCCTTCGGCCCAGCGGCGCAGCACCGGCTTCATGGCCGCGGGGTGGCGTTCCAGCAGCTTGCCTATGGCCTCGCCAGAGATGTCGTCGCAGCAGTCCCACCAGGCGCTGCTGACGATCATTTCTTCAAACACCGGCAGCAGCGCCAGGTCCAGCCAGGCCTTGTGCGGGCCCACCCGGGCCATCTCCATCGCGGCATAGCGCTCTTCGCGGAACGCCGCCTCACGCCACAGCTTCAACATCGTGGCCGCCAGGGTCGCCGCGTCGGGCGCCGGCTGGGCTTTGATGGCAGCGGTGGTCAGCGCGCGGCGCAGCGGCGTGTGGATGCCATAAAAGGGCAGGGCCGATTTCATGTAGGCCTGCATCGGCCCGGCCTTGGTGGCGTCGGCATGGGCCGCAAACGCGGCGTGCAGGCTGTCTATCAAGGGCTGATGGGCAGGCATGGTTTCAGGTGATGGGCAGCGCGCGGTTGGGCTTGACAAGGATGCAGGCGGGGCCGGGTGCGCTGCATGGCGCTGCCGTACAGGCTGGGCAAAAAGCCGCAGGGGTCATGCGAACTGGTCATGCGTGCTGTTCATGCGTTAGGTGCAGGATGCGTGGGGTCTACCCAGGCCACGTTTTCAGGCTTTTCGACGGGCTCGATGTCCAGGTTCACGGCCACCGCCTGGCCGTCGCTGCGGCACAGCACGCAGTGCAGGGTTTCGGTGGCGCTGGCGTTGATTTCCTGGTGCGGCACATAAGGCGGCACGTAGATGAAGTCGCCAGGGCCGGCTTCGGCTGTGAATTCCAGCGCGTTGCCCCAGCGCATGCGGGCGCGGCCTTTGACGACGTAGATCACGCTTTCCAGCGCGCCATGGTGGTGGGCGCCGGTCTTGGCGCCGGCGTGAATGTGCACCGTGCCGGCCCACAGCTTTTGCGCGCCGACGCGGGCGAAGTTGATGGCCGCCTGGCGGTCCATGCCCGGGGTCTGTGCGGTGTTGGCGTCAAGCTGGCCGGCGGGCACGACACACACGCCGTCGTGTTTCCAGCGTGGCGAGGGGCCTGGGGTGGTGGTGTCACTCATGGGGTTTCCTTGCGGGCTTGACTGGCAGCGTCGTGACAGGCGCGCAGATTGTGCTGCCCCGCGCAGGCCGCTTGGCCGGCTGCTTCACCGTCACCGCGCCTTACTGACAACTGGGGATGTACGCCGGCACAGGCCGCGGCTAGGCTACAAGCCACGCGGGCAGTGCCGTGCCGCGGGCCAGGACCAGGAGGTCTTCATGCGTCGCTTTTGCGTGCTTGCTTTGGGCTGCATCCTGAGTGCCTGCGCCGGCACCGGCGGCGGCCTGAATTCGATGTCCAAGACCAATCAGTTGTTGCCGGGCATGAGTGTCACCGAAGTCAAGGCTTTGCTCGGCCCGCCCACGTCGACCCAGTTTGTCGGTGAGCGGCTGGTCTGGAAATACGCGCTGCACGAATACTGGAAGGGCTGGGTGCCCTACTACCTGGTGTTTGCCGAAGAGCCGCCCGCGCTGGCGCGCTGGTATGCCGACGAAGCCGAGTACCAGCGCCAGCAGGCGTTGTGGTTGCGCGCCTTGCCCCAGGGCAGTCAAACGGCCCCGCCCGCCGCGGGACCAGCCGCGCTGGCGCGACCTGCTGCGCAGGGTAATTCGGCGCCAGGCAAGGCCGCGCTCGAAGCCTGCAAGGCCAAGTACCGCGATTCGCAAGACCGCATGTGCCACTGCTACTTGGCCTGCTGATGCGCTGGCCCCGTCTCCCGGCCATCCGCGTGAGCACCCACATGAGCGCACGCGGGGCTGCGCATCTGGCCACGGCCGCGTTGCTGTGCCTGTGCGCTTGCGCAGCGCAGGCGCAGCCCGACCCGCTGGCCCAGCAACAGCGCGCCAACCAGCGGCTTGAAGCCTGGCTGGACGAGGCCCGGCGCAGCGGTGATTTCCAGGCCGGCCGCGAAGCGCTGATGCAACTGGACGCAGACTACGCGCAGAGCAACGCCGCGCTGGCCCAGGGTGGCCAGACGAAGGCGTTGGCGCTGGGCCAGATCAAACAGGGCAGCGTGTGGCGCATTCAAGGCCAGCTGGCGCGCGCCACCGCGCTTTACACCCAGGCGGCGGCCACGGCCCGCCGTGGTGGCCATGTGGCGATGGAGGCCGACGCTTTGGGCTGGCTGGCCTTTGCGTTGCTGTCTGACGGCCAACTGGGCCAGGCCCTGACCGAAGTCACACGCGCCCTGGCGCTGGCCGAAACAGCCGGGCAAGCCGACGTGCTGGCCCGCGTGCTGGACGTGCGCGCCAGCGTGCAGATCGCGCAACGCGACCTGCCCGGCGCCGCCGCCACGCTGGAACGCGAAGTGGCGTTGGCCACCACTTTGCCCGCCGGCCTGGACGCCACCATGGCCAGCTTCTACGCCTTGCTCAACCGCTCCGATGTCTATCTGAAGATTGCAGAACGCTGCGATTTCCAGCGCGATTTCGAGCCCTGTTTGCAAGCCGCCGAGCGCGCCCGCAGCGACATGCTGGCGGTGCAGGCCATCGCCCGCCGCCAGGGCTTTGCCGGGCTGGATCGACAGGCCGCCGGCATGCTGCGCGGCATCGAAGCGCGGCGTGAGCTGATCCTGGCCCGCCGCGGCCATGAACAAGGCTTGCAGCGCGCCGCCATCTTTCACCCGCGGCGCGCCGAAGACGTGTTGGTCAGTGCGCAATTCGTCGCCCCGCCCGGCCCGCTGCCGGCCCCGCTGCTGGCATTGCTGCAAGAGCAGAAGCGGGTTGAACAGGCCGCCGGCCCGGCGGCGCGCGGGCTGGAATCGGTGACGCTGTACACCGAAGGCCTGCTGGCCGAAATGCAGGGCCGCAGCGAAGCCGCGCTGGCGGGCTACCAACAGGCCGTGGCCGCGCTCGAGCGCGACCGCCGTTCGCTGCGCGACGAGCGCAGCCGCGGCAGCTTCATGGAAAACCGCATCACCGTCTACTACGCCGCGGTGCTGCAACTGTTGCAGCAGCAGCGCCACGCCGAGGCCTTCGAGATGCTGGAACGTTCGCGTTCGCGCGCGCTGGCCGACCTGCTGGCCAGCCGCCGGCCCGAACTGCAAGGCGGCGAAGAACAGGCGCTGATGGCGCAAGCCGCGACGCTGCGGGCGCGCATTGCCGATGCCCAGGGCCGGCTGTTCGAAGCCGGCGGCGGCGCCGTGGCAAGCAGCAATGCCGCAGCCCGCATCGAAGCCGATGAAAACAGCTACCGTGCGCTGCTGGAAAGCATGGCCACGCGCGCGCCGCGGCTGGCCGCGCTGGTCGAATCCAGGCCCGCCACGCTGGCCGCGCTGCAGGCATCGATGCGCGCCGAGGGCTATGAAACGCTGCAATACCTGGTGACTGAAAGCGCTGTCATCCTGTGGCACATCACGGCCGATTCGGTGTTCGTGCGCAACGTCTTCCTGCCGCGCAGCGAGCTGATGCGCAAGGTGGCAGCGCTGGGGGCCAGCCTGCGCAACCCGGCCCTGCCTTTTGACGAGGCCACGGCGGGCGAGCTGTTCCTGTACCTGGTGCAACCGGCGCTGGCCCGGGTGCGCAGCGAAAAGCTGGTCATCTTGCCGCACGAAAGCCTGGCGCAACTGCCTTTCCAGGCGCTGCGCAACCCGGCCAGCGGGGCTTTTCTGGGCGACAGGCTGCAAATTTCCTATGCCCCCAGTGCGACGGTGCTGTTGTCGCTGCGCCGCACCGCAGCGCTGGGTGATGCCCGCGTGCTGGCCCTGGCCGACCCCGCCGTGCAAGGCGCGGCGCAGGAAGTGCAGGCCATTGCGCGCCTGTTCGGTGGCCGCGCGCAAACGGCTGCCGATGTGCTGCCGCTGAAGGCCGATGTCAAGGCCCGCGTGGCCGGCTTCGATGTCGTGCACCTGGCGGTGCATGGCAGCTTCGATGCCGGCGAGCCGATGCTGTCGCACCTGAAGTTCAGGCCTGCCGGCGCTGACGACGGCCGGCTGACCGCGGCCGAGATGTTCGGCCTGCCACTGGCCGGCAACCGGCTGGTGGTGCTGTCGGCCTGCGACACAGGCCGCACCGAGACCACCCATGCCAATGAGACGCTGGGCATGGCGCGCGGCTTGTTGTTTGCCGGCGCGGGGGCGCTGTTGCTGTCGTCGTGGCCGGTGCAGTCTGCAGCCACCAGCCTGTGGATGCAGGCCTTTTACGAAGCCGCGCGCACCCAGCCGCTGGCCCAGGCGGCACGCGGGGCGGCGCTGCGCGTGAAGAATGCGCCGGCCACGGCGCATCCGTTTTACTGGGCCGGGTTCTCGCTGCTTGGGCGCTGATCTTGCGTTGCCTGGACACTGATTGCATGTTGAAGTCACGCTGATGGCCACCACAGAGGTCAAACCGCTGGAACAGATGGCGACCCAGCTCAAGGCACTGGCTGGCGGCTGGGGGCAGGTCACCGTGCTGGGCAGCTTTGCGCTGTATGTGCTGGGTTACCTGGCGCTGCGCTTCCACCTCACCGCGCTGGGCTTGGTGACAGATCTGTCAGTGCTTGACGAGCGTTATCTCTTCAACGGCATGCGCTTCGTGGTCTACCTGGTGTCGGCCGTGCCCAGCATCGTGCTGCTGTTGCTGGTGCCAGCGGCGCTGGGCTGGCTGGCGTGGGTGCTGTTGCCGGCACGGCGCCGGCAGGCCCTGGCGGCGTGGTGGCGCCGGCCCTGGCGGCTGGCACTGCTGGGCATCGTCGCCGCCGTGCTGACGATCCAGTTCGTGATGCGGCAATGCTTTGTCTTCAGCGACCTGCTGCTCGCGCCGCGCTTGCCGGCCGAGCCGGCCTGGCTGGTGGCGCTGCTGTACGGTGACGCGCTGAAGGCACCGTACTTCGCCGGCCTGGTGGCTTTGTGCGGGCTGTCGCTGGCGCTGCTGTGGCCTTTGCTGCGGCTGGCCGAGCCGACGCCGGCACTGCGCCGCGCGCGGGCGCTGCTGGCCTTTCTGGTGGCCGTGCAGTTTTTGCTGCTGCCGGTGAACTACGGCGTGCTGATCGCCGACAAATCGCTGCCGCGCGTCACCGCGGCCGGCCCGCGTGCGCTGGCGGCTGATGAGACGGCGTGGCTGGTCTGGGAAGGCAAGGAAGGCGTCACCTTCTTGCTGCGCGGCGCCGACGGCCAGCGCTCGCTGCTGACCCAGCCGCGGGCCCAGGTGCTAACCGTTGAAGTTATGGGCACCGAGGCCATCATGCCGACCCTGTTCGACCCCACTGGTGCGCCGCGCCGCTTGGTCCCCACCCGCAGCCCCAGCCTCACCTCCACCCCCAGCCCCAGCCCCAGCCGCCCATGAAACGCTTTTGCCTGCCCCGCCGTCGGCTGCTGTTGTGCAGCGCGTTGGCGCTGTCGGCCGTGGCCCTGCCGGCCCACACCCGGGCCGCCGAAACCTTGCTCGAAAGGCTGCTGCGCATCAGCGGCCTGTCGGCAGCGCCGGGCCAGTTGCGGGGGCCCGATCCAGAACCCGGCAGCCTGTGGGTCGTCACGCCCGGCACTGGGCCCGCCGAGCCCGCCGAACGCTGGACGAGCGCCAGCCGCTACGCCTGGCCGGTGTTTGCCGCCGACGGCAGCCTGTACGCGCTGGACGGCGACAGCCTGGTGCGCATCACCGCCCCCGGCCTGGACCCGGTGCGCGTGCAGGCCTTGCCCGGCGTCGTCAAGCTGGTCGGTTTCGAGCCCGGTGCGCCCGATGAGTTGATCGTCTTGCGCCACGACGCCGCCGCGCCGCTGGCCGCGCTGGCTTTGCGCAGCGGCGCCCTGCGCACGCTGGCGCTGGACCTGGGCAACCCGAAAGCCCAGCACCTGCTGGGCCGCATGCGCGGCCAGGACCGCGGCAACGCCGAGTGGTTGCTGTTGGTGCAAACGCAAAGCCGCCGCGGCCTGGCCCGCACGCTGGAATGGACCGACATCGTGGCCTTGTCGCGCCGCGGCGACGCCAACAACCTGAGCCGCTGCGACGGTGTCAACTGTTCGCAGCCGGCACTGTCGGTCGACGGCAGGCGGGTGGTTTTCGTCAAGGCCGCTGAGCGCTGATGTCAAGCGCTGAGGTCGAGCGCTGATCTCGAAAGCTGAGGTCGAACGCTGATGTCGAACACGCAGCGCGGCCGTGCAGCACGCCAGCGGAACAGCGCGTCGGCCGCCACGCACCAGGCCCAGCACAGCCAGGCCGACCACAGCGTGTGGCTGGGGTAGTGCGCGCCGCGCGCCAGTTGTGCACTGCCGAACAGCAGCCCGGCGGCCAGCACCAGCGCCAGCCAGACACGGGCGCGGCGCGCGCTGTGCCGGCGCCACAGAAAATAGAGGCCAAAAAAGCCAAAGGCGGCGACCGCGTGGCCCGACGGAAAACAATGGCCGCCACCGCCGTCGACGACGCCGAACTGCCAGTGCGACACATAGCGCGCGACGCCGCCAAATTCGGCCAGGTCCCACGGGCAACTGGTGGCTGAAAACCGTTTCACCGCCGGCACCAGCAGCACGCACAACAACATCACGCCCAGCCAGCGCCAGCGTGCGCTGCGGCTGGGCTTTGCGGCAGAGCGTGCGGCGGGGTTCGCGCCGGCTTGCGCAGCGCCCGCAGTGCGCAGCGCGCTGGCCACCAGCGCCCCAAGCAGTAGCCACGCGGCCAGCCGGCCACCGTCGTGCAGCAAGGTGCTGGCCCACCAGGTGTTGCGCCAGGCGAAGCCTTGGGCATTGCCAAACCAGCGCGCGGTGGCCAGGTCAGCGCCGCTGAAGTCCCAGGCCAGCAAGGCCGCCAAGGCAACGCCTGTGACGAGCAGGTCAACACGCCAGCGGCCTGCTGCGCGGGGTTCGCGCACAAGCTCCGCGGTCATGCCGGGGTCATGCCGCGGTCATGATTTGGCAGCGCTGGGGGGCACCGTACTGCGGCAGCCGCCGCTCAGGTCCAGCGCGGCTTCGTAGAGCGCGGTCTGCACGTCCAGCAGGCCCAGCACGGTGTGAAACAGGTGGTCGTGCGCGGCCGGCTGCAAGGCGCGGCGCTGCACGCAGGCCAGGTCCAGCCCCAGCGCACGCGGCAGGCCGGGGCTGAACCACATCACCATCGGCACGCGCTTTTGCACATCGGGTGCAATGGCATACGGCAGGCCGTGCAGGTAGAGGTTGTTTTCACCCAGCGATTCACCGTGGTCTGAGACATAGATCATCGCCGTGTCGACACGGTCGGCCGCCGCCGCCAGCTTGGCCACCAGGCTGGACAGCACATGGTCGGTGTAGAGCAGTGCGTTGTCGTAGGCGTTGGTGATTTCGGCGCGTGTGCACTTGTGCAGGTCGTCGCTTTGGCAGGCCGGCAGGAAGCGCGCAAAAGCCCGCGGGTAGCGGCGAAAGTAAGCCGGCCCGTGGTTGCCCAACTGGTGCAGCACCAGCAATTGCGTGGTCGGCGCGGCGGCGGCGCCGGAAGCGCCGGAAGCGCCAGATTTGGCCGCGTTCGCGGCGTTCGCCAGGCGTTCGTCCAGGCCACTGAGCAGCCCTTCGTCCAGGCAACGGCCTTCGGCACACAGGCCAGCGGGGTTGATGGACAACACGTCGTCTTGCGGCAGCCCTTCGCACACGCCTTTGCAGCCCGACTGGTTGTCGCGCCACTGCACGGCCACGCCGGCGCGGGCCAGCACATGCAGCAGCGACTGCCTGCCGCGCACCACGGCTTCATCGTAATCACGCCGGCCCACCGGCGCGAACATGCACGGCAGCGAGACCTCGGTGTTGGTGCCGCAACTGGTCACGTCCCTGAAGTTCACCAGCGCCGGTGGGCCGGGCAGGCTGGCCAGCGCCGCCAGTTCGGGCGTCGTCTGCCTTGCGTAGCCATTCAAGCCCCAGTTGGCGGCGCGCGCGGTTTCACCCACCACCAGCACCAGCACCAGCGGCCGGGCGCGGTCGCCAAACAGCGCGCCGGGCTTGGCGTCCAGGCCGATGGGCTGGCGCGGTTGGGCCACGCCCTTGGCCTGCGCCGCGGCCACCGCGGCTATCGACCAGATGTAGTTCGCCGGCGTCGCCAGGTAACGCATTTCCTTGTGGTTGCGCATCAACGAGGCAAAGGGCTGGAAGATCAACAGCAGCGCGCCCACCAGCACGGCCAGCGCGCCGGCGGTGCTGGCCACGCGCAGGCCTGCGCTGTGCAGCCAGGGCCGCTGCAGCACGCGCACGCGCCACAGCAAGGCCAGCGGCAGCACCGCATACAGGCCCAGGTGCGGCAGCAGGCCCCAGCTGAAAAGTTCACGCGCTTCGGCGACATCGGTGCGCAGCACATTGCGCATCATCGAAGGGTCCAGGTAGGCGCCAAAACTCTGCATGAAGTGGGTCGCGAAAGCGGTGGCCACGGTCAACACCGCCAGCACCGGCTTGACGGTGTGGCGTGTGCACAGCAAGGCCAGCAGCAGGTAGTGCAGCGCGGCCAGCATGGCCAGCAGCGCCAGCGCAAAGCCCCAGCTAGCGGGCTCGGCCAGGGCGCGGTCTTTCAGCGCCGCGCCCAGGAACAGGCGGTTCGCCGTCAAGGCCCAGAACAGCGCAGCCACGGCCATCAGCTGTTCGACGGTGGCGGTCAAAGTGAAGCGTTCAGCGGCGCTGTCGGGTGGTTGCATGAGGTGATTAGAACTGTTCGCGCTGCAACGTCGTGGCGGCGCTGCGCAAGGGCCGCTGACGGGCTGCTGACGGCCTGCTGACGGTCTGCTGACGGGGGCTTGCAGCCTGCGGTGGTACCGTGCCGGCGGGGCGGATACACCGATGCGGCTGCTGCTGATTGAAGACGACGAACTGCTGGGCGAAGGGCTGCGCGACTTCCTGCGCGGCGAAGGCCATGCGGTGCAATGGGCGCGCTGCCTGGCCGACACCGAGGTCTACCGCGGCCAGCCCTTTGCCGCCTGGCTGGTCGACTGGCAACTGCCCGACGGCTCGGGCCTGGACTGGCTGCGCGCGCAGCGCCGCCGCGGCGACGGCACGCCAGCGCTGATGCTCACCGCGCGCGACCTGCTGGCCGACCGCCTGCAAGGGCTGGACGGTGGTGCCGACGACTATCTGGTCAAGCCCTTCGCGCCCGAAGAACTGCTGGCCCGGTTGCGCGCCGTGTGCCGGCGCAGCGCCGGTGGCGCCGACACCCGCGTGCGCCTGGGCCTGGGCTCGGGGTCGGGCCCGAGCCCGGGCCCGGCATGGGTGGCGGTGGATTTGCAGGCCCGCTGCGCCTGGCTGGGCAGCGTAAGGGTGGAGCTGACGGCGCGTGAATGGGCGGTGCTGGAAGCGCTGACGCTGCGCGCCGGACGCATCGTCGCCAAGGCCGAACTGGAACGCCTGGTGCTGGGCTCTGCGGCCGAGGTGAACAGCAACGCGCTGCAAGTACACATCTCCAGCCTGCGCCGCAAACTGGGCCGTGAACTGGTGGAAACGGTGCGCGGGCTGGGCTACCGCGTGGGCGCGGCGCAGTGAAGGCACCCGCTTCCATACGCGGGCGCTTGCTGCGTTCGCTGTGGCTGTGGGCGCTGCTGTGGTGCACGGCGCTGGGGCTGGCCGAATGGCTGGCCGTGCGTGAAGAGGTCGCCGAACTGCAGGACGAGACCCTGCAAAGTGCCGCCGAGAGCCTGTTGAGCCTGCTCGGCCCATGGGGCCTGCCTTCACGCAATCTGCAAGCCAGGCTGCCGGCGCTGGTGCCCGCCACGCCGGCGGCTTCGGCGGCCACGGCCACGGTCGCGGGGCGGCACTTTGTCTGGCAACTGGTCAGCCACCACGGGCCGGCGCAGGTGCTGAGCGCGGCAGCGGCGGCGCCGGCTGGGCCCTTGATGGCCACGCCATCGGCGGGCTTTTCCAACGTCGAGGGCTGGCGCGTCTACGGCCTGCCGCTGGGCCGCGAAGGGCAGACGCTGTACGTCGCCCAGGCACGCGGCGAACGCCGTGAAGCGCAGGCCGAAATCGCCTTCGCCGCGCTGCTCGCCGGCCTGCCCATGCTGGGGCTGGCGCTGCTGTGGCTGGGTGCCCGGGTGCGCCATGAACTGGCGCCGCTGCAAGCCTTGTCGCAGCGCCTGGCCGACTACGACCCGCTGCAACCCGGGGCCACGCTGGGCGTCTCGGAACACGAAGAACTGCGGCCCGTGCAGGCCGCCATCGACGGCCTGGCCGGCCGGCTGGCGCGGCGTGTTTCGCAAGAGCGCGCCTTTGCCGCCCACGCCGCGCACGCGCTGCGCACGCCGCTGGCCGGCATCGACGCCCAACTCGCCGTCGCCGTGCGTGAAGCGCCGCCGGCGCTGCAGCCGCGTTTGCAGCGCGTGCGCGCCGCTGCCGGCCGGCTGCAGCGGGTGGTGACGGCGCTGCTGGTGATGTTTCGCAGCGGCGTCGAAGTGCAGCGCACGCTGCTCGACCTGCCCGCGCTGGCGGCCCGTCTGCCGGTCGAAGGGCTAACGCTGCAAGTGCAGGCCAGTCACGCCGTGCAGGCCGACGCCGACCTGCTCACCGCGGCCCTGCTGAACCTGCTCGAAAACGCGCTGCGCCACGGTGCTCGCAGCGTCTGCTTGAGCACCCCCGCCGAGCAGGTGCTGTGGGTGCAGGACGACGGCACCGGCGTGGCCGCCGAGCGGCGGCTGGCCTTGCAGCAGGCGCTGGACAGCCAAAGCTACGAAGGCCGCACCGGCCTGGGCCTGATGCTGGCCGACCTGGTGGCCCGCGCCCATGGCGGCCGGCTGCGCCTGGCCGCGGTGCCGCAGGGCTTTGCCGCCGTGCTGCACCTGGCGCCTCCTTGAAGTCTTTTGCCACCGAGCCCACGATGTCTGACGCACCCGAGCCCACGCCCACGCCCGCGCCGACCCCGGCTTCGGCCTTTAAAAGCGAGGGTGGCGCCGGCCGCGTGTGGCACGCCATGCGCTATTCGCTGGCCGGCCTGCGCGCCGCGCTGCGCCATGAAGCCGCGTTCAGGCAGGAAATGGCACTCGGCCTGCCGATGTTGATGCTGGTGCCGTGGCTGGCCCCGGGCCGCTGGCAGGCGCTGCTGATGGCCGGCACTGTGGTCGCAGTGTGGGTCGCCGAATTGCTGAATTCGGCGGTCGAAGCGCTGGCCGACACCGTCTCGCTGGAACGCCACCCGATGCTGGGCCGCGCCAAGGACCTGGGCAGCGCCGCGGTGATGCTGTGCCTGCTCTTTTGCGTCACCGTGTGGCTGGTGGTGTTGTGGCCCTGAACGCCGCCATGGCTTGAGTTTGCGCGGCGTCTGCACAGACAATGCAGACCATCACAACACGACCAAATTCAGGGAGCACCATGGAAGACCACCCGCCAGGCGCGCTCAGGCTCGAATTCACCGCCAGCGGCAGCGAATACTTCCGCATCTGGATCGTGAACCTGCTGCTCAGCATCGCCACGCTCGGCATCTACTCGGCGTGGGCAAAGGTGCGGCGGCTACGCTACTTCTACGGCCACACGCTGCTCGACGGCCGTCCCTTCGGCTACCACGCCTCGCCGATCGCG
>JANMJI010000253.1:0-17786 GCA_031371275.1 Betaproteobacteria bacterium
AGGTCGACACTGCCATCGCCGTCAACGTCCACGCCGGCCTCGATCTGGCGCACCAGTTGCATCAGGTCTACCACCGTCTGGCGCAGGCCGTCGCGGCTGCCGACGATGTTGTTCGCACCCACCGCGCTGCTGCCCTCTGTCGAATCAATGCTGCCGTTGCCGTCCTGGTCGATGCCGCGCCCGCCGGCGTTCACGACCACCGGCGCGGCGTTCAGGCGCTGCACGTTCAAGGTGCCCAAAGCGCCGCCGCCGTGGCCCACGACGTTGATGGCCAGCGTGGCAATGCCTTGCTGGGCCAGCGTGGCGGCCACCGTCCAGGGCGCGCCGTACATGCTGTCGGTGAAACCATGACCGAACAGCGCTACCGGCCAGCCACCGGCCGGCTTGCTGCCGGCAGGCAGGAAGACCTGCACGATCAAGTCGTTGCGGCTTTGCACGGCGGGCAGCCCCGTCAACGTGCCCGTGGCCGGAATGACCTTGTCGCTGTTGGCATAGTTGGGCGAGCTGTAGCGGCCGTAAGCCACGGCGGCCACCGCACCCGGCGCCACGCCCAGCGCTGACGTGGGCACGGCGCTGGCGGTGAAGGCCGGCGCCGTGCCGGTCTGGCGGTTGAACTGGATGCCGGTCAACGTGTTCACCGGGAACAGCGCGCGCACCGGGCCGGTGGCGGTCTGGCCGATGACGAAATTCACCGGCACCGGGCTGGCGTGCTTGATCTGGCGGTTGATCTTGGCCAGGTCGGCGCTGATGCTCTGGGTGCTGAAATAACTGGCGGCCACGATTTTGTTTTGGCTGCCGTGCAAAGCCCGCAAGGCGTCGCGCAGGTCGCGCCGGTACTCGGTGCTGTCGCCTGGGTTGCTGGCGGCCATCGCGGCACCATCAGCGTCGTCATCGGCATCACGGGCGGGCTTGATTTTCTTGCCCTGCAGGTCGCGCACGCCGTCTGTCACCACCAACAGGTAGCGGCTGTGCTGCTGCAAGAGTTCGTTGCTCTGCACGACGAGCGTCAGATTGGCGCTGTCCCACGACACCTGGTTGATGCCCACGCGTTCACCAAACCCGTGCCCGCTGAGCGTGTCGCCCAGGTTCAGCAGGTAGACGGTGTTGCTGGTGACGGTGGCCAGGTTGATGGCGCCGGTCAACGGCACCGTCATGCGCGGCTGTGTCGAGAAGCCGTCGAGCCCGTTGAGGATGTCGATGTCCTGGCAGTCGCTGACGCGCACGGCGCAATTGGGCTTGGGCAGCTTGACGCGGCGCAGCGTGTTCTGGGTGCCGTCAAACACGGTGTAGCGATTGCTGGGGAACAGCGCGCCGTCGGGGTTGCCCGCTTCGTCGCGCACGCGCACGCTGTCGGCCAGCGCTGACGTTGCAAACGGCGCCACCAGCGCCAGCACGGCCGCGGCGATGATGGTGCGGGAATGGATGGGGTTGAACATGCCTTGTCTCCTGATGGTTTTTGCGCCCGGTCGGGGTCGCAGCGTTATAGGCCAACCGCCGGCCACCATTGACAGCGCTTACCCGCAATCACTCGCAACGGCCCGCGAATGAGGGGTCAGCGGTGCACCGGAAGGCGTATCGGTGTATTGGCGCATCGGTGTATCGGTGTATCTGCGTATCTGCGTATCCGCTTATTGGCGTGGCCGCCCATGGGCCTGTCAGGTCACTGCGCCGGACGCCACCGCGCCGTCACCCACGTAGCGCCGCAGCACCGGCGCCTCGGGGCCCAGGTGGAAGGCCAGGCGCTGCAGGCGCAGATCGGCGTCGAAGGCGGTGAAGCGTTCCAGCCTGCGCTGGTGCTCAACCCAGTTTTCGTCGACGAAATATTCGACGTAACGGCCCGGCACATTGACATCGCGGAACAGGCCCCAGCTGAGCGCCCCCTGGCGCAGCCGCGCGCCGCGGGTGCTTTGCATGACCTGCGCAAAGGCGGCGGCGCGGGTCGGGTCGATTTGGTATTCCACCGTGACCATCACCGGGCCCTCGTCAGGCGCGACGGCGAAGGCCGGTTCGGGCGCGGTGCGCGCGGCAGCGGCAGGGGTGAAATCGATGTCTTCACCACCTTCGACCGAGAAGCGGCGCGTCGCCACCAGCACCACGACACCGAACACGGCCGCGGCCAGCACCGCTTCTTTCACGCCGCCATGTTCAGCCACCCGGCCCCACAGCAGCGAACCCGCGGCCGAACCGCCCATCAGCGCCATCTGGTAGATCGACATGCCGCGTGCCCGCACCCAGTTCGGCATCGCGATCTGCGCTGACACGGTGAGTGAATTGGCGACGCTGATCCAGGCCATGCCTATCAACACCATGCACGGCAAGGCGACCCAGATTTCCGGCACCAGCACGATCAACGCAGACAGCGCGGCGTGCAGCAGCGTGCCCGCGCGCACAAACTGGTCGCGGTCGAAACGGGCGCGCAGCTTGGGGAAATACAGCGCCGCGACGATGGCCCCGGCGCCGACGCAAGACAGCATCAGCGTGAAGGTACCGGCGCCGCCGCCGTGCAGCGTGCGCGCCACCAGCGGCAACAAGGCCATCAACCCCGTGGCCTGCAAAAAGAACAAGAAGATGCGCAGCAAAATGACCTTCAGCCGCGGGCTTTGCAGCGTGTAGTTCAGGCCCACGCGCATGGCGCCGACAAAGCGCTCACCGGGCAAGGTGCTGGTGCGTGCTTCGCTCTTCCAACGCAAGATGAGAAAGAAGGCCACAGCCGCCAACAAGGTGTTCAGCACAAACACCGCCGCCGGGCTGAAGGCCGCCAGCAGCGCACCGGCCACCGCCGGGCCGATGACGCGCGACAGGTTCATTGCAATGCCGTTGAGCGCCAACGAGGCCGGCAATTCAGCCCGGGTGACGATGCCCGGCACGATGGCCGCAAACACCGGCCAGCGCATGGCCAGGCCAATGCCGTTGGTGAAGGTCAGCAACAGCAGCAGCGGTGGCGTCAACTGCCCGGCCAGCGACAAGGCCGCCAGCACCAGCGCGTTGACAGACACCCACAACTGCGTGGCCGCGAAGTAGCGCCTGCGGTCCAGGATGTCGGCCAGCGCGCCGCTGGGCAGGCCAAGCAGGAACACCGGCAGCGTGGATGCGGTCTGCACCAGCGCCACCATCACCGGGCTGGTGGTCAGCGTGGTCATCAGCCAGGCGGCGGCCACGTCGTTCATCCACATCGTCATGTTGGCCGCCAGCCAGGCGAACCACAGGCCGCGGAAGACGACGCCTTGCAGCGGGGCGAGCGCGGTGGGCAGGGGCATGAGACAACGTTACCGCACGCTCGCGTCTGATCAAGGCCAGGCGCGGAACCGGCTTTGCCAGGCCGCTGCCTGAGCCCCCTCGGGGGGCAGCGACCGGAGGAAGCGTGGCGGCCCTACTCCTCCTGGAAGGCTTCCTGGCGCTTGCTCTTGATCGAAGGCAGCATCACCACCACCACCATCAGCGTGGCGGCAGCCAGCAGGCCGGCCGACAACGGGCGCGTCATGAAGGTTGTCCAGTCGCCGCGCGACAGCAGCAAGGCGCGTCGCAAGTTTTCCTCCATCATGGGCCCCAGGATGAAGCCCAGCAGCAGCGGCGCTGGTTCGCAGCCCAGCTTGTAAAAGCTGTAGCCGATGACCGCGAACACCGCGCCAGCGTAGACATCAAAGGCGCTGTTGCTCAACGTGTACAGGCCGATGCAGCAGAACACCATGATGGCCGGGAACAGGAAGCGGTAAGGCACTGTCAGCAGCTTGATCCAGATGCCGATGAGCGGCAGGTTCAGGATCACCAGCATCAGGTTGCCGACCCACATCGAGGCGATCAAACCCCAGAACAGTTGCGGGTTGCTCGTCATCACCTGCGGGCCGGGCTGAATGCCCTTGATGGTCATCGCGCCGACCATCAAAGCCATCACCGCATTGGGCGGAATGCCCAGCGTCAGCATCGGGATGAACGAAGTCTGGGCGCCGGCGTTGTTGGCGCTCTCGGGGCCGGCGACACCGCGGATGTTGCCCTGGCCGAAAGGCACTTCACCGGCCTTGGCCGGCCACTTCTTTTCAACCGTGTAGGCCGCAAACGATGCCAGCAGCGCGCCGCCGCCCGGCAGCACGCCCAGGATGGAGCCCAGCGCGGTGCCGCGCATCACTGCCGGCCAGGCATCCTTGAAGTCCTGCTTGGTCGGCCACAAACCCCTCACGTCCTTGGTGAAGACCTCGCGGCTTTCTTCGGGCTGGCCCAGGTTGGTAATGATTTCACCGAAGCCGAATACACCCATCGCAATGGCCACGAAACCGATGCCGTCGGTCAGCTCTGGGATATCGAAGCTGTAGCGCGGCACGCCGGAAATAACGTCGGTGTTGATCTGACCCAGCAGCAGCCCCAGCACGATCATGCAGATGGCCTTGATCAGTGAACCCGAGGCCAGCACCACCGCGCCGATGAGGCCCAGCACCATCAGGCTGAAGTACTCGGCCGGGCCGAACTTGAAGGCGAGTTCGGTCAGCGGCGGCGCGAAGGCCGCAATGATGACGGTGCCGACACAACCGGCGAAAAACGAACCCAGACCAGCTGCGGCCAACGCCGGGCCGGCGCGGCCTTTGCGGGCCATGGCGTAGCCGTCGATGGCCGTCACCACCGAACTGCTTTCACCGGGCACGTTGATGAGAATGGCGGTGGTTGAACCGCCGTATTGCGCACCGTAATAAATGCCGGCGAGCATGATCAGCGCCGGCGTGGCGTCCAGCGCATAGATGCTGGGCAGCAGCATGGCGATGGTGGCCACCGGGCCCAGGCCGGGCAGCACGCCAATCAGCGTGCCCAGCACGGCGCCGCCAAAGGCATACAACAGGTTTTGCAGCGTGAAGGCGACGCCAAAACCAAGCATGAGGTTGTTCAGAAGTTCCATGGTGCGCGCCTCAGCCGGTGATGAAAGGAGGCCACAGCGGAATCGTCAGCTTCAAGCCCCAGATGAAAATCACCCAACTGCCGATGGTCAGGATGACGGAATTGATGAGCGCGTCTTTCCAGTGAAATTCGTCACCGGCCATGGCCGAGATGACGACCAGAATGGGCAGCGCGATGACCATGCCCAGATGCGGCAGTGTCCAGCCGAAGATGGCCACCGTCAGCGTGATCATGCCCAGCGGCTTCCAGGCCCAGGGGCCGATCTTGTCGCCCCCGGCCACCTCGAAGGTCAGCGCCTTGAACAAGATGGCACCCCCCAGCAGGGCCATCAACACACCCAGGCCAAACGGGAAGTAGCCCGGGCCGGGGCGCGCAGAACTGCCGAAGTTGTAGAAGGTGGCGCCCCACGCAAAGGCCACGCCCACCAACATGAACATGAGTCCGGACCAGAAGTCCTTCTCGCTCTTGATCTTCACGCCAGTCTCCCCGAGTTGCCTTTGCGGCGCGATTCTAGGAGCGCGTAACAGCCCGTTCGCTGTGGTTTCCACGTAAGCCCGCAGGAATGAACCCGCGGCTGCGCGGCGGGCTGTGGGGCGCTTTGATCAGCCCTGCATATCCAGGTTTGGCGTGCTTCTCAAAACCTCTTCCAGCGTCGTCAAACCCTCGGCCACCTTCATCGCACCGGCCAGGCGCAGCGGGCGCATGCCGTCTTTCACGGCCTGCTTGCGCAGCGTCGCGGCATCCAGGTGCGGATGCACCGCGGCGCGCGCGGCTTCGCTCATCGGCAGCAGTTCATACAGCCCGGCGCGGCCGCGGTAGCCGGTGTGGCGGCATTCCAGGCAACCGACGGCTTTGTAGGGCCGCACGCCGCCGCTCAGGCGCCAGGGGCGTATGGCTTCGTCGATGGCTTCGCGCGTGATGCTGTCGTCGCGCACCTTGCACGCCGGGCACAGCGTGCGCGCCAGGCGCTGCGCCAGCACGCCGATGACAGTGGCGGCAATCAGATAACTGGGTACCCCCAAATCCGCCAGCCGCGTGACGGCGCCCACCGCGTCGTTGGTGTGCAGCGTGCTGAACACCAGGTGGCCGGTCAGCGCGGCCTGTATCGCCATCTCGGCGGTGGCCAGGTCGCGTATTTCGCCGACCATGATGATGTCCGGATCCTGCCGCATCAAAGCGCGCAGGCCCTCGGCGAAATTCATGTCCAGCGCCGGCTGCACCTGGGTCTGGTTGAAGGCCGGCTCGATCATCTCGATCGGGTCTTCAATCGTGCAGACGTTGACTTCTTCGTTGGCCAGGCTCTTCAACGTCGAGTACAGCGTCGTCGTCTTGCCGCTGCCCGTGGGCCCGGTGACCAAGATGATGCCGTGCGGCCGCGTGATGAGTTCGCCCCAGCCCTTGGCCTCGGGCGCAGCAAAGCCCAACGCCGCCAGGCCCTTGACCGTGGTCTCGGGGTCGAAGATGCGCATCACCATCTTCTCGCCAAAGGCCGTGGGCAGCGTGGACAGACGCATTTCCACCTCGCCGCCCGGCGTGCCATCGGCATTCTCTGGACGCCGTGTCTTGATGCGGCCGTCCAGCGGCCGGCGCTTTTCCACCACGTCCATGCGGCCCAGCAATTTGATGCGCGCGGTCATCGCGCCCATCACCGTCAAAGGCACCTGGTAGACGGTGTGCAGCACGCCGTCGATGCGAAAGCGTATGGCGCCCATGTCGCGGCGCGGCTCCAGGTGAATATCGCTGGCGCGCTGGTCGAAGGCATAGCCCCACAGCCAGTCCACCACCTGCACCACACCTTGGTCGTTAGCATCCAGCGTCTTGCTGGTCTTGCCCAATTCCACCAGTTGCTCAAAGCTGGCGGTGGTGGCCACTTCACCGCTCTTTTGCGCCGCGCGCACGCTGCGCGCCAGGGCATAGAACTCGGTGGTGTAGCGCCGCACTTCATCGGGGTTGGCCACCACCAGGCGCACGCTGCGGCGGGTGTGGGTTTCGATCTCGGCCACCCAGGCAATATCGAAGGGCTCGGCGGTGGCGATGGTCACTTCGCTGGCACTCACCTGCACCGGCAGCGCGCGCCGCATCTCGGCGTATTGCACGCTCATCACGTCGGCCACGCGGCCGACGTCGACACGCAAAGGGTCGATGCGCAAGTACGGCAGCCGGCAGCGCCCGGCCAGCCATTCGGTCAGCGCTTCGGTGTCCAGCACGCTGCCCTTGCCCACACGCTGCAGGCCGGCGCCGCCCAGTCGCACCAATGCGTGCAGGCTGGATGCACCGGCGCGAAAGCGCGCGGCCACTTGTTCTGCATCGTCGGCGCTGACGAGCCCGTCTTCACGCAGCCAGGCCAGCAGCAGCGGCCATTCCAGCCGGCCGCGGGGCGCGGCGGTGGCAACGGACTTGAGAGCCGAAGGGGTGGCGGTAGCAGGCCGGATCATGGCGGGGTGTTCAGGGCGAAGCGGTTGTATCGGGCTGTTGCTGGTAAGGCCGCACCATGCGCAGCCATTTGCGCGCCGGCAGGCCCAAAGCGCCAAAACGTTGTTCGATGACCGCGGCACGGGCGGCCAGCACTTCACGCTCAGGCACCACCACTTCGCGGCCGGCCACGACCACGGTGTTGCCCTCGCGCGTGGGGCGCAGGCTCCAGACCTGGTGGCTGCCGAAAGCGGCGGCTATGCGGGCAATGCTGTCATGGAAGCTGGCGTGGCGGCCGAACAAATTGACGCTCATCAACCCGCCTTCTTCCAGCACCGAACGGCAGGCGCGGTAGAAGGCTTCGTCGTCGAGCACGGGTGCTGCGGCTTGCTGGTCGTACAAATCGACATGCAGCAAACGCACGCTGCAAGGCAGCGCCTGGGCCAGCCAGTCGGCCGCGTCGCCCTGCACCACCACAGCGGCCGGCGGCAGGCTGAACCAGATCATGTTGGCCGACACCACCAGCGGGTTGATCTCGACCACGGTGGTGGCCATCTGCAATTGCACCGCGGTGAAGCGGGTGATGGCACCGGCGCCCAGGCCGAGTTGCACGGCCTGCCCCTGGCCCATCACTTCGGTGGGTAGCCACAGCAGGCTGGCCAGCATGCGCTGGACATAATCGATATGCACGAATTGCGGCTTCTTGATGCGCATGCCGCCCTGTATCCAGATCGAATCCAGGTGCAGGTAGCGCACGCCGTCTTCTTCAGACAGCGTCACCAGCGGCAGGTCTTGCGGTTCGGGCTTGGTGCTTGATCTCGCGTTGGGCGCCATGCGTTCAGATTCCTGCTTCATCAAAGGCCGCGCGCCAGGCTGCCAGCTTGCGCTCGAACGTCCAGCTGGCATTCGCCGGGCTGGTCGAAGGCAGGCGCCGCACGGTGAAGCCAAGTGCGGCCACGGGCTTCATTGAACGCGCCGATTCAGCGCCGTTGTGGGCCACGAAAGCCAGCGCCGGCGCGTCGGCGCGCAGGCCCGCCAGGTCGTTGAATTCGGGCTCGCATATGGCCTGGTCCAGGCTGCCCTGACGCAGGCAACTGGCGTAGACATCCCACAGCCCCAGACCACGGCGGCGCGCTTCGTCCAGCCGCACTTCATAAGGCAATGCGGCCAGGTCCAGGCCCCACACTGCGCCCAGCAGCGGCCAGAATTGGTTGCGCGGGTGGCCGTAATACTGCTGGGCCTGCAACGAAGCCGTACCGGGAAAACTGCCCAGCACCAGCAGCCGCGTCTGCGCGCCGATGACCGGCGGCAGGCCTTGCAGGCGCGCTGCTTTCATGCCGGCAAGGCCGTGGTCACAGCGGCCAGACGTGGCAAGGCGGCCATCGCATTGGCGCTGGTGGTGTGGGCCGTTTCTTCCAATGTCCAGCCACGCAGCGCAGCCAGCGCGGCGCCAATGCGCGGCAGTTCGGCCGGCTCGTTGCGGCCTTGCGCGGCGCCGGCTTCACGTTCGGCAGCGCTGCGGTACAGCCACTGTGGCGGCATGTCGGGGGCGTCGGTTTCCAGCACCAGCACGCTGGCCGGCAGCGTGCTGGCCAGGGCGCGAATCTGCAATGAACGCTCAAAGGTCAGCGTGCCGCCAAAGCCGAGCTTGAAACCACGGGCCGTGAAGTGGCCGGCCTGCACCGCGCTGCCGTTGAAGGCATGGGCAATGCCCCCTTGAACTTCAATCTGCCGCAGGCCCTTCAGCAGCGCGTCTGCCGAACGACGCACATGCAAGATGACGGGTAAGCCGGCAGCGCGGGCCAGTTTCAGCTGGGCGCGGTAGAAAACTTCCTGGCGCGCCAGGTCATGCCCGGGTACGAAATGGTCGAGGCCGATTTCACCCACCGCCACCAGCAGCGGGTCGTCACGGCAGGCGTGCAAGGCCTGCGCCAGGCGGGCCAGGTCTTCGTCTGCGGCCTGACCCACACACAGCGGATGAATGCCCAGCGCGTAAGCACAGCCGTGGGCCCGGGCCAGCGCGCGCACGGTGTCGAAGTGCGCCACCGCCACCGCCGGCAGCACCAGCCGCCGCACGCCCGCAGCGTGTGCACGCTGCACCACGGCTTCGCGGTCGGGGTCGAACTCTGGCGCGTCCAGATGACAGTGCGTGTCGGTCCACATGCGTTGATGATGACCCAGCTTCGCGGGGGTGGCGCTGCGGCGCCGCGCGCAACGTGATACTGTGGCTTGCAGATGCAAATGTTGCCCCAGACGTCGTAACAAGGCCCCCATGAAAAAGGCCCCGCTGTACAGCCGTTCACCACGCCGCACGCCACCCACTGGCGCTGCGCCGGCACCGCCGACCGCGGATTCCACCGCCACTGCACCACTGCCCACTCCGCACAGCCGCAGGCGCGCTTTCGCACAACGCCACAATGCCCCGCTGTGGGCCGCCACGGGCGCGCTGCTGGCCCTGCTGCTGATGCTGGGCCTGCTGTGGCTGCGCCCCGGCAACCATGCCATCACGCAAGACGACATCGACGCCGCGGTGCGCCAGTCGCTGGAAAAGGAGCCGCTGCCGTCTGCCGCGGCCAAGGCTTATGAAGCGATATTGCCTTCCGTGGTTCGTGTCGTGGGCCTGCTGGATGAGAGCGACGAAGGTGAAGACAAACCCGAGCAGCGCGCGATGGAACGCAGCCTGGGTACGGGCGTGGTCATCATCGACAACGGCACCATCTTGACCAACTTGCACGTCGTATCCGGCGCCAAACGCATTCGGGTTCGATTTGCCAACGGCCACGAAAGCGAAGCCACGCTGGTCGGCGCGCAGCCAGAAAACGACCTCGCGGTGTTGAAGGCGCAAAGCCTGCCCGATGATCTGGAAGCGGCCACCATGCGCAGCACCGGCGACCTGCGGCCTGGCGACCATGTCATCGCCGTGGGCCACCCTTTTGGCATTGGCCCTTCGGTCAGCTATGGCGTGGTGTCGGGCCTGAAGCGTGAATTCCGGTCCCAGGAAGGCACGAAAACGCTGACCAACCTGATTCAGTTCGACGCCGCCGCCAACCCCGGCAACAGCGGCGGCCCGCTGGTCACCATGGACGGCCAGGTGGTGGGCATCGTCACCGCCATCCTCAACCCGTCTGAGCAACGCACTTTTATCGGCATCGGTTTTGCTGTGCCGATTGAAAACGCGGCCCAGGCGGCAGGCATGACACCTTTCTAGAAAGCAGCTCGATGCAAGACACCGCTGAGACGACCGCCACGCTGATGGAACGCATCCTGTACCAGGTCAAGCGCGTCGTCGTGGGCCAGGACCGTTTTCTCGAACGGGTGCTGGTCGGCATGCTGGCCCAGGGCCACTTGCTGGTCGAAGGCGTGCCGGGGCTGGCCAAGACGCTGACGGTGAAGACCCTGGCGCGCACCGTGCGTGGCAGTTTCAAGCGCATCCAGTTCACGCCAGACCTGGTGCCGGCCGACCTTGTCGGCACGCGCATCTACAACCAGAAAAGCGGCGAGTTCGGCACCGCTTTGGGCCCGGTGTTTGCCAATTTGCTGCTCGCCGATGAAATCAACCGCGCGCCGGCCAAGGTGCAGAGTGCGTTGCTGGAAGTGATGCAGGAACGCCAGGTGACGATTGCCGGCGAAAGCCACAAGGTGCCCGATCCTTTTGTCGTCATGGCGACGCAGAACCCGATCGAAACCGAAGGCACCTACCCGCTGCCAGAAGCGCAGATTGACCGCTTCATGATGAAGGTGCTGGTCGACTACCCCAGTGAAGAAGAAGAATTCGTCATCGCCCAACGCGTGACAGGTGAACCTGTGGACGTGCACCCCGTGGCCGACACCTTCCAGCTCGCCGCGCTGCAGCGCGAATGCCGCGCCGTGTTTTGCGACCCGGCGCTGATGCAGTACGCCGTGAAACTGGTGGGCGCCACGCGCCGGCCCGACAAGTACGGCCTGACGGAGCTGGCCGCCTACCTGAGCTACGGGGCCAGCCCGCGCGCCACCATCGGGCTCATCGAAGGCAGCAAGGCGCTGGCCATGTTGCGTGGCCGCAAGTACGTGCTGCCCGAGGACATGGTCGATCTGGTGCCCGACGTGCTGCGCCACCGCCTGGTGCTGAGCTACGAAGCGCTGGCCGAGAACATCAGCGCCGACGACCTGGTGCAGCGTTTGCTGAAAAAGCTGCCCGCACCCGACAAACCCCTGGCCCACCCCGAAGGCGCCGCGGCCCATGGCTGAGCCTGCGCGCTCTGCTGCGCCCGACCAGCTGCTGCGGCAACTGGAATGGACGGTGATACGCCGCCTGGACGGCCTGCTGCAGGGCGACTACCGAACGCTGTGGCGCGGCGCCGGGGTTGACCTGGCCGACCTGCGCGAATACCAGCACCACGACGATGTGCGCCACATCGACTGGAACGTCACCGCGCGGCTGCAACAGCCCTATGTGCGCCAGTACCTGGAAGACCGCGACATGAATGCGTGGTTTTTGCTTGATCTGTCGGGCAGCGTTGATTTCGGCAGCGCCGATGTCACCAAGCTGGCGATATCCACCGCCTTTGTGGCCACGCTGGCGCGCGTCATCACACGCCATGGCAACCGCGTCGGGGCGATGCTTTATGGCCACCAGGTGGATGGCCTGTTGCCGCCGCGGGCCAGCCGGCTGCATGTGCTGGAATTGCTGGCGCGCATGCAGGCAGCGCGCGGCCAGCAGACCAAAGGCACCGGCACCGCATTGGCCGATTTGCTGCGCACCGCCGACGGCGCGATCAAGCGCCGCGCGCTGGTCTTTGTGGTTTCCGACTTCATCAGCCAGCCCGGCTGGCAGCCAGCGCTGGGCCGCCTGGCGCGCCGCCATGACGTGGTGGCCGTGCGCCTGTGGGACCCGCTGGAAATGGCCTTGCCTGATGTCGGCCTGGTGACACTGGAAGACGCCGAAACGGGCGAACAGTTGTTCATAGACGGCGCCGACCCCGTGTTTCGTCAACGTTATGCGGCCATCGCCGACGAGCAGGAAACGACCTTGATGCAAGACCTGGCACACAGTGGCGCCGACATGCTGGAGCTGGCCACCGACGATGACCTGCTGCAAAGCCTGATGCGTTTTGCTGACCTGCGCCGACAGCGCGCGCGGCTGAAAGTGCCGCTGCGCTTTCCGCGCGCCCAACGCCGTGCCGACGTGCTGGCCGAGGCCGCGCCATGAGCTTCGTCTGGCCTTCGCTGCTGTGGCTGCTGGTGCTGCTGCCCGGGCTCGTGGCGCTGTATTGGTGGGTGCTGAAACGCAAGCGCAAGACCACCGTGCGTCTGTCCAGCATCAGCGTGGCCAAGTTGGCCGCGGGCCAGGGCCCGGGCTGGCGCCGCCATGTGCCGCCGCTCTTGCTGCTGCTGGCGTTCACCACGCTGTTGCTGGCAGTGGCGCGGCCCACGGCGATGCTGACGCTGCCGCTGTCTGAACGCACCATCATGCTGGCCATGGACGTGTCGGGCAGCATGCGCGCCGAAGATGTCAAGCCCAACCGGCTGGTGGCTTCGCAGGAAGCGGCCAAGGCCTTCGTCAACAACCTGCCGCGCGAAGTGAGGGTGGGCGTGGTCGCCTTTGCCGGCACCGCCGCGGTGGTTCAGGCACCCACCACCAGCCGCGACGATGTCATCAAGGCCATCGACCGTTTCCAGCTGCAACGCGGCACGGCCACCGGCAGCGGCATCATCCTGAGCCTGGCCACCTTGTTCCCCGACGACGGCATCGAGATCCAGCATGTCACCGGGCAGAAGAACTTCCCCGGCGCGTCCATCGCCAAGAAGGACATCAAACCCCTGACGCCCGTGGCGCCTGGCAGCTACAACTCGGCCGCCATCATCATGCTCACCGACGGCCAGCGCACCACCGGCCCCGACCCGCTGGACGCCGCCAAGATGGCCGCCGACCACGGCATCCGCGTCTACACGGTGGGCGTGGGCACGACCAACGGTGAAGTCATAGGCTTCGAAGGCTGGAGCATGCGCGTGCGGCTGGACGAAGAAACGCTGAAGAACATTTCGCTGCTGACGCATGGCGAATATTTCTATGCCGGCACTGCCGAAGACCTGAAAAAGGTTTACGAATCACTCAGCGCACGCATGGTCGTCGAGCGCAAGGAAACCGAAGTGACGGCGCTGTTTGCCGCTTTGGGTGCGCTGCTGGCGGTGGTCGCCGCGACGCTGTCGCTGTGGTGGTTCGGCCGCATCGCCTGAGGGCCGCCCGGCCACCCGGAAACAAACGGTCACCACTTGGGCCCCCTGCCGGGCTTGGCCCCCGTCGCTTCGGGATTGCAGCCCTGCCTCTGCCCCGCTACTGTCAAGCTACAAAATGCAGGAGGGTTTTCTCATGGCATCGGCAATGACCAGGCTGTGCATGGCCGTCATCACAGCCGTCGGCTGCATCGGCTTTGCGCAGGCCGGCACCGTCAGCAGCGGCTTCGATACCGGGCTGAACGGCTGGGGCCAGACCTTCAATGACAACGGCAGCGCGAATGTCTGGGTGGCCAGCGGCGGCAACCCCGGCGGCTACTTGCAAAGCGACGACAGCATCGACGGCTGGGGCTACGTCGTGGCACCGGCGGCCTTCCTGTCGGCCGGCGCGGGCAGCGGCAGCAGCCTGAGCTTCGACCTGCGCACCGTGTCCCCGGCGGGTGAGCCTGCGGCCTTCGGCGTGCGGGTGGCGTTTGCAGGCGCCGGCCTGAACTTCATCAACCAGACGGTGCTGCCCACCACCGCCTGGGCCAACTATGGCTTCAGCTTCGTGGCCAGCACCGGCTGGCGGCTGGTGTCCGATCTGAACCAGAACTACGACGCCGGCGGCACCGTGCCCACCGCCGCGCAGTTTGCAGCCGGATTGGCCGGCCTCTCGGGTCTGTACATCGCGGCCGACTACACCGACGGCAACACAGCCAATGGCCGCCTTGACCGCACCGAGATCGACAACGTCGTGCTCATCGCAGTGCCTGAACTGCCGCGCGCCGTTTCGATGCTGGCGGGCCTGCTGGGGCTGGGGGCGCTGTTGTTGCGCCGGCACCGCGCGCCCTGAAGACTGCGGCGGGGCGGGGGCCGCGCAACGCGTCAGGCGCTGGCCTCGACGACCATCTGCACGCGCTGCTTGCCGTTCCATTCGTCCAGGCTCAGCCGAAAGGCCAGCCTGGCCTGCGCCGGCAGTGGCTGGGCATGGCCGAACCAGATGGCGTCACGTTCGGTGCCCGCGTGGCGCAGCCGCAGCTTCATGTGCTTTTCACCGACCAGGCGCTGCTGCAAGACCTGCACTTCGTCGCAGAACAGCGGTGCCTCGAAGCCCTGGCCCCAGACCTGCGAATCCAGCAAGGCCACGGTCTCGGCGTTGAACCATTCCAGCGCCAGCGGGCCGTCGGTGCGCAGCGTGCGCGTCAGCGTGGCGGCGTCCAGCCATTCGCCGGCCACCTGGCGCAGCGCATCGCCAAACAGCGCCACCCCGCCACCGTGCTCTTCGCTGGTTAGCGTGCAGCCGGCGGCCATGGCGTGGCCGCCAAAACGCAGCAACAGGCCGGGGTGGCGCTTGGCCACGAGGTCCAGCGCGTCACGCAAATGAAAACCGGGGATTGAGCGGCCCGAGCCTTTGAGCTGGCCATCAGCACCGCGCGCGAAAACAAAAGTCGGTCGGTGCAAACGGTCTTTGACACGGCCGGCCACGATGCCCACCACGCCTTCGTGAAAGGTCTCGTCGAACAGCACCAGTGCGGCCGGCGCGACGGCCGCGGCGGGCTCGCCACCTTCGGGCAGCAACTGCGCCAACGTGTGTTCGGCCAGCTCGCGCATCTGGCCTTCGACAGCGCGGCGCTCACGGTTGATGGCGTCCAGTTGCGCGGCGAGTTCAATGGCGCGCGCCGGGTCGTCGGTGAGCAGGCATTCGATGCCCAGCGTCATGTCGGCCAGGCGGCCGGCGGCGTTGATGCGCGGGCCCAGAGCGAAGCCGAAATCAAAGCCGGCGGCACGCGTGGGGTCGCGGCCCGCGGCGGCAAACAGCGCGGCCATGCCGGGCTGCATACGGCCGCTGCGCACCCGCCTCAAGCCCTGCGCCACCAGGCGGCGGTTGTTGGCGTCCAGCTTCACCACATCGGCCACGGTGCCCAGGGCCACCAGGTCGAGCAGCGCATCCAGCTTGGGCTGCGGCACGCTGACGTAGGCACCCCGCATGCGCAGTTCGGCGCGGGTGGCCAGCAGCACATAAAACATCACACCGCAGCCGGCGATGGCCTTGCTTGCGAAGCTGCAGCCAGGCTGGTTCGGGTTGACGATGACGTTGGCATCGGGCAGCACAACCACGCCTTCGTGCAGCGCCGGCAGGTGGTGGTCGGTGACCAGCACGCGCAAGCCCAAAGCACGGGCGTGGGCCACGCCGGCGAGGCTGGCGATGCCGTTGTCGACCGTCACCAGCACGTCGGGGCGCGGGCCCTGGCCCTGCGCGCAGGCCAGGTCGACGATGGCCGGCGTCAGGCCGTAGCCGTGCACGGCGCGGTCTGGTACCACGTAGGCCAGCGTGTGCGGCGCGGCGCCCAGCAGCGCCAGGCCGCGCAGCGCCACGGCGCAGGCAGTGGCGCCATCGCAGTCGTAGTCGGCCACCACGCACAGGCGCTGGCCTTGCTGGATCGCGTCTGCCAGCAGGGCACCGGCTTCGGCGTTGCCCTTCAGCGTGTCGGGCGGCAGCAGGCGGGCCAGGGTGTCGTCAAGCTCGTCGGCCGCACGCACACCGCGCGCGGCCAGCAAACGGGCCAGCAGCGGGTGCACGCCGGCCTGTTCCAGCGTGAAACTGACGCGGGGCGGTACGTCGCGGGGGCTCAGGATCACAAGGTCTCCAGCAAGGCCGTGGGGTTGGGTGGTGTGCATATCACACGCAGCCTTTGCAGCAGGCCCCGCGGGGCCGGTTGCAGGCGCACGCTTGCACGTTCACCGCACAGCGTCAATTGCACCGCTGCGCCGGCTTCGGCGTGTTGCAGCAGGTCGGCCAGCGGGCCTTGGTCCAGCGTGTCCCAGGCCTTCACCCAGGCCGCCCAATCATCGGCCAGCGCCGGGCTGCGCAGGCGTTCATCGACCACCGGCGGTGTGCCGGTCTCAGGCTGCATCACGCCGCAGCCACTGAGCCAGAAAGAGTTGACCGGCAACAGCCCACGCGCCGCGCGTTCGTCGTTCAGCGGGTGCGTGTACAGCAGCATCTGCACCTCGCTTTGCAGCCGGCGCATGCGCTGCGCGGCGGGGGCCGTGCCCAGCCAGGCGTCGACGTTGCGGCCGATGACCCGGTCCAGCGAAGCCGTGGCCAGCGTGGCCAGGCTTTCGTGCGCCAGATACCAGCGCTGCGGCGCGCCGTAGTGCATCGCAAAACCTTCGCTGGTGAACTGGGGCCGCACGGCGTTGAAGATGGCGCGTGAGGTGCTGTCGTCCAGCAGCAGCGCCGCCGGGTCGAGCAGGCTGACCTGGTCGGTGCCCAGGTGCCAGTGCGCCGGCGTCAGCAGGCCCCAAGCCAGGACGCCGGGCGCGATGCCATCGGCCACCGCGGCGCGCGCCGCCCAGGGCAGCAGGCCATCGCCCCCACGCACGCCCAGCGCCTGCGCCAGTGCACGCTCGTGCGGGGTTGAAAGACTCCATTCGTCGGCGCTGTGGTCGCGCTGCACCGCGGCCCAGCGGGCGAGCAAGGTTTTCAGGTTCGGCAGCGCCAGCGTGGCGGCGGCCTGGCGGCCCGCGTCTGACAACGGCGCCGCAAACGGAATCAGCAGGTGCATCAGCCCATTATCCGCAGCGCGCTGCGGGGCCTCGGTAGGCTCCGGTAGCATCCTCGCCGCATGAACCTTCGATCCTGTTTCCCTGCATGAACCTGCCATTCGAGTGGCAGGTGGGCTGGCGCTACACCCGTGCCGGCCGCGCCGGGCGGCGCAACGGCTTCATCTCTTTCATCAGCCTGGTGTCGATGCTGGGCATTGCGCTGGGTGTGGCCGCGCTCATCATCGTGTTGAGCGTGATGAACGGCTTTCAGAAGGAAGTGCGCGACCGCATGCTCAGCGTCATCTCGCACATTGAAGTCTTTGACGCTGCAGGCGGCGCGCTGCCCGATTGGCAGGCCACCGCCGCCGCCGCCAAGCGCAACCCGCAGGTGGTGGCCGCCGCACCGTTTGTGGCCGCGCAAACGCTGATAGGCCGCGGCGACGAGCTGCGCGGCGCCGTCGTGCGCGGCATCGTGCCGGCCGAAGAAGCGCTGGTCACAGACCTGGCGCGCCGCCTGCGCGACACCACGCTGGCTGGCCTGAAGCCCGGTGAATGGAACATCGTGCTCGGCGCAGAGCTGGCCCGCCTGGTGGGTGCGCGCATCGGCAACAAGGTGACGATCGCTGCGCCGGGCGGCCAGGTGACGCCGGCAGGCGTGGTGCCGCGGCTGAAGCAGTTCACGCTGATTGGCACCTTCGAGGCCGGCCACTACGAATACGACAGCGGCCTGGCGCTGGTGGCGCTGGAAG
>JANMJI010000262.1:0-10282 GCA_031371275.1 Betaproteobacteria bacterium
GTTGTTGGTTTTTGTGGACGCACTCATGTCGCGGATCGCGGATTTTGAACCAGCGGCGACGAGTCCGATGCGGAAATGCGCTAAGGAAACAGCGTCAGGTTGCGGCTGAGCGCCGCCGGAGCATCAAAATTCGGGTTCACAACGAACGCCGGTCTCACCAGTGTGCTGCTGCAAGAGGTGAAATGGCCCCAAGTGTTGTTCAAGCCGGAGGGCCTTCCCGATTTGGATATTCTGCCGGCAGGCCCGCCCTCGCACCGGGCGTCGGATCTGGTGGGCGCCGGGATATCGGACCTGCTGGACGAAGTTTCACAGGAATATGATCTGGTCATCCTCGATGCGCCGCCACTGCTCGGCTTCGCCGAAGCTCTGCAAATGTCAACGTGCGTCGATGGCGTCCTCATCGTCGCGCGCGCTGGAGGCACGAATCGAAAGGCGATCGGGTCCGTAGTGTCGATGCTGAACCGCCTGCGCGTGAATGTGCTCGGATTGGTGCTGAACGAAGTCAAGCGCGATACCAGCGAAGGATATTACTACTACGGACATTATGGGAAATACTATCAGGCTGACGAATCTCCAGCTGACGCGAAGGTGGCGCCGGTGATGTAGCAATCGTGCTTGATGCCCGGAGCAAATCCCTGGCACTGGCGCTGTGCGCATCACCACAACCCGGCCTTGCATCGGGCGTCCGCGTCGCAGGATCATCGCTCGCAAGTCATTGATTACGATGTACAAGTCGGCTTGCATACAGCCAAGCTTTTATCTCGTTTATCCGACCCCTATGTGGACAGACAAGAAGAGAATTAGTGCAATCAAATCAACCACTTAACCCCTGGCGCCTGTCCGTAGCACCGATGATGGACTGGACCGACCGCCATTGCCGTGTCTTCCACCGCCTCATCACCCGCCAGACGCGGCTGTACACCGAGATGGTGACCACTGGCGCGCTGCTGCATGGCGATGTGGCGCGGCACCTGGACTTCAGCGCCGAAGAGCACCCCGTGGCCTTGCAGCTGGGCGGCAGTGAGCCGGCCGACCTTGCCGCCTGCGCAAAGCTGGCGCAGCAATGGGGCTATGACGAGATCAACCTGAATTGCGGTTGCCCCAGTGAACGCGTGCAGCGCGGTGCTTTTGGTGCCTGCCTGATGGCCGAGCCCGAGCTGGTGGCCGACGGCGTGAAAGCCATGCGCGATGCCTGCACGCTGCCGGTGACGGTGAAACACCGCATCGGCGTCGACCGCAACGACAACTACAGTTTTGTGCGCGACTTCGTCGGCACGGTGGCCACCCGCGGTGGCTGCAAAGTATTCATGGTGCATGCCCGCAGCGCCTGGCTGCAAGGCCTTTCACCGAAAGAAAACCGCGAATTACCGCCGCTGCGTTACGACTTTGTGTTGCGCTTGAAGGCTGATTTTCCGCATTTAGTTTTTGTATTGAACGGCGGCGTTAAAACCGATGCTGAAATTGCCGAACATCTGAAGTGTGCGGATGGTGTGATGGTCGGCCGCCACGCTTACCACGACCCCTGGGCCATGGCCGCCTGGGACAGTCGCTTTTTCGGCGCTGCGCCGGCCACCGCGGCCACGCGCGAAGCGGTGGAGCAGGGCATGGTGGCCTACTTGACGCAGCGCACCGTCACTGGCCTGCCCTGGGCACTGGCCGCGCGCCACATGCTGGGTTTGTGGAATGGCACGCCGGGCGCGCGGCGCTGGCGGCAGGTGTGGTCTGACCACCGGCTGAAGCAACAAACCCCGGCCACCGTGCAGCGCCTGGCGACGGCGGCGCGCCTGCAGGCCACTGTGGCCGCCGAACAGGTGCTCGCTTGAACAGCGAGAAACGTCCATGACCAGCAGCCCCAAGACCCGCCCGACGCGCGCCAGCGTGACAGCCTTCATCGAACTACAGGCCGACCCGATACGCCGCGCCGACTGCCACGCTTTGCTGGCGTTGATGCAGGCCGCCACAGGTGAGCCCGCGGTGATGTGGGGCACAGCCATCGTCGGCTTTGGCGCCTACCGCATGCGCTACAGCAGCGGCCAGACGCTGGACTGGCCCTTGCTCGGTTTTTCGCCGCGCAAGAACGACTTGACGCTGTACTTGATGCCGGGTTTTGAAGGCTGTGCCGAACTGTTGCAGCGCCTGGGCCGCCACAAGACCGGCAAGGTCTGTCTGTACCTGAAGCGCCTGGCCGATGTCGATGTGGGCGTGCTGGAAGCCTTGATACGCGGGTCGCTGAACGCCTTGGCCGACCGGCGTGTAGCCTTGGAGATACCGCAATGAGCGACCCTGTGCTGGCCATCGTGGGTGGCAGCGGCCTGTACGACCTGCCGGGGCTGACCGACACGGCCTGGGTCACTGTGGAGACACCCTGGGGCGCCCCATCGGACCAGATATTCACCGGCCGCCTGGCACCTGTTGACGGTGCAGCCCATGGTGGCGCCAGGCTGGCTTTCCTGCCTCGCCATGGCCGCGGTCACCGCATTCCGCCAACGGACGTGAACTACCGCGCCAACATCGCGGCACTGAAGATGATGGGCGCCACCGACGTGCTGTCTTTGTCGGCGGTGGGCGGGCTGCGCGCCGATCTGCCACCGGGCACTTTCGTGGTCGTCGATCAGTTCATAGACCGCACCCATGCCCGTGCCAGCAGCTTCTTCGGCAGCGGGCTGGTGGCCCATGTGTCGCTGGCTGACCCGGTGTGTTCGCGCCTGGGCACGCATGTACAGCGCGCGTTGGCGCAGCAGGGCGTGCCGCATGTGCGCGGCGGCTGCTACCTGTGCATTGAAGGGCCGCAGTTCAGCACGCGCGCTGAAAGCGATCTGTACCGCAGCTGGAATGCCAGCGTCATCGGCATGACCAACTTGCCCGAAGCGCGGCTGGCGCGCGAGGCCGAGCTTTGCTATGCCAGCGTGGGTATGGTCACCGACTTTGATTGCTGGCACCCGGCCCACGACGCGGTGACGGTGGACGCCATCATCAAAGTGCTGCTGGCCAATGCCGCTGCGGCGCGCACGCTGGTGGCGGGGCTGGCCGAAGGCATCACGCAGGACCCGCGGGCCGCTGCCTGCGCCTGCCGTCGCGCGCTGGACCACGCGCTTATCACCGCACCCGAAGTGCGCGACCCGGCACTGGTGCAGCGGCTGCGCAGCGTGGCCGGCCGCGTGCTGGGGCCCGCAGCATGAACGTGCAAGGCTTGCGGCCGATACGCGCGTTGCCCGGCCGCCAGGGCGTGGAGATCATCGACCAGCGCCTGCTGCCGCACCGGCTGAACATCGAGACGCTGACCAGCGTGTTGGCGGTGGTCACCGCCATCCGCGACATGTGGGTGCGCGGCGCGCCGCTGATCGGTGCCACGGCAGCCTACGGCGTGGCGCTGCAGGCGAATGCCGATGCCAGCAACGACGCACTGTGGGCCGCCATCGCCCAGCTTCAAGCCTCGCGCCCCACAGCCGTGAATCTGGCCTGGGCGCTGCACCGCATGCGCCATGCGCTGATGGAGCTAACACCAGAACAGCGTGTACAAGCGGCATGGGACGAGGCCGACGCCATCGCCGAGGAAGACGTGGCGGTGAACGCCGCCATCGGCGGCCATGGCCTGCCGCTGCTGCAAGCCATCGCCGCGCGGCGGCCGGGGCCGGTGAACGTGCTGACGCACTGCAATGCCGGCTGGTTGGCCACCGTCGGCTGGGGCACGGCCACAGCACCGATCTACCAGGCCCACGCCGCCGGCCTGCCGCTGCATGTGTGGGTGGACGAGACCCGGCCGCGCAACCAGGGCGCGAGCCTGACGGCGTGGGAGCTGGGCCAGGCCGGCGTGCCGCACACGCTGGTGGCCGACAACGCCGGCGGCCATTTGATGCAGCATGGACAGGTCGACATCGTCATCGTCGGCTGCGACCGCGTCACCGCGCGCGGCGATGTCTGCAACAAGATCGGCACCTACCTGAAGGCGCTGGCCGCGCATGACAACGGCGTGCCGTTTTACGTCGCCATGCCGACGTCGACGCTGGACTTGTCGCTGGCCAATGGCTTGAAGGAAATTGCCATCGAAGAACGCAGCGCCCGCGAAGTGACGCACCAGAGCGGCATCGATGCGCGCGGTGAAGTGGTCGAGGTGCGCATCGCCCCCGAACACACGCCCGCCGCCAACCCGGCTTTCGACGTGACGCCGGCGCGGCTGGTCAGCGGGCTCGTCACCGAACATGGCCTGGTGGCGGCACAAGAAGGCGCGCTTCGCCAGCTGATGAAGGGCCGGCGATGAAGCCCACAGCGCTGCCCGACGACACCCCCGCGCTGCGCGAAGCCGCGGTGGCCGCGGTGCGCAAACTGGACGCGCTGGGCATGAACCGCGGCAGCACCGGCAACCTGAGCCTGCGTGCCACGAACGGTGGCGACGATGGCATGCTCATCACCCCCACCGGCATGGGCGCCGATGATTTGCGCCCGCAAGACCTGGTGTGGCGCGGCTGGGGTGGCACGCTGCGCGGCGACTGGCAGCCTTCCTCTGAATGGCACTTCCACCAGGCCGTGTACCTGGTGCGGCCCGACCTGCACGCTGTCGTGCACACGCATTCCACCAACGCCGCGGCGCTGGCCTGTTTGCGCCGCGAACTGCCGGCCTTCCACTACATGGTGGCCGTGGCCGGCGGCGACAACGTGCCCTGTGTGCCTTACCACTTGTTCGGCACCGAGGCCTTGTCGGTGGCCGTGGCCGGCGCCTTTGTCAACCGCAGTGCTTGTTTGATGGCCAACCACGGCCTGGTCGCCGCTGGCAGTACGCTGGGGCAGGCGATGAAGGTGACGCAAGAGATTGAAGCGCTGTGCGAGGTCTATTTGAAGGCGCTGGCGGTGGGCGAACCGGCAGTGCTGAGTGCTGCCCAGATGGCCGAGGTGCTGGAAAAATTCCGCAGCTACGGCCAGGCCGCGCGGACGGGTTGACGTTACGGCTGATCTCGGGGCTGATCTAGGGGCTGATTGCGCGGCTGATTTCGCGACGCAAGATCAGCGCGTGCCGTGCATTAAGCGTGTTATTTCAAGCTCAGCTCAGAAACGATTTGCGTCGCTATCTGCTGCACGGCGCTGCTGAAGGTGGTGTCTACGAAATCGCTGCCGTCTTGCAGCCACACCGCCAGGCTGCTGGCGGGCCCGACGTATTCATAGAGCTTTTCGGTGGACGCGGCCCCGGCCCCGCCAGGCCGTGTCTTGACCCGCACGCGCACGATGAAACCGATTTGTTCGTCGCGCGTCGATGTCAGCATCAGGTCCTGCAACTCCACCGTCACCACTGAAGCCGCGGGGTCGGGGCCCAGCGTCCAGTGCCGCCGCGCGCGGTCGTTGATGTTGCTGCGCAGCTCATCCAGCATGTCATGCGAAGCCTGGGCGCGAGCCAGTCGGGCGCGCAACTGCGCGGTCTTCTCATCTGACAAGGCGCCGGTGACACCCACGCCAGCCCCGGCCACGGTGCCCGTCAGACCGCCCAGGGCGAACCCGAGGGGTGCACACAAGATGACCAGCGGCCCGCAAGACAAACCCCACAGCGCACCCGTCACCGCGCCCACGCTGGCGCCGGTCGAGGTGTCTTTGCCCAGCGCCTGGTTGCGGATGTCGACGGCGGGGCTGGTCTGCGGCGCCCTGGCGACCACGATGTCGACCGCAGCGCCTTCGGCAATCGGTGCCAGCTTCTGGGTTGAAGCGCAGCCGCCCAGCAGGCTGAAAACGAGAACCGCACAAGCCGTTCGTTGCTGCATGGAAAGCCTCTTCAACGCAATGCCTGGGGTCATGGGTCGCCGTCGGGTGGTCATCATGCGGTGACGTGAATGCTAGGCATTTCAACGTCGGCACGGCGACATTTCTGCCGGCCCAGACGGCCCATCGGGGCTAATGCCGCCGTTCTGGCCAGGTGGCCAGCAGCAGCCCCAGCAAGGCCAGGCCAAACGCCGCCAAATGCGCCCAGCCAAAGCCTTCGCCCAGCACCACCACGCCCACCAGCGCGGCGCTCACCGGCAGCAGCACAGTGAAGACACCGGCCCGCGACGAGGGCACATGGCGCAGGCCCTGCATCCACAGCCAGACCGTCACCACGCTGGCGGCGATGGCGTAGAAAATCAGCAGCAGCCAGCTGCCCGCATGCACCGCGCCGAAGTCAAAACGCAGCGCCTGCCAAACGCCAAACGGCGTCACCAGCGCCAGGCCCCACAGGTTGATGAGCGCGCTGATGCGCCGCGGCGGCACATTCCCTGTCAGGCGCTTGCCGATGACGACATAGCTGGCTTCGCACAACACCGCCACCAGCAGCAACGCATAACCCAGCAGTGAAGTGGCTTGTGCTGCTTCATCGGCGCCTGCAACCTGGCCGGCCGGCGGCGCCTGGCGGGCCAATGCCAGCCATGCGATGCCGAGTGCCGCGCAGGCAATCGCTGCCGCCACGCGCGGCCTGATGCGTTCGCCCAGGAACAGGCGTGAAAGCAGCGCCACCGCGGCAGGGATGGCCGCCATCGTGACCCCCGCGGCCAGCGCCGATGTCAGCGCCACGCCGTACAGCATGCAGATGCTGAAGAGGAAATTGCCGAGGAAACTTTCCCAGAACAGCAGCTTGCGGTCGTGGCCCGACAGGGGCGCTTCACCCGGCCGCCGGCGCACCCAGTGCGCCATCGCCAGCGCCGCAATGCCAAAGCGCAGCCAGGCCAGCAGCAACACCGGAAACACCGCCACCATCAGCCTGGACAAGCCGACGTAGCTGCCCACCAGCACCATGCTGGCGGCCAGGCTGGCGTAGGCCCACGTGGGCGGGCGGACAGCTTGCATCAGCGGCGGCCTGCTGCCGTCAATTGGCATCGACCACGTTCAGGCACGCGCAGCGGCGGCCATGTCACGCTGGCGCTGGCGTTCTGCGCGGGCGATCAGCCAACTGGCCAGCACCACACCCACGGCCACGGTGACGATGATCAGCGTGGCCACGGCGTTGACGCTGGGGTTCAGCCCCAGCCGGGCGCGCGAGAAGATCACCAGCGGCATCGTGGTGGCGCCGGGGCCTGACAAAAACGCCGACAGCACAACGTCGTCCAAAGACAGCGTGAAGGTCAGCAGCCAGGCCGACACCAGGGCCTGCGCCACCATCGGCAGTGTGACCAGCCAGAACACCTGGTGCGGCCTGGCGCCCAGGTCCATGGCGGCTTCTTCCAGCTGCGGGTTGAGGTCTTGCAGCCGCGCTTGCACCACCACCGTGGCGTAGGCCGTGCCCAGCAACAGGTGGCCCAGCCAGATGGTGAACAGGCCTTTTTCTGGAAAGCCCAAAGCGTTTTGCAGGCTCACCAGCATCAGCAGCAAAGACAAGCCCACCACGACTTCGGGCATCACCAGCGGCGCGCTGACCATGCCGGCAAACAGCGTGCGGCCCATGAAACGTTTGTACTTGACGAGTGCAAACGCGGCCAGCAGGCCCAGCACCACCGCGCCGCAGGCGGTGAAAAAAGCGATCTGCAAACTGAGCCACAGCCCGGCCTGCATTTCTTCGTCACGGGCCAGCGCGGCATACCACTTCAGCGTGAAGCCGCGCCACTGGTTGGGCAGCGGCGAATCGTTGAAGGAATACAGCACCAGCGCGACGATGGGCAGGTACAGGAACAGATAGCCCAGGCCCAGCCAGCCCCGGCCGAACCAGCGGTTGAATGCTGGCGATGTCATGGCCGCTTTTCCTGCGCTTCGGCTTGGTATTTGTTGAACAGCGCCAGCGGCACGATGATGAGCAAGACCATCACCACCGCCACGGCGGCGGCGCGCGGCCAGTCGTTGTTGGCGAAGAACTCGTCGTAGAGCACGCGGCCGATGAGCAGTGTTTCCGGCCCGCCCAGCAGTTCGGGGATCACGTATTCGCCGACGCAGGGAATGAAGACCAGCATGCTGCCGGCCACGATGCCGGCCTTGCTCAGCGGCACCGTGATGCGCCAGAAGGCGACCCAGGGCGTGGCACCCAGATCGGCCGCGGCTTCCAGCAGGCGCAAATCCATCTTCGACAGCGTGCTGAACAAGGGCAGCACCATGAAGGGAAGGTAGGTGTAGGTCATGCCCAGCAGCAGCGAAAACGGCGTGTGCATCAACTGACCGGGCACTGCAATCAGGTTCAGCGTTAGCAAACCCTTGTCGGCGCCTGTGGCCACCAGCGCGTCGGCCACCCAGCCGCCATCGCTGAGCAGGCCGCGCCAGGCATAGACGCGCAGCAGAAAACTGGTCCAGAAGGGCAGCATCACCATCATCAGCAGCGCCGGCTGCAGGCTGCGTTGGGCGCGTGCCATGAAGTAGGCAAACGGGTAGCCGATGGCCAGGCACAGCACGGTGGTGGCCGCCGCATACAGCAGGCTGCGCAAATAGGCGTTGAGGTACAGCGCGTCTTGCGTCAGTGCGCCGTAGTTGGCCAGGTGCAGCGTCAGCTGCGGCAGGCCGTCTACCCAGCGCAGCACGTCTTCCACCGCCACCGTGCCCATCTGCGACAGGCTGATCTTGCCGACGATCAAAAACGGCAGCAGGAAGCACAGCAGCAGGAAGCCGAAGGGCAGCGCGATGACCAGGCTGCGACCGCGCAGCGCATCGCCCAGGGTGTGCATCGGTGTGCGCTGCATTTACTGTGTCAGCACGACCTGGGCGCTGTCGGCCCAGTGGGCCCACACGGTGTCGCCCCAGGTCAGCGCCTGTTCGCTGTGGCGCGCGGTGTTGGCCAGGCTGACCTTCAACACGGCGCCGCTGGCAAGCGTGAGCAGGAAAACAGTGAAGCTGCCGAAGTAGGACATCTCTTTGACCGTGCCGCGCAGCTTGTTGAAATCGCCCGCCGGTTCTTCGCGGCCGAGCATGATTTTCTCGGGCCGCAGCGCCACCGTCACGGCCATGCCTTGGGTGCCGGTGATGCCGTGGCCGATGAAGTGCGTGCAGTCGGCCGTGCTGACCATGCAGTGGTCGGCCTCATCGACATCCAGCGTGCCCTCCATCAGGTTCACATTGCCTATGAAGTCGGCCACGAAACGTGTCGCCGGGGTTTCGTAGACCTCGCCCGGTGGGCCGACCTGCAGCAAGCGGCCTTCGCTCATCACCGCGATGCGGCTGGCCATGGTCATGGCCTCTTCCTGGTCGTGCGTGACCATCACGCAGGTGACGCCCACCTGTTCGATGATGTTGACGAGTTCGATCTGCGTTTCTTCGCGCAGCTTCTTGTCCAAAGCGCCCAGCGGTTCGTCCAGCAACAGCAACTGCGGTTGTTTGGCCAGGCTGCGGGCCAGCGCCACCCGCTGCTGCTGACCGCCTGACAACTGGTGCGGCCAGCGTTGCGCAAACTTGCCGAGTTGCACCAGCTTGAGCATGGCTTCCACACGCTGCGCCACCTGCGCTTTGGGCAGGCTTTCGCGTCGCAGGCCAAAGGCAATGTTGTCCCACACCGTCAAATGCGGGAACAGCGCATAACTCTGAAACATCATGTTCATCGGCCTTTCGTAGGCCGGCAGGCCGGCCAGGTCTCGGCCGTTCAATACGATGCGTCCGGAAGTCGGTGTCTCAAAGCCGGCCAGCATGCGCAGCAGCGTGCTCTTGCCGCAACCGGATGAGCCGAGCAGCGCAAAGATTTCGCCCTGCGCGACATCCAGGCTGACATGGTTGACGGCCTTGGTGCCGCTGAAATCTTTGACGACGTCCTGGATTTGCAGGAAGGCTCTGGCGGGGCTGCTTCGTGCGTCGGCGTTGACGGGTGGGGCCATCGGACTGGATAGTGCGGATGCTGTCGCGGTGGAAGCTGCGCGCCAGACTGGCGCGCGCTAAAAACGCCGAATTCTGCCAGCGCGCGGGCTGCTCTGCACCCGCGCTGCGGCGGCATCTCAGACGCTCAGGCGACGCGGCGCAGCGCTGTGCGTACGGTATCGACGATCTGGTCGATCTGCGCACGCTCGACAATCAGCGGCGGCGACAGCGCCACCGTGTCGCCCGTGGTGCGCACCATCAGGCCCTGCGCCCAGCAGTCCAGGAAGACGCTGAAACCGCGCTTGGCGGGCTGGTCTGGCAGTGGCGACAACTCAATGCCGGCCACCAGGCCGATGTTGCGCACGTCAATCACATTCGGCTCGCCCTTGAGCGCATGCACGGCCTGCGCGAAGTAGCCCTGCATTCGCGCAGCGCGTGTCAGCAAACCTTCCTCGGCATAGGTGTCCAGCGTGGCAAGCGCGGCGGCGCAGGCCAGCGGATGGGCTGAGTAGGTATAGCCATGGAAGAACTCGATCAAGTGCTCGGGCCCTTGCATGAAAGCGTCGTG
>JANMJI010000296.1:0-8609 GCA_031371275.1 Betaproteobacteria bacterium
CAGGTCGACCAGCGCGTCGACGATGCGTTTGCCCGGGAAGCTGTAGCGCACCAGCACCCAGGCCACGATCAAACCGAAAAAAGCATTCAGCAACGCGGCGGCGAAGCTGGCGCCGAAAGTGAGTTGATAGGAAGCCACCACGCGCGGCGTGGCCACCGCGGCCATGAACTCCGACCAGCTCAGCGTGAAGGTCTTCAGGAAGGCGGCCGACAGCGGTATCAGCACGATGAGGCTGATGTACAGCAGCGCAAAACCGAGTGCCAGATCGAAACCCGGCAGCACGGTGTGGCGCTTGAGCAGTGCGCGTGAAAACAGCATCTCAGTCTCAGGCTCAGTCTCAGGCTTCAGCGTGCGCGCGCACTGACGATCTGGTCGTAGAGGGCGCCATCGTTGAAGTGGTCCTTTTGCGCTTTGGTCCAGCCGCCGAAAACTTCAGCGACGGTAAAGGTGTTGACCTTGGGAAAGTCCTTCGCGTAGCGCGCCAGCACCTTGGGGTCGCGCGGGCGCAGGTGGTGTTTGGCGGCCACTTCCTGCCCCGCTTCGCTGTACAAAAACTGCAAATAGGCCTGGGCCTGCTTGCGCGTGCCGCGCTTGTCCACCACCTTGTCGACCACGCTCACCGGGTTCTCGGCCAAGATGGTGCGGGCGGGATAGATGACCTCAACGCCGGCGCCGAATTCACGCTCGATAAGCGGCACTTCGCTCTCAAACGTCACCAGCGCATCACCCAGCATGCGTTGCGCAAAGGTCGTGGTGGCGCCGCGGCTGCCAGCGTCCAGCACCGGCACATTGGCAAAGATACGGGCCACCAAAGCCTTGGCCGCGTCGGCGCTCAAGCCGGCCTTGATGCCGGCGCCCCAGGCCGCCAGATAGGTGTAGCGCCCATTGCCGCTGGTCTTGGGGTTGGGGATGATGACGGCCACACCCGGCCGGCCCAGATCAACCCAGTCGGTGATCTTTTTCGGGTTGCCCTTGCGCACCACGATCACGCTGACTGATGTTGTGGGTGCGCTGCCGTTGGGCAGCCGCTGCGCCCAGTCCTGCGGCACCAGCTTGCCCTGTTCCCATAACACGTCGATGTCATTGGCCTGGTTCATGGTGATGACATCTGCGGGCAGGCCATCGACGACGCTGCGTGCCTGCTTGCTGCTGCCACCGTGGCTTTGGTTCAGCGTCAAGACCTCGCCAGTGGTTTGTTTCCAATGCGCGGCAAAGACCGTGTTGAAGTCTTTGTAGAACTCGCGCGACACGTCGTAGCTGACGTTCAGCAGCGTGGTGCCGGCGGCCCACAGGGGCGATGCAGCACTGAAGCAAACAGCCGCCAGCAAAGTGCGGCGGCCGATAAAGAAGCCCAACATGGCAAGTCCAGAATTGACGACGGATGCGCATGCTAGACAAAGCAGCCTTGGCCACAAACGAAGCCTTTGGCGCTTGCTTATTTGCTAAACAACTTAGCCCGGCCCGCACTTGCCGCCGCCCGCCGCCCGCCGCCGCCGCGGCGGCGCGTGCGGGGTCACTTCTTCGGCTTGGGCGTGAATGCGATGCAATGGCCGTGCGGCTTGATGGTGCCTTCAACGATCTTGCAGCTACCGTCGGCCTGGGCCGTTTTGCCGGGTACGAACTGCAGGCAATCGTCGCAGTCCTTGCCCGGGTCCTTGCCTACGTCCACATACTTGACGACCGACTGCGCCAGCTTGGCTGGGGCGGCTTGCGCCGATTTCGCCGCCAGCCCTGCGCCTGCGGCCAGCGCCACGCCGGCCGCCACGCCCAGCCCGCGCCGCAACGCCGCGCGCCGGGCCGGGCCGTCAACTCGATGTTCTGTCATTCGCTTCACCTTGTCGTCAAATTGGAAAGGGGTCAAGACACGATCAACATGCCGCCCATGTCCTCGTGCCCACTGCCGCAGAACACATCGCACAGAAAGCCGTAACTGCCGGCTTTGTCCACGGTCAAGCGCAGCGTGCTGACCTTGCCCGGCATGATGTCGGTGCGCATGGCGAGATCGGGCAGGAAAAAGCCCATCGGCACTTCGGGTGCGGTCAGCTCGATGACCACGGTTTCGCCTTGCCGGATGCGAATCTCTTCGGGCACGAAAACGAATTTCTTGGCCACGACTTTGATCACGCGCTCTTTCGGCTTGGCCAGCACCATCGTCGCCACGGCACCCAGCGCAATGGCGCTGGCCACGCTCATCAAGGATCTTCTGTGAAGATTCATGCTCATCGCATCAAGCCTTCTGCACCGGCAGTTCGGTGATGACATAGGCCACCGGCTTGGCCTCGGCTTCGACCTCGCGGAAGCCCAGCCCCTTGTACGGCTGCGCCGGGTCCCACGGCACCGGCGTGCGCTTGGGCTGCGAGCCGGCCGCGGGCAAGGCGAAGATCAGCGACTTCGCAGAGTGGTGGGCGATATGGCCCGTCATCTGGTGGTGTTCATGGTGGATGTGACCGTAGAACACCGTCACGTTGGCATACGGCATCAGCAGCTCCACGGCCTTGGCGCCGTCGCGCGTGGCCCAGTCCCATTGCGGGTACAGATCAAACAGCGGCCGGTGCGTGAAGACCACGATGCGCGCGTCCTTGGCCTGCTTGTTCAGGTCGGCGGCCAGCCAGGCCAGTTGTTCTTCGCCGAGCTTGGCGCCCGGGTCGCTGACGTTGTCCAGCACGATGAAGTGCACGCCTTTGTGCTCGAAGGTGTAGTACGGGGCGCCGAAGAATTCCTTGAAGGCTTTGCCGTTGTCCAGCGAAGCGTCGTGCTCGCCGGGAATGAAGCGCACGGTCTTGACCTTCAGCCCGGCGGCGATGTCGCGGAACTCGGCCAGGCGCCGGCGCCGTTCTTTCGGGTCGTCGGTGGTGTGCGTCAGGTCGCCGGTGAAGATGACGAAATCAGGCGGCGATGCCAGCGCGTTGACCGCCGCCACGGCCTTGGGCAAGGTGCCCTTGGCGTCAGGGTTGGGTGCACCTTCAAAACCCCAGTGGATGTCTGACAACTGGACGAAATAAAAGTCGTCGTAGGCCGCGCCGCTGCTTGCGCCTGTCGCGCCTGTGGCGCCTGTGGCGCCTGTCGCGCCTGTGACATCAGCGGCCCTTGCAGCGCCCAGCCCGGGTACCAACACCGCGCCGCCGATGCCGGCCAATTGCAAAAACTGTCGTCTGTCGAAAGCGTTCATGATGATGATCTCCAGGTGGTGTGGCACAGGCGCGTGCCGGCGACGTGCAGCCGATGGGCCTTGATCGGCACGCTCAGCAGCCATACCGAAACCGCAGCCGCAATATTCCCGCGGCGCTGCAAACGGTCCAGCAATGCAATCGAATGCGGCGGGCCGGGAATATTTCGCAGCGCCGCGCGGTCTTCTTCCATCTGACCGCAAAAACACGATGACCGACGAAGACAACCGACGCCGCTTTGAACGCCTGGCCCTGCCCCACCTGGGCGCGGCCTACAACCTGGCGCGCTGGCTGACGCACAACGACCACGACGCGCAAGACGTGGTGCAGGACGCGTTCGTGCGCGCGCTGCGCTACATCGGCGGTTTTCGCGGCGACAACGCCCGCGCCTGGGTGCTGCAAGTGGTGCGCCACACCTGCTGGACCTGGCTGGAACACAACCGCCCGGCCGAACTGCTGGCGCAGCGCGAATACGGCGATGACGACGCAGCGCTGCACGAGCTGGCAGCCCCCGCCGCCGATGAGCCACCAGCGCAAGCGCTGCGCAAGGCCGAGCGCGCACTGGTCAACCAGACCATCGCCGCGCTGCCCTTTTTCTTGCGCGAAGTGCTGGTGCTGCGCGAACTGGAAGAGCTGTCGTACAACGAGATTGCACGCATCGTGGGCATCCCGCTGGGCACCGTGATGTCGCGCCTGTCGCGCGCACGGGCGCGGCTGCGGCTGGCCCTGCAACCCGGTGAACGCCCGCTGCTGACGGCGGTCGCCAACCCGGCCAACAACACCACAACCAACGGGCCCCTGGCCCCACGCGGAGCAGCGCGATGATGGCCAGCGACAGTGTCAGGCTGGCGGCCTACATCGACGGCGAACTCGACCTTGCCGGCGAACTGGAAATCGAGCAGCGCTTGGCCGCCGACCCCGGCCTGCGCGCGCAAGCGCAAGCCCTGCGCGAACTGCGCAGCGTGCTGCGCGAAGATGCCGACTACCACGCCGTGCCCGCGGCGCTGGGCCCGCGGGTGGCGGCACTGACGGCGGCACTGACGGGGGCACTGACGGGGGCACTGACGGCGGCATCGGCGGCGCCATCGCCAGCCACCCCGCCGCGCCGCGTGCGCTGGTCGTGGCAGCCGCTCTGGACAGCACCGTCGGCGCTGGCGGCGCTGGCCGTGGTGGTGCTGGCCGTGACGCTGGTGGGGCCGCGGCTGGCCGCCCAGGACAGGCTGGTGGAATACGTGGTGGCCAGCCATGTGCGCTCGACGTTGGGCGAACATCTGGTCGATGTGGTCTCGTCAGACCGCCACACCGTCAAGCCCTGGCTGGCTGCCAAGCTCGACTTCTCACCGCCCGTGCATGCACTGCCCTTGCCGGGTTCGGTGCTGCTGGGTGCGCGTGTCGACTACCTGGACGGCCGGCCCGTGGCGGCGCTGGTGTATCGGCAAGGCGCGCATGTCGTCAACAGCTTCGTGTGGCCCGGCCCGGCGGCCGACCGCAGCCCCAGCTTCGCCACGCAGCGCGGCTTTCAGCTCGCCCATTGGACGCAGGGCGGCATGACGCACTGGGTCATCTCCGACCTGAACCGCGAAGAGTTCGCGGCGCTGGTACAGGCCCAGGTGGTGGCCGACAGCGCGCCCTGACGCGCACGTTCACCCGGCCTGTTCGTCCACCACCGCCTCGTCCAAGCCGATGCGGGCGTCGGCTTGGCGCGTGAAGTCACGCGCGAAGTGACAGCCGGGCAACAGCGCCACCAGCACTTCGGCGCTGGTGCGCACGGTGCAGCCGTAGGCGACAGGGCCGCCGCGCACGGGGCCGTTGGCGGCTGTGACGCTCATGTGCAGGTGCGCGCCCTGGGCTGCGATGCTGCCGGTCAGCGTCAGCAGCTCAAGGTCTTCGTCGATCTGCGTCGGCGGCTCGGTGCTGGCCTCGGGCCACAGCGCGGGGCGCAAGCTGCCGCTGCCGGCCAGCACAAAAGCGGCCGTCGCACCCCGCGCTTTGACGGCGGCCTCGAGCGTGCGGCGCAGATCGTCGCCGGGCTGCAAACGCAAGGCAAAGGTCGTCGAAGGCGGGCTGGTTTTGCGCATCACGCAATGATGCCGCAGCACCGTCACCAGACTGGCCCGGGCGGCGGGGCCCGGCCTGCCGGCGCGCTTGCGTCGGCGCGCATCTTGCGCAGTTTTTCACGCGCTGCGGCGCGGCGTTTTCACCTGGCCTGGGCCACCGCCGCCAGCTTGTCGATGGTGAACAGAAAGCTGGTCTTGTCCAGCGGCTTGTGGCAGGCCAGGCATTCGGCCTGGTTGACGCCGGCGCGGTGCTGCTTGGCGGCGGTGAAGACGGCGTAGGCCCAGTCTTCGTTGCGCAGAATGTCGGGGAAATCCTTGCCCCAGCCGGCTTCACGCGCCATGGCGGTGTAGAAAGCCAACTGGTCGGGCACGAAGAAGCCGTCGGCGCCCATCACCGGCTTCTTGTCAGCGTCGAGCTTGGCGGTGTAGACCTCGGCCAGCATGTAGGCGCCATCGGGCACCGGCTTGCCGGCCTTGGCGGCCTGCACAGCAGCCGGGTTGGCGTAGTAGTAGCGCACCTGCTTGGTGGCCGGGAAGTTGATGGCCAGATACTTGGTGTAGGTGGTGCGGTAGTTTTCCGGGAAGGCCAGCGGCGACTGCGCCATCGCCGGCGCCAGCGCCGACTTGGTCCCGCCAGCGGCCGGCAAAGCAGCGAAGAAGCTCGCCACGTTGCTGATGTCGTCGGCGCTCAGTTGGGCGCCGATGGCGTTCATGATGGGGTTCTTGCGCGAGCCGTCTTTCCAGGCCTTCAACTGGGTTTCCAGATAGGCACCACGCTGGCCGGCCAGGTTGGGAATGGCGTCGCTGACGCTGACGCCGTTGACACCATGGCAGGCCGCGCAGACGGCTTCAACCTTGGCTTTGCCGGCGGCCATATCGGCAGCGTACAAACCGCTGCAAGCCAGGCCGGCGGCCAGGGTGGTGAACGCCACGCGGGCGCGCTGGGGCAGTTTGCTCATCGACATCTCCGGGGGGCGCCCGAGATTGCCGGGCATCCAATGCTAAAACGGAATCTGGCGCGCCGTGGCAGCGCGCCGATTGGCATCACATCGCCGTCTGCCGTCAGCGTGTTGTCAAGTTTCGTCGGGCGCGCCGCGCTCAGCGTTCTCTGAAAGCCTCTTGCGATTTCATCATCGGCCGCAGCAAGAAACCCAGCACGCTGCGCTGGCCGGTGCGTATTTCCACCTGACCGACCATACCCGGCAACACCGGCAGGGGCTTGTCGCCCTGCGCCAGGGTGCCCGGGTCGCAGCGCACCATGGCGCGGTACCACGTGCCTTCGGGCAGCGCGGCCTTGTCGGGGTCGCCCATCGCGTCGGGGCTGATGCTGACCACCGTGCCGGCGAGCGCGCCATAGACGGTGTATTCGTAGGCACTGAGCTTGACCTGCACCACCTGGCCCAGCTTGATGAAGCCGATGTCGGCCGGTTTGATGCGTGCTTCGACGAGCACCCGCGGGCCCATCGGCAAGATCTCCATCACCGATGCACCCGGGCCGACGACACCGCCCACGGTGTTGGCGCGGATGGTCTTGATGACCCCCTTAACAGGTGAAGTGAGTGTGGTGCGGCGCAGCGCATCGTCGCGCACCACCCTCTGTTCTTCCAGCAAGGCCAGCTCGGTGCGCACACGCACCATTTCGCCAGCGGCTTCCTGGCGGAAGCGGTTGATGCGCTCTTGCAGCTGCAGCTGCAGGTCGTTGACCTGGCGGCGCACGCGCATGACTTCGACTTCGCTCATCAAACCTTTGGCCGACATGGTCTCGGCCATGGCCAGTTCGCGCGCCAGCAAAGCGGCGCTGCGGCGGCTGGTTTCGACGGCTTCGTTCAGCACGCGCTGGCGGGCTTCATAGCTTTCGGTTTCGCTCTGCGCGGTGGCGTCAGGTATCTCTTGCGGAAACTGCAAGTGGCGGCCGCTGGCTTCGGCATGCAGCCGCGCCAGCGTGGCCTGCAAAGCCAGCCGGCGCGCCGTGCCTTCGGCCTGCTGTGACTCAAAGCGCGTCGGGTCCAGCATCGCCAGCGCCTGGCCTTCAATCACCTGCTGGCCTTCACGCACCAGCAGTTCACGCAGGATGCCGCCTTCCAGGCTGGCGATGACTTGTTCGCGGCCATCGGCCACGACACGGCCGTTGGCCTTGGCGATGATGTCGACCTGCGACATCGCCGCCCAGCCCACGGCCACGAAGATGGCCACCAGCAGCAGGTACACGGCGGCCATCGCCGCGGGCGCCGGTTCCAGCACCTGTGCGGCCTGCACGGCGCTGATGTAGGGCACGTCACCGCGCTGCAGCACGGGGCTGCGGCGGCGTTTGAAGAGGGCGGCGATGTTCATGCGGCGCGGTTCAAACTGTGGCTTCGCGTTCCACCGGCGCCGCTGCCGGGTGCATGTGCACATTGCCCGCTGGCGCTTGCGCCGCGGCCGCCGGGCGCGCACCGCCCAAGGCCGCCAACACCTGCTCTTTCGGCCCGTCCATCACGACACGGCCGCCATCGACAACCAGCACGCGCGTCACCAGTTCCAGCACCGCCGGGCGGTGCGTCACCATCAGCAGCGTGCAGGTGCCGCAGGCTTCTTTCAACTGGCGCAGAAAGGCGACTTCGCTTTGCGCATCCATCGAACTGGTGGGCTCGTCCATCAGCAGAATCTGCGGTTTCGTCACCAGGCAGCGGGCCAGCGCCACCAGTTGGCGCTGGCCGCCCGAAAGCAGCGCGCCCGATTCACCCACCGGCAGTTCCCAGCCTTGCGGATGGCCCTGCACCAGGCGGTCCAGGCCGGTGAGTCTGGCCACGTCGGCCAGCCGCGCCGGGTCGGCGGTGGGGCGGTCGAGCAGCACGTTGTCGCGCAGCGTGCCGTTGAACAAACGCGGGTCCTGGGCAACGAAGCCGACCCGCGCGCGGAAATCGGCAGGGTCGATCTGGCGCAGGTCCAGGCCGTCGACTTCCACATGACCTTCGCTGGGCTGGTACAGCCCCGCCAGCAAGCGCAGCACGGTGCTCTTGCCACTGCCAATGCGGCCCAGCACGGCCACCCTTTCAGCAGGCTCAAAACGCAGCGACACGCCCTTCAGCACGCGCGGGCCTTCTGCGTCGGTGGCGTCATCGGCCACCGGATAGGAAAAGCCGACCTCGTGCAAACCGATGCGGCCTGTCAGTTCACGCCGTGGCACATAGACCTTGCCGGCATCGCGTTCGGTGGGCTTTTGCATCACCTGCTCCAGCGCCCGCATCGCCGCGCGCGCGCCCTGGTAGCGCGTGGCCAGGCTGGTCACGCTGGACAGCGGCGCCACCGCACGGGTCGCAAACATAACGGCGCCTATGAGTGCACCGCCGGTGATGATTTTCTCGTCGATGAGGTAGACGCCCCAGACCAGCATGACCATCGTCAC
>JANMJI010000383.1:0-30673 GCA_031371275.1 Betaproteobacteria bacterium
GTCCGCGGTCAAACGCTGCAAAAAAGCGGCTTGACGATTTCGATCCATCACCGTCCCGGCAGCCCGGCGGACAGGGCTGCGGAGATCGGCTGCGTCCGGGTTCTCGGGGAATGGTCAAAGCGACGCGCAGATCCGCGTTCACCCATGCGCGACGCCCATTTCAGACAGGTCTGGGCGGCACCGTCAACGCGATGCGCAGCGCTCGGCCGACTCCAAAGAATCCATCAAGGTCTGGCAGCTACCCTGCCAGGCGGTCACCGGCGAGAAAAAGCGTGTTTGAATTTCCTATCCGCCAAGTTCATGGGCGGGCTGTGGTCGGCGGGCATGGACCACTCGCCGATCGACGTGGTGGCGCGGCACGGCAACTGCGCGCCGTACAAGTACGATCTGCGGCGCTGCAATGCGATCGGCTCGATCTCCTACGACCACCCGGACCCGTCGATCTTCCTGGTGCTGCACAGCGCGTCTGACACGGCCGGTGTCAGCAACATCGACTTCGTGATCTTCCCGCCGCGCACGCTGGTGATGCAGGACACATTCCGCCCGCCCTGGTTCGGCCGCAACGTGGCGAGCGAGTTCATGGGCCTGGTGCACGGCGCGCACGACGCGAAGGCCGAGGGCTTTTCGCCCGGCGGTGCCAGCCTGCACAACAGCATGGGCGGCCATGGCCCGGACGCCGCGACTTTCGAGAAAGCGAGCCACGCCGACCTGTCGACGCCCGATGTCATCAGCGACACGATGGCCTTCATGTTCCAGACCCGGTTGGTGTGGCGGCCGACCGCGCACGCGATCGTGTCCGCCGAGTTGCAGCCGGAGTACTTCCGCTGCTGGCAAGGGCTGGTGAAGCACTTCGATCCGCAGCGACGCTGAGGGCGCGGCGCAGCCCGCGATCCTCACTTGCAGTGCGCGTCCGGGCTTGCAAGCTCGGACCGCTGCGCCGGCTCACTGCATGCGGCTCGAACGCCCGGCTTCGCCCCAACCCTCTCTCACGAATCCGCGGGGGCAGGGAGGGCGGTGGTGAGGGCCACGGCGTGACACGACCAGCCGCTTCTCGGCAAATCTCAGCCGCCGACGAGCGCTTGGGATGACGTGATCAGTTTCCCAGGGCGCCAGCCGTGGACGCGATGATCGTCTGAAGACGTCACCGTTCCTGCAGATCGCGACATGCATGTCCTGGGCACATCGCCAGGCGGCTTGCGTTGCTGCGTGGCGGATCGGCGTCGCACAGGGCTTTCTGATCCAGGCGCCGCAGGTGAAGTGAAGACCATTGCCGATGAGGTGGCGCATGCAAGTGCCAACGCGCACGCCCCAAGCTTCACGCAACGCGGGGGTCAGAAGCCGACCGAATGGCCAGCGGCGCGCAGCGACCGGCCGAGCGCGCAAGGGCCGGCTCGACCGACGTCCGACAGCGGTCTTCGCAGGTCTTACGCAACCTGCGGCAGCAGGAATTCAAAGCGCGTGCCGCGCCTCAACTCGGAAGTCACGCGCACCACGCTGCCATGCAGATCGAGTATCCGCTTGACGATGGCCAACCCCAGGCCCGAACTGGTACTCGGGCCAGCCGCGTCGGCGTCGGTGTCGTGCCAATAGCGCTCGAAGATGTGCGGCAGGTGCTCTTGCGCAATTCCGCGCCCGGTGTCGCTGACACTGATCTCCATGAATGTCCCGCAGGATCGGATCGCCAGCGTCACATCGCCGCCGGCAGCCGTATAGCGCAGCGCGTTATCGATGAGGTTCTGGAGTACGCGTTCGATCATCGCAATGTCGGCTCGAACCGTGGCTTTGGTGTGGCTACCGTCGGCCAGCTTGAGCTGAACGCCGCGTCGCTGCGCCGCCAGCTGGTGGTTCTGAACCACGTCCTGGAGCAGTTCGGCCAGGCGGAAGACCTCTTGCTTCGGCGTCACCCGGTCAGCATCGAGCTTGGACAGTTCAAACAGATCGCCGATCCGTTTTCCCAGCAGGTCGACGTGCCGAAGCGCCGTGCGCAGATGTGCGGCGCGGGTCGATGCGTCGATCTGTTCCCCGCGCAGCAGTACCGTCTCTACATAGCCCTGGATGCTCGACAGTGGGGTGCGCAAGTCATGCGAAATATTGCTGACGAGTTCCCGGCGCTGCCGGTCGCTGTCTTCCAGGTGTTTGAACTGTTGCGCGATCCGGCTTTGCATCGCCTGCACGGCGCGGCGCAATACGCCGATTTCGTCGCCCGGCTCGCCGCTTGCTGGCGACTCTGCGTCGCCCCGGAAAGACCGGAGTTCATTCGTCAACCGTCGCAACGGACGCGTCAGCTTCTGCCATGCGATCACGAGCACGGCCGCCGCCAGGGCGGTCGCGGCAATCACGCCGACGGCCATGGCACGCAGCGCATCGGAGTTCGAAAGACTGGCCGCCACGCTTTGCGCCGTACTGCCGTTCAACACGATGTACAGGTAACCGGTGGGGCCGGCTGCTGACGTGAGCTGCGCCACCGAGAACGTGTTCAGACGGTCGGCACTGCGCGGGTCGACGCCGAGAACCGGCAGGCGAGGAGCACCCTCGCGCGAGTCGTCGAGCAACCGGTGCACGGGAGCGAGATCAACCTGCTGGCCCACAGGGTCTGGTCCCTCCAAGCCCTCCAGCGCATGCGCAACAACACGGCCGCCGCCGTCAAGCAGGTATACCTCGACCGACGGGTTGATCATCATCACATGCAGTGCCAGCTCTTTCATGCGGATGCGCTCCGGTTCGCCATCGGGACCGATCAACCCGGGCGGTTGGTGTTCGACGACGTAGCGGGCGAGACCGAGATTCATGCGCTGTCCCGCCTCCAGTGCGGTCTGCGCGCTGTAATGGCGAAGCATGAAGAACATCGTGGCGCCAAGGACCAGCAGAAGCGGCACGGCAACAAGCGCCGCGCGAACATGCAATTGCTGCCACATGGGCCTGCGCAGCGTCTGGGCGATAGCCTTCACGGCGTGACCTCGAAGCGATAGCCGACGCCCCACACGGTGTGGATGAAACCGGACTCCGCACGGTCGTCGCCCAGCTTGCTTCGAAGTCGATTGATGTGGCTGTTGACCGTGTGGTCGTAGCCGTCGTGTCCGTAGCCCCAGACGTCGGCCAGCAACTCGGTGCGCGTGAAGACTCGGCCGGGGTGTTGGACGAAGTGCCACAGCAGGTCGAACTCCCTGGGCGTGAGCACGACCTCGACGTCGGCCTGCCAGCTTCGACGCTGAACCCGGTCCACGCGCAGGCTTCCCTGCTTGATCATCGATGGCTTGTGCGCCTGGGCCTCAAGGCTGCGCGAGGCGGTCACCGCGGAGCGCCGCAGCAGGGCCTTGAGCCGCGCTTGAAGCTCGAGCACGCTGAACGGCTTCGTTAGGTAGTCGTCCGCACCCAGTTCCAGGCCGAGTACGCGATCAAGTTCCCCGCCGCGCGCGGTCAGCATCAGGATCGGCACATGCGACATTTGCGCCCGCACCTCGCGGCACAAGTCCAGCCCGTTCAGCCCGGGCAGGCGGATGTCAAGCACGATGGCATCCCAGTGGCTGCCCAATGCGAGTTGCAGGCCACGTGTGCCATCGTGTGCCAGCGTCACTTCGGCAGGAAGTTCCGACAGATGCAATGCAATCAGCTCGGCGATATCACGTTCGTCCTCAACGACGAGGATTCTTCGCTTGCTGTGGTTCGGGCTTGTGCTCTGCATCGGGGCGAGGTGGTTGCGAACGCTGTCAACGATCATGCCTGAGCAGCTCCTGCCGGACCCAGGCCACGCAGCGACAGTTCTTCTTCGAGGCGTTGCAGATGCCGAGCCCAATCAAGCCGGACCTGGCTGACGACTTCGACCCGGCGATCGTCCAGGGCCGTCGCCAGCGGCGCCATACGCGCCATACGCGCTATAAGCGCTATAAGCGCCAGGCGGCGGTCGCGTGCCTGGAGCACGCGGGCGATCAGGGGCTCGTACAGGTGCACGAACGCGGTGATCCAGGCGCATGAGTCCGCATGGTCTGCGACCTCGCAGAGTTCAAATCGGCGCACCCTCTCGATCGTCGTCGGGGCGTCGAACCAGTGGCCGCCGGTCACCCCATGGTTCACGGTGAACAGGGTCACGGGCAGCCCTCGTGGATGCAGCCCGATCGACACCAGATGGCTGGGGGCTCCCCGCATCCAGTCGCCACACGTTTTGCCAGCCTGAAGCCGGCCGAGATGGCGTCGGCGGCCGCTTCGTGTTGCATGCCAGAACAGGTGGATGTGCCCGTGCTCGGACCCGTCGGCGCGATGGCAGTGAGAGTAAAACTGCGAGCCGCGCTGGCGATCCACGACACCCCCGGCTGGGCAGTGTTCGAGGGCCACGACACGGGCACCTCGCACCCAACTCTGAATCAATGAGCCGTGCTTTGCCGTGGCCCGGCGAAACCCGTTCAGACCTGCTGTTGCCGTGTCATGCAGGCGGATCAATGCGCCGTCAGGCAGGGCACGCAAGGGCAGATGCATGGAGCGCGGGTCGCCGCACGCAAACTGCTACTTCTTGGCGCCGCAAGCGCTGCACTTCTTGCCGCTGCAGGCGCTGCTCGTCGTGCCGCACCGGGCCCGGTATCCTGAATTGGCGCAGCCTGCAAGTGCCCCCGCCGTGATTACGGCAGCGGCAAGGGTCTTGGACAGTTCGGTGGCGAGGGAATTCGTGGCTATCTCCTTGGGGGTGTGAGTCGGGTGATGGCATGCGCCGGACGGCCAGGCTCATGTGAGTGCCGGTCTACTGGTGCTTCAGCGCACTCCAGTTCTGGTTGGCGCGGTTGATGAAGCCCGCGACGTCTTCCTGCCAGCGCTTTTGAACGGCAGGACTCAGGTTCAGGTAGAGCTTGGCGTCGACGATGCGAAAGGCCGTCGGGTCGATGTCGGGCTTGTAGCCCTGGGCCACGCCGTAAGCGCAGTAGCCGCCGTACTGCGGCTCGTATTTCGAAGGGTCGGCTTTGAAGGCCTGCAGATTCGCCGCGCTGGCAAACCAGTAGGTGGCGGCGCCAACCGTGGCCTTGTGCTCGGGCTTGCCGACGACGGGCCGGCCTTCGGTGAAGTAGGCCACCGGGTCGTGGCCATGGATCGCGATGCCGCGGGCGTCGATGTTGGTGGCGCCGGCAGCCCACGCAGCGAAGGGCAGCAGCGCGGCGGCCAGCGTCAGCAGAAGGGTCCGCAGGTCAAGTTTCATGGTCGTGCCTGAATCTGTGAGCCCTGATCTTGCCGGCCGAACCTGCGCAAGTCCTCACCGATTCATCACGCCGCCATCAGCGATTCACATCACAGGCCGTGACAGCGAGTACCGCCTCTTTTCGTCAGCGGGGCGGGCGGGCCACGCACTGCGCGAAAGGAAATCCACCAAATCGTTAGGATTTGATGAGGAATTGGGGGGTGAGACTGGGCCCACTGGCGCATGTTTCGACGCATGTGCAGCAGCCCTGCATCCTCACCATGAATTCATGCATCCCGAGTCCGGGTCATCAGGCCGTGCGGCCCGTTGCCAGGTCTGATCTCAACCGCGTCAGCGGTCGCTCCAGCGTGAGTGCGATCGTCCCGGCCCGCAACGAGGCGCTTTGTATTGCCGCCGTGGTGCGAGGCCTGCTGGCGCAGCGTTCCACGCACGGTGAGCCTCTGGTGCTGGAGGTGGTGGTGGCCGACAACGGGTCGAGCGACGGCACGGCGGCGATCGCGCGCGCGGCGGGTGCGCGCATCGTCGACGTGCCGCAACCCGGCTACGGCCAGGCGTGTTGGGAAGCGATTCACGCCAGCCGCGGCGACGTGCTGCTGTTCGTGGACGGGGACGGTGCGGCAAGCCCGCATGAAGCGGGCGCGGTGTTGGCCGGCATGGCGCATGGCGCCGACCTGGTCGTCGGAGTTCGGCACACCATCGAGCCTGGGGCCATGACCGCCACCCAGCGTTTCGGCAATGGCCTGGCCTGCTTGTTGATGCGCTCGATCTGGCGCATGCCGGCCGCCGACCTTGGGCCGTACCGGGCGATCCGCCGCACCGCCTTCGACGCGTTGGACATGCAGGACCGTGCCTTTGGCTGGACGGTCGAAATGCAGGTGCGCGCCCATGTGCTGGGTCTGCGGGTGTCGCAGGTTCCGGTGACCTGGCATGCGCGCACGGCCGGTGTGTCGAAGATCAGCGGCACGCTGCGCGGCGTGCTGGGCGCCGGTGTCGGCATCCTCGGAATGATCGCGCGCCTGTGGTGGCGCGAACGCCGCCGCCCTGCCGCCCCGCTGTCTTTAACCCCGTTGTCCCCAACCAGTCCCCTGCGTGTCCCGGCTCAACACAAGACCGTGCACTGATTTGTCCCACCCTTGTCCCACCTACCTGAGGAGTTTTTCATGATTCAACGAACGATCGCATGCGGTGCCGCCGCCCTGACCCTGGTATTGGGTGGCAGCCTCGCGCTGGCGTCCGGCTCCGACGGCGGCGGCAGTGCCGAGACCGGCGACGCTGCGGCCTACAACACGGGCAAGAGCGTCTATTTCAGCAAACTGGCCTGCGCAAACTGCCCCATGGCCGGCAAGAGTTTGGACGCTGCCATGGCCAGGCAAGTGATAGAGAAGGCACCCGCTGTCGCGCTCAGTGACGATGAATCGAAGGCGCTTGCGGTGTACCTGAAACGCCGCTTCAAGCTGTGAGCCTGCCGACCCCGCGCTGACCCAAATTCCTGGACTCCACCATGACCCACAAACACCTTCACACCCTGCTGACCGTTGCTGCGATGGCCGTGCCCTTGAGCGCTCTGGCCGAAGGCGACTCGCCCTGGCTGCCGATTCCCGGCGCGTTCTCCATCACCCTGAACCAGACCGAACAGAGTGCCAAGGACGCCTACATCGGAGACGCCAAGATACCGTTGTCGGCGATCACCGGCGGCGCCGCAAGCAAGTACCGGCGCTCGACCACCAGTCTGCGGCTGGGATACGGGCTGAGCGATGCCGTTTCGCTCGACGCCGTGCTGGCTTACGGTCGCGTGAAAGTCGGCGTGGCCGACAAGGACAGCGGCCTGGCCGACAGCGTCATCGGCATCAACTGGCGTGCGCTCGACGAATTCGAAAAGCCCGGGCTGCCCACCGTGACGCTGCGCGGTGCAGCGATCCTCAAGGGCAACTACGAAGGCGCGCGGTTGGCCGCGGTGGGCAACGACCAGAACGGGTTCGAGGTGGCGCTGATCCTGGGCAAACAAATCACACCGGCACTGGCGCTCTGGGCCGAGCTCGGCGTGCAGGACCGCTCTGGCAGCGTGCCCAACGCGGTGTTCTACGAGTTGGGCGCCCGCTATCGGTTTGCACCGGCGTGGAGCGCCAGCCTCGGCTACAGCGATAAGAAATACGGCGGTGATCTCGACATCGGCGGGCCCGGCTTCGCGCCAGCCCGCTTCCAGGATGTGCGCGCCAAACGGGGGGTCGCCAAGCTCGGGGTCGGCTTCGCCTTTGCCGCGAACCAGGGCGTGGCGCTGAACTTCGCCCGGGTTGTGAGCGGGCGCAACACCGTCAACGACGATCAGGTCGTCGGTGTCTCGTACACGCTCGGGTTCTGATTCGACCGCGCGACCGGCGGCCGCAGCGGGGGCCGAGCCTGCGGCGTCGTGCGGGCTGGCGGCGCCGGCGGGTGTTCTGTGGCCGGCCGGCAGCGCTGCTTTGTGCATCGCTGCCCTGGGCATCGCCAACGCCCTGGTGCTGGTCTGGGGCGGCGCCCACGGTGCAGCCGGCACCTCGGCGCGCCAGCTGATTGCGGTGCTGGTGGGCACCAGTCTGGGCGGTGCTGCGGTGCTGTGGATCGCGCTGGATCAGCGCCTCGCGCGCCTGCCGCTGCGCTGGGTGTTGGGCCTGGCGTTGGGGCTGAGATTGATCGCGATCCAGGCCTCGCCGCTGCTCGAGGACGATCACTATCGCTACCTCTGGGACGGCCTGCGCACTGCCACCGCGCTCGACCCGTACCGGCTGCCACCCGCTGCCTTTTTCGGCGCTTCGGCACTGTCGCCGGCCTGGCAAGACGTGCTCAGTGGCATCAACAACCCCGACGTGCCCACGCTCTACGGGCCGGTGTTGCAATGGCTGTTCGCTGCCGCCCACCTGCTGCTGCCGGGCGATGTGTTTGCCATTCAGGCACTGCTGCTGGTGGTCGATATGGGAGTGCTTTTCCTGCTCGCCCACCAGGGTGTCGGCACGCGAGGCGTGCTGCTGCTTGCGGTTCACCCGCTGGTGTTGAAAGAGGCGATGGCGAGCGCCCACCCGGACGGTCTGGTGGCCCTGCTGTTGCTGCTGGCGTTGACGGCGTGGCAAGGGCGGCGTGCCGTCGTCATGGGCGTGATGCTCGGCCTGGCGGTGTGCGCGAAAGTGGCGGCCTTGGTGGTGCTGCCCTTGCTGTTGCTGGCCCCGCCTCGGCCGGCGGTGGGCGACCCCGTACCGCAGGCGGATCGGCTCGACGACTGGCCACTGCGGGCCATGGCTGGTTTCTGTCTCACGGCCGTTGCGCTGTACTTGCCTTTCGCCTGGGTGGGAGGAACTGATGCTTCCGGCCTGGCTACCTTTGGCAGCCAATGGCGCTACAACCCTTTGCTGTACCGGCTGGTCGAGCTGGTCGTGCCTGCGGCAGCCACGCGCCTGGTGGCTGGCTTGCTGATCGTCGCCGGCATTGCAGTGCTCGCCTGGCGCTGGCGCATTGCCGCGCGGCGCGATCGCAATCGCAATCGCAATCGCAATCGCAACCTCACCCTGCCGCCGCTGAGCAACGCACTGGTGTTGCTGGTCCTGTTGTCGCCGGTGGTCAACCCCTGGTACTGGTTGTGGGCGCTTGCGCTGTCGGTGCGGCTCGGCCAGGGTTGGCTTGCCGTTGCCGCAGCCACGGCGCCGCTGGCTTACCTCAACTCCACCGTGCTGGCCGAAACAACGCTGACGTTCTTTGGCTTGCCCGAGGGCCCGTTTGCCGTTGCAGGGCCGGCCGTGGCAGCCCAGCTACTGGTGCTGGGCCTGGCCTGGCGGTACCGATGCCGGCTGCAACTTTGATCCTCATGGGTTCAAGGCTCGCGCGACCAGAGTTCGTGCCGCAGCAGCACGCCCCACGCCCGGTCATACGGATGAACCTTGCCGGTTCGGCCATCGCTGGCGACGACATGCTGTCCTTCATTGGCCCATTCGAAAAGCGAACCTTCCAGGTTGTGGATCGACCCGGCGCCCCGGGCCAGCAGCGCTTCGGCAAGCGCGGAAGACCGCTGGCCGACCGAGCAGTACAACACCGCCGACACGCCGGCCGGTCGCTGGCGCAAACGCCGCAGGGCCTCGCCGACCGAGTCGACGCGGACCGCGCCTTCAAGGTGCCCATCGGCAAATTCTTCGGGCGTGCGCACGTCCAGCAGCAGGGGTGGGGGGCGCGTGGTGTCGCGCAGCCAATCGCGCAGCGCCGACACCGGCAGTTGCGGCACGGTCGGGTAGCGGCTGCGAATGCGCGCTTTCAACTCGGGCCATTTCGGCGCCGCACCGGCATGGCCTGGCCGCATTGCCATGAGCAGTGCCACGCCTCCCAGGTGTCGCAGCCATCGCCGCCGCAGGTTGGGTCGCATCATCGTTGAAGCACGGCCAGCCAGGCCCGTTGTTCGGCTGTCAGCGCATCGTCCTGGATCAGCATCGCGCAGCGCAGCGCGGTGCGGATCGCTGCTTCCGGTTCTGGCAGGGCCCCGGCCAACAGATGGTCGAGCAGCCTCCGTGCTTTCACCAGGCTCTGGCCGTACAGCTCGAAGATGCCGGCCACGTTGACGTGGCGCGACGGGTCTTCCATCCAGCAGTCGTAGTCGGTGACGATGCCGACGGTCGCGTAAGCCATTTGCGCTTCACGCGCCAGGAACGCTTCGGGCACGTTGGTCATGCCGACGAGGTGGCAGCCCGCCTGCCGCAGGAAGTGGCTTTCCGCACGCGTGCCCAACCGCGGCCCTTCGACGCAGGCGTAGGTCAGGTCACGATGCAAGGGAATGCCCAGGGCCCTGGCCGCCGCCGCAGCGGCGTCCACGAGCGCAAGGCTCACCGGCGTGGCAGTCGAGACATGCGCGGCCACACCGGCACCGAAGAAGGTGCGTTCGCGGGTTCCACGGGTCCAGTCGAAATACTGCGTCGGCATCGCCAACTCGCCGGGCGCGACCTGTTCTGCCAGGCTGCCCACCGCCGAAAAGCCCAGCAGCATCGTGGCACCGGCGCGCTTGAGGGCAAAGATGTTGGCGCGGTAATTCACCTCATGTGGCAACAGCCGGTGCCCCGCACCGTGGCGAGCGAGGAACAGGATCAGTTTGCCGCCGATGCGCCCGCGCACGACCGCACCCGACGCTGCGCCGAACGGCGTGTCGGCGTCGATGCGGTCTTCGATGTCCATCCCGGCCAGGTCGTACAGGCCGGTGCCGCCGATGATTGCAAGCATGGGGTTCAGTCTTTCGGTGGCTGGAATGCGTCGGCCGGTTCGTATGCCGGGCCGTGCGCGATGCGCTGCCAATACGACGCGTGCGCGTCGCTACCGTCGGGCCATTGCTGCAAAAACTGCTGGGCCCAACGCTGCGATTCGAAGCGGACGGCGATCGCGTCGATGTGGACGCCTTCGCGCACCAGCCCGAAGTGGCGCTGCGGCCCAGTGAATGCTCGCACTGCGATGCGTGTGAGCAGCCCCGCGTTGTCGCCGCGAAAATTCGGCATGCCTGCGGCGCCGTTGTTCAGCACGATCGGTGCAAACCCACGACTCGGCATTGGCACGCTGTGGAACACCGGCAGGCAGGTGTGGCTGCAAGCGAAGGCGTCCACCTGCGCGGCCTCGAACCAGGCACGCAGTTGATGTTGGTGGCTGGGGTCGCGCAGACGTTCTTGTGCGAAGCCCCAGCCGGCCAGCGATTGCGCGTCGCCGTGCACGATGGCCACACGCACGCCGCCCACGCCGCCCATGCCGCCCACCTCCACGCGGCGCCACATGGGCAAGCCGGCCAGACGTCGCGTCAAACCGGGAAGGGTGCGTGCGGTGGTGCGCAGGCGCTGCATGATCCGGTTCGAGCGATCGACGACTTCGTCGCCCACCCAGTCGGGGTAAGCGCAGCCGCAACCCGCGTCGTCAGGGCCATCACTTTCGGTGGCGAGTTCGGTTTCGACGTTGCCGCGCAGCGCATCGAATTCGAGAACACGGTGGTTCAAGCGCTCGAACACGGCCGGGTCGACATTGAACCAGTTGAAGTCGCCGTTGAAGACGAGCCGCTTCGGCCCGGTCTCGCGCTCGAACAGCGCGAGCACTGCGTCGAGTGCGGCCTCGTTGCCATACAGGCCGCCGACCACGTACAACACCTCGCAGGCATGCTGCGCCGGCTCGGCAAACACGCTGGGCTCATAGCGGTAGTGCAAGGGGCAACTGCGACCCGCCGGCGCATCTGCGGCTGCGGCCCGCATTGCCTGGGGGTTCGCTTGGGCGTGCGCCCGAGTGTTCACTTGTGTCGCTTGCATGGCAAGGCCGAAGGTCAACGGGCGACCGCTGTTTCCGACAGGCTGGACAGGGCCTTGCTCACGGCCTGCGCGGCCGGGCACTGCGTCGCGCCATGACGGCTCGCAAGCCAGGCGGGATCGTTGTAGCCGAGCCAGACCTGGCCCTGCGCGTCTTCCCAGACCAGTGCCTTCAACGGCAGATCGATGCCCATCGTTTGCGCGCACTCCATCAAGGGCGTTCCGCCTTGTGGGTTGCCGAAGATCAGCACCTCGGTCGGGCGCAGCGTCTTGCCGATGCGGGTGGCACCGGCCGCATGGTCGATGCGCGCGAAAACGGTCAACCCGCGCTGCTTGGCGTTGTCCTCAAACCGGCTCATCGTTTCCATCACAGGGTACGGGCTTTTCAGCGCCACCAGACCGTCGGCTGCCGCTGCGGCGGCGGTGGCGGCCAGGGCCAGCGTCAAGGGCAGGGCCAGGACGGCGGTGGTCAGGGCAATGAGACGTTGCATGGAGGTTTCCTCATTGAAGCAAGCCTGGAAGAGCCGCCGTCATGACGCAGGGCCTGAAGCTCCAGCCCGACGCGGCGGTGGAAGAAACGGGCTGCGCTGTTGAATCGGTGTCGGCACTGTAAAGCGCGTCGAGCATGGCCGGGTCGAGGCCTGTCAGCGGCTGGTCGAACACCAGCCGGCCGTGACGCAGGCCGATGACGCGGTCGGCAAGCAAGGGCAGCAGCTCAGGCTGGTGAACCACGCTGACCAGCGTCGCCTGCGCCGCGCCGCGCTGCAGCAAACGGCACACCTCACGCGCAGCGGCCGGGTCGAGGCTGGCGGTCGGCTCGTCGGCCAGAATGAGCCGTGGTCGTTGCATCAGCATGCGGGCGATAGAAACCTTCTGCCGCTCACCGCCTGAGAGCCGGTCGGTGCGTTCGTCGGCCTTCGCCGTCAGGCCGACGGCCTCGATCGCACGCAGCGCTTCGGCCACGTCCTGCGCGCGATGCCAGCGCGCCCAGCTGCGCCAGCCATGCAAGCGCCCCAAGGCACCGACCAGCACGTTCTCGAGCACGGTCAGGCGTTGCACCAGGTGCAGGCCCTGCAGCACCTGCGCGACATCGCCCCGCAAGCGGCGCAACTCAGCGCCGGCCATGCGCACGTCGACCACGCGGTCAAGCACCTGAACTCGCCCCGCCACCGGGGCGGCAAAACCACTGAGGCAGCGCAGCAGCGTTGACTTGCCGGCGCCGTTCGGGCCGACGATGGCAAGGCGTTCACCGGCGTCAATCTTGAGCCGCGCAATCTCGAGCGTGACGCGGCCACTGGCGGCTTCGCAGCGCAGGTTTTCGATGACGACATGGGGCGCGCGGTTCATCGGGCGATTCTCACAGCAGCGCCTGGCGAATGCGGCGGCTCAGCGAATCGAAGCTGGCCACCAGCGCGATCACCACCAGCAGAATCGTCGCCAGCCGGCCCCACTGGAACAGCGAGGTCGCCTCGGAAATCAGCAAGCCCAAGCCACCCGCGCCGATCAGGCCGAGGATCGTCGAGTCTCGAATGTTGTACTCCCAGATGTACAGGTGGTTCGAGACGAACTGCGGGATCACCGAAGGCCACACGGCGTTGAAGAACACCTGCACCGGCCCGGCGCCGGTGGCGCGCACGGCGTCGATGGCCCCCATGTCCAGCGTCTCCACCGCCTCGGCGTACAGCTTGCCGTAGGTGCCCATCGAGTGCAGCGCGATGGCCAGGATGCCGGCCGTGGGCCCGAGGCCGACGATGCCCACCAGCACCAGGCCGAACACCAGCGTGTGGATCGCGCGCGTGATGTTGAGGATGCCCTGCGCGGCCCACGCGAGCGGGCGCGGTGCGCCCAGGTTCTGGGCCCCCAGCAGGCCGAGCGGCAACGCCAGCAGCGCACCCAGCAAGGAGCCCAGCGTGGCGATTTGCAATGTCGTCCAGGTGGCACCTGCCAGCGCCACGAGGAAGTTGCGCTCGACATCACGGCGGTTCTCGACCCGCAGCAGCGTGCCGTCGTCGCTGCGGTATTCAAGCCGTTCGAGCCCGAACCACGCGTCCAGAAAACTCGGCCGCGAAAACTCGCCGACCGACTTGACGAGGTTGGCCCACGGGTTGCGCCCCATCGAAAGTTCGCCCGCCGACCACAGCGTCGCCAGGCACAGCAGCACCAGCGCGGCGTACACCAGCACCAGCGCCAGGAACCGAACGCGCCCGGGCACCGGCGCGGGCCGCCATGGCGCGCGCGCGGCCAATGAGCATGCCGGGCCGCCCGATGCGCTCATTGCGGCGCCAGCTTGCCGGTGGCCAGCCCGGCGTCACGGATCGGCTTGTAGAAGCCGTTGTCCGTGGTGACGAAGCCGGTGTAGTGCGGCGGCAGCAGGTTCGGCTGGCCTTTCAGCATCGGCCCCACCTCAGCCAGCGCGGCTTGCAGTTGCGCGACAAACGCTTTGTCCTTGAACAGCGTTTCGCTCACCGCGAACGCGTCGTTGGGCAGTGGCGCCGATTGCCAGATCACCTTGGAGCGCTCGGCCTTGATCAAACCCTGTTCGATCATGGCGTTGCGGTTGCGGTTGTAGTCGGCACCGGCGTCGAGCTGGCCGGCCGCGACTTGCGTCTCGATCGCCTGGTGCTTGGTGTACAGCACTTTCGAGAAGTACTTGTCGGGGTCGATGCCCTGCGACATGAAGAAGTGCAGCGGAATCAGGTAGCCCGAGGTCGAGCCCTTGTCGCCGAACGCGAAGGTCTTGCCTTTCAGGTCGGCCACGCTGTTGATGCCCGAGTCGGGGTGCGTGATCATCAGCGCAAAGTACTCGGGTTTGCCGTCGTAGAGGATGGTGGAGACCACCTGCGCGTGCGCCGCATGGTGGGCCAGCACATAGCCCCAGGGGCCCATCAGCGCAAGGTCGGTTTCGCCGTTGGCCAAAGACTTGGCCAGGCCTTCCCAACTGTCCACGGTTCGCAATTCGACCGGGCGGCCCAGCTTGGCCGAAAGGTATTGCGCCAGGGGTCGGTAGGTGGCGTCGTTGCGTTCCTTGTCAGGCTGGAACAGGCCGACACCCAGTTTGAGCGGGGCACTTTGGGCGACTGCGGACAGCGCCGTGAGGCACAGAGCGAACGAGGCCAACAGGCGTGAGACGGTGTTCATGCGGGATCTCCGGGCAGGGGTGCGGGGGATGAAGAGCGGTGAGGCCAACGTGCTGACGCGAAACGCCGCAGGAATTCGCGGTCGATGCGGTCCTTGCAACGCCAGACCCAGCGTCCGTGCAGCGACCACCGGCCCCATGAGGCGATCGCGCTGCCGTCGGCGGTCGCCAGCAATGCCAGAAAGCGGTGCTGGGGCGTGTACGCAACGGCCTCGCCGGCACCGAGTGCTGCACGCAGGTTGCGTGACAGCACCGGCCCCATGCGCACGGCGTAGACGCCGGCTTTGGGCAGCGGCTTGGCCCACTCGGCGCAGTCGCCCACGGCGTGCACCTGCGGGTGCGAGACCGAGCGAAGCTGTTCGTCAACGCGGATGAAGCCGGTCGGGCCGACGGCCAGGCCGCAGGCGCGCTGCCAGGCGTGCGCGTCAGCGCCTGTGGCCCACAGCAACAGATCGCATGCAGCGGCGACGCTGTCGTTGTACGCAGTCCCAAGTTCAGTGCTCACGCCAGCGCCAGCGAGTGCGGCCCGTGCCAGTCGTCTGGCTGCCGGGGCCATGCCAGGCAGCAGTGTGCTGCTGCGGGTCAGCAAGGCGCCGGCAACCGGTCGGCTAGGGCGCAGCGAACGCAAGTGCACCACGGCGGCGAGCACGGCTTCCACCCCGGCGGCGCCGCCGCCGACTGCGGTCACCCGCAGGGGCGTGTCCGTTGCCGTGACGCTCGGGTCGGCGAGCAGCGCTTCCCAGGCCTTGCGCAGGCCGCCCAGCGGGCGCAACGACAGCACGCGCGCAGCGCCCTGAGCCGGCGTCGGGGGGCTCAGTGTCGAGCCGACATTCAACGACAGCACGTCGAAGCCGAAGCTCGCGCCGCCGCGCAGTTGCACATGGCGCCGATGCGGCTCCAGGGCGGCCAGTTCGTCGATGACAAGATGGGCCCCGGCCGCGCTGGCCAGGGCCGCGAAGTCGATGCAGATTTCGTCAAAGCGATAGATGCCGGCCAGCCAGCCGGGCACCATGCCGGAGTACGGCGCCAGCGCAGTGGGCGAGACGACCACGAGCTCGGTGCCCGGCACAGGCCGGGTGATCCAGTCCTTCAGCACCTGGGCATGGGCGTGACCCGCGCCGATCAGCACGAGCCGCTTCATGGCCACCATCCGCGCGGCAAATGAATGAGGTCGGCGGCGTTGTCGATGTCGGCCACCGCGGGCAGTTCGGCGTAACGAAGACCGGCTGTGGCGAGACGTTCGCGCGTGTCGGCCATCACGGTCGAGGTGCTCCAGACCATGCCATCAAACAGCGAAGGTGATGGGCGGCGCAGCCCAACCAGCGCATAGTCAACATCGTGGGCCGGCAAGAACACGGCGTCGTCGTCGTCCAGTGCCCGTGCGGCGTGCCGAAGCAGCGCGGCGTCGAGCGCAGGCGCGTCGGTGCCGATCAACAACCCCCGTGGCACATGGGCCAGCCAGCGCTCGAAGGCGCGTGCCATGCGCGCGCCGAGGTCGCCGTCGCCTTGCCGGGACAGCCCGACGTGAGGCAACCGGCCAAGGCGTGCAAATGCCGCGTGGCTGCTGTCGGGGGCACAGCACAGGTCGACCCCGCCGAGGTCCGCTGCCAGCGCCTGCTCAACGGTTTTGTCGAGCAGCCGCTGCGCGATGGCTGCCGCGCCTGCGGCGCTGAGTGCCGGGATCAGGCGAGTCTTCGCAAAACCCGGCAAGGGTGCCTTGGCCATCACGATCACGGTGCATCGCGCGTTCATCGCGTTCATCGGTAAGCCCTGGCCAGCACCTTGGGCGACACGCCGAGCCAGTAGCGCAGACGCAGCTGGCACATCAACACGATGGTGTGCCACACGCCACCACGCTCCCAGCGTCGGCCGGAGGTCAGCACGCGTTCACGCAAGCAGCTTGGCTTGGTGGCCCTGCGCAGACGGCGTGAGAGTTCCGCGTCTTCCATCAGCGGCTGGTCAGGGAATCCGCCGACGCGCTGGAACAGCTCACGCCGCACGAACATCGCGTGGTCGCCGGTGGCAATGCCGGTGCGGCGCGAGCGCAGGTTCATCGCGGTGGCGATCAACGGGAACATCGCCGACGCGCCCTCGATCTTCACGTCGAAGCGGCCCCACTGCGCGCCCGCCGTCAATGCCCGGGCGATGCAGGCGTCGGCCCGGCCGCGCGCACGCAGCGGCAGCAAGGCAGCCAGGCTGGCGGCGATGCCGCTCGCCTCGTCGAGCACGGGCACGATGATCGACAGCCGGTTCGTCACGGCCGGGCCTCAGCTTGCATCATTGAGCTTCCAGTCGTAGTCGAGGAAGGCCACGCTGGCACGCTGGGCGCGAATGCGCTCGCGGTCTGCCGGCTCGTCGGCGAGTTGATCGGCATGGCGGGCATAGAGCGCCAGCGCCGAGGCGATGCCCTTGTGGCCGAGGCGGAAGTCTTGCGCGTACCAGTCGAAGATCTTCGAGACTTCCAGCCGCTGATTCGCCGGGTTCCAGCGGTTGCGGCTGCGGTCGGACATGAAGCGCAGCGTCTGCCCGTCGAGCTGAGCGTCGAGCCGCTCGGCCACGAACGCTTCTTCGCGCAGCGGCGGGCAGCCAATGGAGGCGCAGTTCAGCGCAAAGTGAATGCGCGGGTCGTCAAAGCGGCCGCGCGCCCGCAGCATGTCCTGCTCGATGCCGTCCAGCGACACCGTGCTGCCGAGCAGCGGCACGAACTTCTGCTTCCAGGGGCTCTGGAGCAGATTGCCGAGGTCCTTGATCGATGCCAGCTTCGGGTAACGCGTCAGGATCAGTTCGATGGTGAAGGCGTTGTAGGCGTTGATCAGGAAGGCCATCTGTTGGGCCTTGCCGAAAGCCTCGAAGGCGGGCGCACTGACCGACGACAACGCGGCGAGGTAGGCCTTCAACGCCGGCCGGTCGATCGCCAGGCCGGCATAGCGCACTTTGGAGGCCTTGCCGCCTTGTAGTGGCATAACGTGCTTCTTCAGCAGCACCGTCCAGGCGCTGTGGCCGTGGTCGAAACCTTCGGCCCGGGCAGGCAGCACCAACGCTGCGCCGGCAGCCAGCAAGCTGCGGCGGGTGATGGCTGGAGAGGTTTGCATGATCAGCTTCGTTGCCAGTCGTGAAATCGCTCGGCCCAGGCCAGCAGCCGCGGCGGCGCATGGTTGCGCTTCCATTCGCCGGCCACGTACTTGTTCGCTTCGCTCAGCGTCGGGTAGGTGTGGATGGTGGCGAGAATCTTGTTCAGGCCGAGGCCGTGTTTCATGGCCAGCACGTATTCGGCCAGCAGGTCGCCGGCGTGTTCGCCGACGATGGTCGCGCCGAGGATCTTGTCCTTGCCCGGTACCGTGAGCACCTTGATGAAACCGTGCGCGGTGCCGTCAGCGATGGCGCGGTCGAGCTCGTCGAGGCCGTAGCGTGTCAGCTCGAACGGAATGCCCTGTTCCCTGGCTTCGGTCTCTGACAGACCGACCCGCGCCACCTCCGGGTCGGTGAAGGTGGCCCACGGGATCACCGAGTAGTCGGCCTTGAAGCGCCTGAAGCGGCCGAAGAGGGCATTGACCGCGGCGTACCAGGCCTGGTGCGCAGCGACATGCGTGAGCTGATACGGCCCGGCGACATCACCCACCGCGTAGATGTTCGGGTACAAGGTTTGCAGGTAGGCGTCGGTGGCGATGGTCTTGCTGGGCGTGAGCGGGATGCCGAGTTCCTCCAGGCCGTAGCCTTCGACACGCGGGCTGCGGCCCACGGCGCACAGCAGCGCGTCGAACTCGATCGCCACCTTGGCCTCGCCGTGCCGGACGATCAGGCGTTTGGCGGCGCTTGCATCGGGGCCATCACGTTCGACGCGCACGGCCTGGTGCCCGGTGAGCAGCAGCACGCCATCGGCCCGCAGCGACTCGGCCACGAGCGCGGCGACCTCGGGGTCTTCGCGCAGCATCACGCGCGGCGCCATCTCCACCTGCGTCACCTGCGACCCGAGGCGCGCGAAGCTCTGCGCCAGTTCGCAGCCGATGGGCCCGCCGCCGAGCACGACCAGCCGGCGCGGCAGCTCGGTCAAGCCCCAGACCGTGTCGGACGTGAGGCAGCCCACCTCGGCCAGCCCCGGAATGGGCGGTACGAAGGGTCGCGCGCCGGTGGCGATGACGATGCTGCGCGTGCTCAGCGTCTGCACGCCATCGGGGGTGGTGATCTCCACGTTCCACGGCGAGGTGATGCGCGCATGGCCCTGCACCACATCGACACCCAGCGACCTGTAACGCGCCACCGAATCGTGCGGCGCAATGTCGCTGATGACACGCCGCACGCGGGCCATGACCGCAGCGAAATCCACCGTGCCGGTGGCCCCGCGCACGCCGAACATTTCAGCCTTGCCGAGTTGCTTGGCGAGCTTGGCCGAACGGATCAGCGCCTTGCTCGGCACACAGCCGAAGTTCAGGCAGTCGCCGCCCATCTGGTGGCCCTCGACCAGCGTGACCTTGGCTTTCACGACGGCGGCGATGTAGGAGGTGACGAGCCCGCCCGAGCCGGCACCGATGACGATCAGATTGCGGTCGAAGCGCTGCGGTTTGATCCACCGGGAATACACCTTGCGCCTTCGCACCCCATCGACGATGGCTTTGGCGATGAGCGGAAATACACCGAGCAGCACAAAGCTCAGGAGCAAGCCGGGCGACACGATGTCGGCAGGCCGCTGGATGTTCGCCAACTGGGTGCCAGCGTTGACGTAGACCGCCGTGCCCGCGAGCATGCCGATCTGGCTGACGGCGTAGAAGCGACCGGCGCCAATCGGCGTCAGGCCAGCCAGCAGGTTGACGATGAAAAACGGGAACACGGGCACCAGCCGCAGGGTGAAGAGGTACAGCGCGCCGTCGCGTTGCATGCCGTCGTTGATGGGTGCGAGCTGCTTGCCGAAGCGGGCCTGGACCGCGTCGCGCAACAGGTAGCGCGCCACCAGAAAGGCGAGCAGGGCGCCAATGCTCGACGCGAACGAGACGATGACCAAACCGGCGCCCAGGCCAAACATGGCGCCGGCGGCCAGCGTGAGAATCGTGGCGCCGGGGAACGACAGCGCGGCGGCTGCCACATAGACCGCGAAGAAGATGGTCACCGCGAAGATCGGCCGCTGCTGATACAACGAGACCAGCGCGTCGCGGCTCGACTTCAACGAATCGAGCGTGAGCAACCGGCCGACGCCATAGTGCTGATACAGCAGCAACGCGACCAGCGCGAGGAGGCTAACGCCGATCCACAGTGTTCGTTTCGAGGGCGCGGCCACTCTAGGCGGCCTCTGCCGGCATGTGCTCGGCAGTCGCTCCAGCCAGCGCGCCACCGCAGCTGCTTCCTTGCCCGGCCGTGCAGCCGTAGCAGTGGTCGGCGACGCGAATCGATTCGCCTGCGGCGTCGTGCGTCAAGAGCTCCCGCAGGTGCGGTTTGCCGCTGCGGGCAAGCCGCGCGCGCAAACCCAGCATCTGGTTGAAATCGCAGTCGTAGAGATCACCTTGCCAGTCGACGCTGAGCATCGAGTTGCACATCACGGTGTCGAGATTTCCTGCGCTGTAGGTGGTCCTGAGCAGTTGCATATAGCCCTGGAACGTGCCCTTGGACACCAGCGTGCTGCCGAAACGCTGGATCGGCATGTTCGTCAACGCGAACAAGCGGTTGAAGTGGATGCCGAAGTGGCCACCAAGTTCGCGCTTGTAATCGGCTTCCAGGGCCGCCTGCGGCGGCGGCAGCGAAGCGCCTTGCGGGTTGTAGGCCAGGTTGAGCACCAGCCCGGTTCCCGCATGGCCGTATCCCAGCGCATTGAGCGCTCGCAACCCCGCGATGCTGAGGTCGAACACCCCGTCGCCGCGCTGGCGATCAACGCTGTCGGCCGAATAGCACGGCATCGATGCGACCACCTCGACGCCTCGCGCAGCCATGAATTCGGCCAGGTCTTCGTGGCCAGGTTCGGCCAGGATGGTGAGGTTGCAGCGGTCGATCACCTTCACGCCAAGCGCTCGCGCTTGCATCACCAGGCGGCGGAAGTGCGGGTTGAGTTCGGGCGCACCGCCGGTCAGATCGAGGGTCTTGATGCTGCGCGCGCGCAGAACCTCGAGCACCAGGTCAATCGTCGAGCCGTCCATCATTTCGGTACGGTTCGGCCCAGCGTTGACGTGGCAGTGCAGGCAACTCTGGTTGCACTTGTAGCCCAGGTTGACCTGAAGCGTTTCGAGCCGGGCGCGCGCAATCGGCGGGAAGTTGGTCTTTTTGAGTAGCTGCAAAGTCTGGTGCATCGTCGATGTCCAAGAAGGGCCGGGCAAGACCCGAAGACGTCCTGTGGGCTCCGTCGCCCGAGAGCGTCGAACGGTTACAGCGGTGGGGACCATAGTTGATGGTCTCACCGCAAGTTCGGCCGTGTACCCGATCGGGCCAGCGGCCTGTAACGAAACGGTCGGCACCTGAGCAGTGAGCAGTGAGCCGTGAGGCGCATCGCGTCGGGCTCGAATCCGGCCTGAAGCGGTCGGCGCTGCGCCTGCAGCCATGTGATGAGCCGCCGCGCGAACCTGCTCGGGCGCCGAGGTGACCCGCGTCACGGCTTGCCTGCCTTGATGTGGAAGTGTTCCATGATTTGGGGCGCTGCCCCGGATCATGAAACTTAGGGCAGCAGCTTGCGGTAGGCGCGAAGCTCCGCGCCGCCCAACGGGGACAGCCCGCCCAGCAAGTTGGTCGAGTTGTTGCCGAACGCCACGCTCTGGCCGTCGCGCGACAACAGCGCGCTGGTGGTGGTGAGACCATTGCCCACGGTGCCCTGGCTCAGGGTCGCCGCATTCACACGCGCACCGGTAGCGATGTCGAGCACGCGCGGAATGCTGGTGGCACTCTGGCCGCCGCCGCTCGACTCTACATAGGCCACCCTGCGGCCGTCATCTGAAAAGCTCAGCGCCGCGCGGTTGCCGACCCTGTACGTCAGGTTGCGGTCAAGCACCCGGACGAGGGCGCCGCTGTTGAGATCCTTGACATACACGCCTGCCGGGCCTGCGCTGGTGTCGTAGTCGGTGAAGAACGCGAGCCTGCTGCTGTTCGCCAGGAACGACTGCACGCCATAGGTCGGGCTCACAGTGCCCGCAATGGTGATCTGGCGACCGGCTGCATCGGTATTGACAAGACGCACGGTACGGCTGGCGATGTCCAGCGCATACACGTCGCTCTTCGAGGTCGTGTCACCCGCTTCGGGGTAGGCCGCCTTGCTTGAGAAGGCCAGCGTTCGCCCATTCGGCGCGAGCCAGGCATCGCCATCGGCAACGCCCTGCGACGTGGTGAAGCGCACCTGGCTTTCCAGGTTGATGAGCGCGCCGCTGGACAGGTCGCGCAGCAGCATGCGCGCCGGGCCAGTTGCCGTGCAGTCGTAGCCGCTGCAAATGCGGGTGGGCTGGGCGAGGAAGGCCACCCGCAAGCCGTCGTCCGACACACCGGCGAACTGGTAGGTGTCGACGTTCGCAAAGGCACTGCGCAGGGGCGTCACGCGCGTCTGCTGGCCGGTGCTCAGGTTCTTCACCATGATGGCCGGCTCGGAGCCGCCAAAGCCCAGTACGTCGACAACTCCGTTGGGGGCGTTGGCGACAAAGACCACCGTGTTGGCGTCGGGCGTCAGCGCCAGGCAGACGATCGGGGTGTTCGACGCGGCGCTCACCACACGGGTGATGCCATTGCCGTTGAAGTCCTTCAAGAAAAGGTCCACCAGGCCATTGCTGTCGCCGGGCACCAGGTTGCCCGCGCGTGAGGTCAACAGCACCTTGCTGCCGTTGGCCGAGACGCCGCAAACATCACCCTCGGCAGCCTGGCCGGAGGCACTGGCCGAGGCGAGCGCCAGCGTGGCATCCATGGCGGGAGCAGGAGGGGGAGGCGGCGGGTTGCGGAGCGCAAGCGCCGTGGCACGTTGCGTGTCGGTCGCGCTGGCCGAGGCCTGATCGGACGCATCAACAGCGCCACCGCCACAGGCCGTCATGCCGAGAACCGTCGCCAGCGAAGCAGCGACCCACGCAGTGCGCCTTGACGTCATGTTCATGTGATCTCCGGTGTTCAGGTGCCAGTGCCTGCCGCGTATTCTTCAGACCGCGTCCGCGCGAGTCCTCACCCATTCATCACCAAACTCTGTCGATTCACGAACTGCGGCATCGGCAGCAACGCCGCCACACGCCCCGAGCCCTTTGCGGATGCAGCGTCACGCGGCCACGCCAAGGATCACGCTCGAGGCCTTGAACACCGCCGTCGCGGGCGGCGCCGTCACGCTGATCCAGCGCTTCGGTTCAGCCGCCAACCTCAACATCCACCTGCACTGCCTGGTGCTGGACGGTGTGTATCGGCGCGGCACCGACGGGGCGCCAGAATTCGTCGAAGTCTTCGCGTCAACTGACCAAGCGCCGCAGACGGTGTTGCACAAGATCATCACCCGCACGACGCAAGCTGCTCATCCGTCGAGGGGTGTTGGTCGAAGAGGAAGGTTCGACTTACGTGGCCGGCAACGACGCAGACTCGGATGAGGCCCGCGCACTCAGGCCGTTGCAGGCCGCGGCGTGTACTTGCCGCATCGCCTGCGGCCCACGCGCCGGGCAGAAGGTGCTGACGCTGCTGGTCCGGCCGGGCCCCACGCGGCCTGCCTACAGCGCCAGCGTGGCGATGCGAAAATCCGGGTCGTCGGGGTTGGCCGCGACCTGAAAACCCAGGCCCTTCACCAGCTTCAGCATGGCGGTGTTGTGGGTCAGGACCAAGCCCATCACTTCGGCCAAGCCCATGCGCCGCGCTGCCTCGACGATGGACAGCAGCAACCGCGTGCCCAGGCCGTGGCCGCTGAAGTCATCGGCCACCAGCAATGCAAATTCGCAACTCGTGCCGTCGGGGTTGGTGACGATGCGGCTGACGCCGACGATGCGCTCACTTTCGTGGCCAGGCCCGTCGGTCTGGGCCTGGGTTTCCTTGACCACCGCCACCAGTGCCATCTCGCGGTCGTAGTCGATCAGCGTGAAGCGGGCCAGCAAGCGCAGCGGCAATTCGGGCAGCGTGCTGGCAAAGCGGAAATAGCGGCTTTCCGGCGACAGGCCACGCACCAGGGCTTGCAGCATGTCGGCGTCGTCGGGGTGGATGGGCCTGATGGTGTAGACGCCGCCATCCTTCAAAGGCCACTGCCGTTCCTGGCCCGCCGGGTAGGGCAGGATGGCCAGGTGGGCGTAGCTGCCGGGGGTGGCGGCAGCCGCACCAGCAGCACCCGCAGCGCCGGCGCTGGTGTGGGCGTCACCGACCACGATGCGCGCGTCCACCGCCAGCGCGCCGTGCTCGTCGACGATGATCGGATTGATGTCCATCTCACGCAGTTGCGGCAGCGCGCACACCATCTCGCTGACGCGCAACAGCACGCCTTCCAGCGCGACGGTGTCGGCGGCCGGCGCGCCGCGCCAGGGGCCCAACGTTTCAGCCACGCGGGCACGGGCGATGAGCTGGCGGGCCAGGAACTGGTTCAGCGGCGGCAGCTCCATCGCGCGGTCGGCGATCAGCTCGACCATGGTGCCACCGGCGCCGAAGGTGATGACGGGGCCGAAGGCTTCGTCGGTCGTCAGGCCGACCAGCACTTCGCGGCCCCGCTGGCGGCCGGCCATCGGCTGCACCGTCACGCCTTCAACGCGCACGCCGGGCTGGGCGCGGGCCACGGCTTGCAGCATTTCGTTGTAGCGGTCGCGCACCTGGGCGGCGTTGTACACGTCCAGCACCACGCCTTGCACATCGCTCTTGTGCGTGATGTCGGGTGAGTTGATTTTCAGCGCCACCGGGTAGCCTAGCTGACTGGCAATCAGCATCGCTTCGTTGGCGCTGCGGGCCAGCATGGTGCGCGTGACGGGGATGTGAAAGGCCGCCAGCAGCGCCTTGCTTTCCATTTCGGTCAGCACCTGGCGGCGCTCGGCCAGCACGCCTTCGATGAGCAGGCGCGCGCCTTCGGTGTCGGGCGCGGCGCCGTCGCCCAGCGGTGGCGGCGTCTGCTGCAACAACTGCTGGTTGCGGTAGAAGCTGGCGATGCTGTGAAAGGCATCGACCGCGGCTTCGGGCGTGCGGAACACCGGCATCTGTTTGGACGCCAGCAACTCGCGCGCGGCGCGAACGCGGGCTTCGCCCATCCAGCAGCCCAGCACGGGCTTGGAGGCGGGCGAAAACACGTCGGCGATGGCCGTGGCAATGGCATCGACATCGACCCCGGCCTTGGGCGCGTGGATCAGCAGCACGCCGTCAACGGCCTCGTCTTGCAGCGCCGTTTTCAGCGCCGCCACATAGGCCGGGCCATCGGCGTCTTCGCCCAGGTCGTTCACGCGCGCCACCGCCAGGCCCAGCGTGTCGGCCCAGTCGGCGGCCAGCACCGCCGGGCCGCCACCGTTGGTGACCAGCGCCAGCCTTTCACCGACCGGCCGAAAGCGCGAAGCCAGGCATTGCGCAGCACTGAAAAGCTGTGTGAACTGGCGCACCCGCACCACGCCGGCACGGCGCAGCGCGGCGTCAAAGACATCGTCGGCGCCGACGATGGCCGCCGAATGCGTCAGCGCCACCTTGCTGCCCGCGGCCTGGCGGCCGGCCTTCATCACGACCACCGGCTTGGCGTAGGCAGCGGCGCGCAGCGCGCTCATGAAACGCCGCGCGTGGCGAATACCTTCCATGTAGATCAGGATGCTTTGGGTCTGCGCGTCGCTGGTCAAGAAGTCCAGCACCTGAGGCAACTCAATGGCGGTGTTAGGCCCCAGCGACACGACGGCTGAAAAGCCCACGCCGTGCTGGCGCGCCCAGTCCAGCATGGCCGCGGTGAGCGCGCCCGATTGCGAGACCAGCGCCAGCGGTCCGGCCGCGGCCAGCGGGCCCAGCGTGCTGGCGTTGAGCTGGATGCCCGGGCGCTGCAGGCCCAGGCTGTTGGGGCCCAGCAGGTTGACGCCGTGCTGGCGCGCAATCTGGTGCAGCGCGGTGCATTGCGCGGCGCTGTGGCCACCCGTCAACACCAGCGCGGCGCGGCAGCGCATGTGGCCGGCCACTTCCAGCGCGGCCGCGGTTTGTGCGGGCGGCAGCGCTATCAAGGCCAGGTCGGCACGGGTTTGCGCCAGTTCGGCCAGCGTGCCGCTGGTGCCGCTGGTGCCCACATCCAACCAGGTCACGGGGCCCGCATAAGCACCTTCGACCAGGGCCTGGCGCAGCACGCGGGCCTCGCGCGAGGGCGCATCGCCGCCGGGCGCATCCAAAGTCGCATCGGCGGACGCAACAGGGGCCGGCCCCGCGAAGGCGATGATCGAACGCGGGTTGAACAACGGCGTCAGAAAATGGCGGTCCACGTTGGGCCTGGTGATGTTGCTGCAGGCCGCAGCATAGGGCAGCGGCATGTCGACAGGCGCAGCGCCGTGGATACTTCGGCGTTGCCTTAACCCGCGTGCAGCGCTGCACGTCAAACCCAGGAGCTGCGGTGTCGCTGTCGGATTTCTTAGGCCCCCACATCGAAACCTTGCTGGCCACGCTGGCGCAACCGCAGCAGGTGCTGGCGCTGGCTTCGGCCGCGCTGGCGGCGCTGCTGGTCATCGTCAGTGCTTTTGTGCGCACCATGATCCCGCTGCGCTGGCTGGCCGTGGGCAGCAATCTGGGCTTCATCGTCTACGGTCTGGCGCACCCCAACTTGCTGATGGTGGCCTTGCACGCCGTGCTGCTGCCGGTGAACCTGTGGCGGGTGCAGCAAATGGTGCGGCTGACGCGCCGCGTCACGGCTTCAGCTGCCAACCCGCAACAGATGGCTTTGTGGCTGCGCCCCTACATGCGCAGCCGTTTGTACAAGGCCGGCACGTTGATCTTCGAGCGCGGCGCGCTGGCCGACCGCCTGTACTTCCTGGCCGCCGGCCAGGTGGCACTGCCCGAGGTGGGCCGCACCCTGGCCGCTGGCCAGATGTTTGGCGAAATTGCCTTCTTCGCGCCCGACCGCCGGCGCAGCAGCAGCGCACGCTGTGTCGGTGACTGCATGGTGATGTCCATCGACGAAGACACCTTCAAACAACTTGTCTACCAGAACCCCGACTTCGGCCTGGCCGTGGTGCGCCTGATTGCCGGCCGCCTGAGCCAGGACGTGCAGCGTCTGCAGCAGGGCGTGCAGTCAGAAAGCCGGTGAACGACCTGATTACACTGCGGCCGTTGGCGCAGCGCGGCGCCGGAATCCAAACTCTGTACAGGTGCCGAATGAAACATGCGATTCTGGTCCCCCTCTTGATGCTGTCCGCGGCTGCCTGGGCGGCCGACGCCAAGGTCAAGACCAACCTGGTCGACCATTCCAACGCACTGCTGATCGGTGCCGAAGCAGCGGTGGCCGTGATGGCCGAGAACCTGCCTGCGAAGGTCTGGAAAATCTACCCGGCCAGCAAATACGCCTTCATCAGCCAGGTCGAAGGTGGCATGAAGGGCAGCACCTGCGTGGTCGCCGCCCGCGTCATGCTGGTGCCCTTGACGCCGACCGCCAAAGCCTTGCTGTTCCGGCCGCAGAAGATGGCCACGGCCTTTGACGCGGTGGTCAATTCAAGCACCGAAGCGTGCAAGGCGCTGGCCAAGGAAAAGCTGAAGGAAGCCACCGCGGCGGTGGCTTCGGCGCTGGTCAAGGTCTGATCGGGCGGCGGCGGCGGGGCAGCCGGGCCGGGCATCGCGGCTCAAAGTACGGCGGGGTAGAGCCCGCGCTGTTGCGCCATCAGGCGCGCCAGCCCGAACAAGGCGTCGATGTTCGGCGTCACCAGCCCCAGGTGCTGGCCGATTTCACGCACCGCGCCCACCAGCGCATCCAACTCCAGCGGTCGGCCGGCTTGCACGTCTTGCAGCATCGATGTCTTGAAGCTGCCCAACTTGCGCGTCACCGCATGCCGCGCTTCGGGTGGTTGCTCAATCGGGATGCCGAAAGCGGCGCCGATGTCTTGAGCCTCCAACATCACTGCGCTGCAAAAGCCGCGCACCAGCGGGTCGTCCAGGATGCGGTCACACGGCGCGCCAGTCAGCGCCGACACCGGGTTCATCGTCATGTTGCCCCACAGCTTGAACCACACATCGCGCTGGATGCGCGCCGACACCGTGACCGCAAAGCCGGCGCTTTCGAGCAGCGGGATCACGGCCTTGAATGCACCGGCCATGCCCTCAGCGCCAGCACCCCACGCAGCCCCTGACGGCCGGCCCACAATGAGCGCGTTGCCATTCACAGGCCGCACCTGCCCCGGCGCCGGCGCGCTGCTTGAAGCATGCACCACGCAGCCCAGCACCTGCGCGCTGGGGATCAGCCCACGCACCACGCCACCGCTGTCCACGCTGTTCAGCACCAGCCCCGCGCAGGGGCCGGGCAGGCCGTCGAAGAACCACCACGGCACGCCGTTCATCGCCGCCAGCACGGGGGTGTGCGGCCCGCACAGCGCGGCCACGGCCGGTGCCACGCTGGCCAGCGCCGGCGCCTTGACAGCCAGGATGACGAGGTCTTGCAGGCCCAACGCAGCGGCGTCGTCACTGGCCTGCAGCGGCACGGCCATGGGGCCATCGGCGCCGTGCAGCAGCAGGCCGTTTTCACGCACCGCGGCCAGCGTGGCGCCGCGCGCCAACGCCGACAACTTCACCGCGCCCGCAGGCAATCGCGTGCCCAGCCAGCCGGCAAACAGGCCGCCAATGGCGCCCAGGCCAACGATGCAGACTTTCATTGCGACTTTCATGCGGGCGCTCCAGGCGAACGGGGCAGGGCGGCGAAGTCTACGGGGGCCGGCATGGCGTTGAGCCCGCTCTTGAGTGCCGAGCTGGCCGCTGCCGCCACCGGCCTGGCGCTGGGCGCCACGCTCATCATCGCCATCGGCGCGCAAAACGCCTTTGTATTGCGCCAGGGCCTGCGGCGTGAACATGTCGGCGCCATCGTGCTGCTGTGCGCCGCCGCCGACGCGCTGCTGATGGCCGCTGGCGTGGCCGGTTTGGCGCAGGTGCTGGGCCAACGCCCGGGCCTGGCCTGGGCGCTGACGGCCGGCGGCGTGGCTTTTCTCAGCGTCTACGGCGTGCAGGCTTTGCGCCGCGCGTTGCATCCGGCGGCGCTGCATGCCGACCAACGCAACGCCGCGCTGACGCTGCCGCAAGCCCTGGCCCAGGCCGCCGCCTTCACGCTGCTGAACCCGCATGTCTACCTGGACACCGTGGTGCTGGTGGGCAGCGTGGGTGCGCAGCAAGGCGCCTACCGCTGGTGGTTTGCGGCCGGCGCGGCCTTGTCCAGCGGGGTCTGGTTTACCGCGTTGGGTTACGGCGCCCGCTGGCTGGCGCCGTTGTTCGAAAAACCCCGCGCCTGGCAGGTGCTGGACGCGCTGATCGGCGTTGTGATGCTGGGGCTGGCCGGGCTGTTGGCACTGCGGTTGCTGGAGTAAAAATAACGTTCGAGGCAAGCCGACGGCGCAGACCTTCTTCATTTGGCTGCGGAAGGGCGACAGCGAAGATGCCAGCGGGGCAGGCGTCAACCGATGTTCCGACCTCTGGCGCGCGCGAATCGAGCCAGCCCACACAAAGCCACCAAACCCAGTCCAAACATTGCCGCGCTTGAAGGCTCAGGCACCGTCAACGCAGTGACCTGAACGTTGTCCCAGTAGACATCGTCGTTCGTCTGCGTACCCCCGAGCTTGTCCGGGATGATGCTGGCGACGAGGTTCTCAATCCGTTGACCGCGCAGCGATTGCCCATTTGCGAATGTCCGCACGGGAACGAAAGCGGACAGATCCTGGGTCTGCCCATCGACGGTGACCGCTAGGTATCGATCCTGAGCCTGATTGATGGAGACCGATGCCCGGTGCCAAGTGTCGAACGCGAGCGCCTGGCCGACGGTCAGCGGGATCGGCAGATTGTTGTCGACGCCGTTGTAGGCAACCAAGCTGACGCTCAAGCCAGTCAAACGTTTCGCGGTGCCGTTGCCCGCACGCAGATCGACGCCCAGAATCTGGAACCCGGGACTTGGACCGCCTCTGATCTCAAACGCGGCGAGGAAATTGTTTACCGCGCCCAGATCGCTGCTGTGGGCATAGAAGTCAAAACTCAGGTTGACTAAAGGTGCGCCGCGGATATCGACGACGGCGAAGTCCTTGCGGTCGATGGTCTGCACACCGGGTGGGTTGCTGATCGGCGTGAACTCGTGCAGCGCCTGTCCGGCATTGGCAATGCCGCCCTGGATTTCCCCGAACCCACTGCCCACGGCCAAGGCGCTGTACCAGCCGTCCTGGCCTGGGGCACCGGGAACCGGCTGCGTGTGGCCGGCCGTCAAACCGTTGAAGTTCTGCTGATAAACCAGGTCTGCATGCACGGCGCCCACAGCCAGGGACAGGCAGGTGGCGACCAGAACGCCGAGAACGGCTCTGATCGGACCGGCTGCGCGCCGCGCTTGGGCGCCGTTGCGGTTGGCACTGCTCATAAAACGTTCCTCCTTCAAGTCCAAGGGCCCCGATTCGGTGCCCAAGCGAACAATTCAGGATGGACTGCGAGACTCGTCCTGTCAAGCTGCCGCAGCCGGAGGGAACCGATGTTTCCGCAGAGATTTTTCGGTTAGAACTAACGTTCCATCTGTGTCATTCCAGTCGAGGCGTTCCAGCGTGCAATGCCTGATGAGTTCTGCCGGCAAAATTTTGAGTGGGCATCCTGCGCCTGCGTCAGTTTCAATGAATCAATGGCTGTCAACGCTGCGGAAACAAACGCTGCCAGCCTTTAACACCCAGCGCTTGCAGCGTCTCGATGTTGCGTTCGTAAATCGCCTCGGCTTGCGGAAAAGCGTCCACCGCGCGGTCAATGCTTTCTTCACGCAGCAAATGCAATGTCGGGAAGGGCGAACGGTTGCTGAAGTTGCCGACATCGTCAGCCCCAGTGCCTGCAAACTGAAACCGCGGGTGAAAGGCCGCGATTTGCAGCACACCTTCCAGGCCCAGTTGTTCCAGCGCGGCGTCGGCCTGTTGCAGAAAGTCGTTGAAGTCCAGAAAGTCAGCCAGCGTCTGCGGGTGGACCATCAAGGTGGTGTCGGTCAGCGCCGGGTCGGCGTCGGCCAGGTGGCGCAATTCGTTGACC